>NZ_CP032624.1:0-303949 GCF_003627055.1 Gryllotalpicola protaetiae
AGCTTCCTCGAAGTTCGTCACTTGGTGCTGCTCCTTCATCTCGTTAGGCCGCGGCCACCCGCCTGACGGCGAGAGCCGTGACGTCGTCCGTCGCCGCTTCTGCCACTGCGAACTCCACGATCTTGTCGACGATCTGCCGGCAGCTGAGCGACGGGTCCAGGATCGCCTCGAGCTTCGCCTCTGCCGCGTCGAAGGAGTCGTCGAGCACATCGAAGACCCCGTCGGAGACGACGACCAGCAGCTCGTCCTCCGCCAGCACATCCAGCGCCTTCGTCCAGGCGTCCTCCACCGGCATCCCGAGCGGAAGATAGTCCTGATAGAGCCGCCGATAGCCGCGATGTGAAGCGATGATCGCGAGTCCATGGCCCGCGTCGACATAGTCGAGCTCGCCGGTGCTCGGGTCGAGGCGTCCCACCCACAGCGTCGAGAATCGGCTGTTGGCTTCGAGGTCATGGCGCGTCGTCGTCGACGTGCTCGCCACGGCGTCGCCGACATCCGTGTATCTCGAATGACCGCGCAGCACGGCGCGCACCTCCGATGCGATGAGCGAAGCCGCGAGCCCCTTGCCCATGACGTCACCGAGCACCACCTGCAGGCGCTTGCCGCCGCCGTCAGGGTCGTTCACCACGAACCAGTCGAAATAGTCGCCCCCCGCCTCACGGGCGGGTTGCACGCGACCGGCGATCTCGACGCCGGCGATATCGGGTGCGGATGTCGGCAGCATCAGCTGCTGCACCTGACCTGCCAGATCCATCTCCTCCTGCACGGCGAGCTCGCGCTCGAGCAGAGCCCCCAGGTCGGCCAGCATCTCGCGCTGCTGCCTGCCCAGGGTGCGCGGCACCAGGTCGAGGATGCACAGCGCGCCGATGTTCTGCCCGCTCTGTCCGCGGACCGGGATGCCCGCGTAGAAGCGGACGCGCGGGGGCCGACCACGGCAGGGATCGTCGCGAAGCGCTCGTCCTCCCTCAGGTCCCGGACCTCGAGCACTTCGTCGTGTTGGACAGTCACGCGACAGATCGAGTCCTCGACCGGCGTCTCCCCCTTCGGGTAGCCGACGGAGGCCACTGTGAACTGCGAGTCCTGCCCGATGAGGTTCAGCGCCGCGATCGGTGCTCCGAAGATGGCCTGGGCGAGGCGCACGACGCGGTCGTAGCGCTCCCCCGGCACGCTCAGGGCGACAGCCTCCGCCTCGTGACGGCCAGTGCTCGCGGGCAGCGCCATGATGTCGCCTAGACCGCCGCGGCGTCGAGAATCGGCTCGATCTGAAGAACCGAGCGCCGTGTGGCCGACCACCCCATGCCGAGCGAGGTCTCGCGATTGGTGATGAGCACGACCACCGCCTCGGGGTGGTTGGGAAGCACCATCATGAAGTGGATGGTGTGGCGCGTCGTCATCTGCATCTCTTCGAGCAGTCGCTCGCTCGGCACGCCGCGCTTGGATGAGATCAGATCTTCGACGTGGCGCACGGTCTGGCCGCGGAACATCTCGACGGCGGCCGCGGCGACCGCCTCGAGGTATTCCTCGGTGAAATACGCGACGTGGTGCGCGACCCCGAGCAGATCGCCGTTGCGCAGATCTGCGACCGCACACCCGAGCGCACCGTCGACCTCTTGGATGACCGACTCCATCACGTCGTCGAGAGCGCTCACCTGCGAAACAGTAGCATTCAGGGCAACGCCCGGCACAGGGTTCCTGATCAGGACTTTTTGGCACGGCCATGGGATCATGCGCGACCGATTCACGGCCTCAAGGCTGCAGATAGCCAGCGCTCGATGTCGGTCGTCAGTCGAACAATCGTTCCCATGAAACTATGCGGAAGATGTCGGCTGCAGAAGCCGGTTGCCGAGTTCAACCGTTCGTCACGAAGCCATGACGGGCTCCAAGGCTACTGTCGCGACTGCCAAAAGGCCCACTACCGCGGAAACGCCGTCCGCCATAGAGCGAACGTCAGGCGGACGGAGAAGGCGAGACTTCAGCGTGCCCGCGCAATCGTCTATGAAGCAATCAAAGCCGGCTGCGTCGATTGCGGCTTTCGCGATATCCGAGCTCTTCAGTTCGACCACGTCCGTGGCGAGAAAATCGGGGACATCAGCCGGATGATCCAGCGCGGCGTCGGGTTCCCGATGCTGCGCGCCGAGATCGCCAAATGCGAGGTACGTTGCGCGAACTGCCACAGCATCGCCACCGCGGAGCGGCGAGCCAACGACTGGCACAGGGACTATCTCTAGCGTGCGTGCCCCCGGCGAGAGTCGAACTCGCGACAAAAAGATTAGAAGGCTTCTGCTCTATCCACTGAGCTACGGGGGCTCGAGGAAAGTTTATCGAATGGCCTTAGAGCGCCTTGGACGCCGCGACGAGAACCTGATTAAGCGTCGGCACGCCCTCGGCGCGGAAGACCTCGGCTCCCCCGGCATCCGTGACGATCACCGTCGGGGTCGAGCGGATGCCTGCCTGCTCGGCATCCGCCTCGAATCGCACCACGTCCTTCTCGACCACCGCAGCGCCTGGGATCAGCCGGCCTGCCTCGGCGAGCACGGCGCGGGTCGACATGCACGGCCCGCAGAAGGCGGAGGTGAAGAGCGTCAGCTGCACGGTTCCAGCCTAAGCAAAAGGGTGCGCAATAGGATCGACGCATGTCTGCCGCCTCGGATCGCCTCGTCTGGATCGACTGTGAGATGACGGGGCTCGACCCCGACAAGGACGAGCTGGTCGAGATCGCGGTGGTCATCACCGACTCCGAGCTGAAGCCCGTCGACGCCGGGCTCGACATCGTCATCAAGGCGAGCGACGACGCGCTGGCGGGCATGGGCGACTTCGTCCGCAACATGCACACGACGAGCGGCCTCATCACCGAGATCCCGAACGGCAAGAGCCTCGCAGAAGCCGAGTACGAGGTCATGGAGTACGTGCTCTCGCACGTGCCCGACGAGGGCAAGGCGCCGCTCGCCGGCAACACCATCGGCACCGACCGCATGTTCATCACGAAGTACATGCCGCGCCTCGACGCCCACCTGCACTATCGCTCGATCGACGTGAGCTCGATCAAGGAGTTGTCCCGCCGCTGGTTCCCGCGCGTCTACTTCCAGGCCCCGGAGAAGGCGGGGGGCCACCGCGCGCTCGCCGACATCCTCGAATCGATCCGCGAGCTCGACTACTACCGCAAGGCCGTTTTCATCGCGGAACCCGGCCCCAGCAGCGAAGACGCCCTCGCCGTCGCCACCGCCGTGGTGAACGAGTGGGCTCCGCTGATGTAATACACTTGACGGGTTGCCCGCCCTCGTTCTGAGGTGGGGCGCATGGTGGTCGTAGCTCAGTCGGTAGAGCACCTGGTTGTGGTCCAGGGGGTCGCGGGTTCAATCCCCGTCGATCACCCCAGCATGGTTTTGAGCCATGAACTTCTATCGTGATCGGCGCGAGGCCGGCAAGGTTCTTGCCGACGCCGTCATGGTGCGGCTCGACGGCACGGTGTCCGAGGCCATCGTCCTCGGCCTCCCCCGCGGCGGGGTGCCCGTCGCCGCCGAGGTCGCGCAGACGCTTGCCGGCCCGCTCGACGTGCTCATCGTGCGCAAGCTCGGCGTCCCAGGCTCGCCCGAGGTCGCGATGGGTGCGATCGCCTCCGTGGGCGGCGAGCTGGCGGTGGTCGCCAACGACGAATTGCGTGCGCGGGTCGTCGACGACGGCGGTGCGGATGCCTGGCCTGACGCCCTCGCCCGCGAGCGGGCCGAGCTGGAACGCCGTGCCGCCGCCTATCGCGGCGCCCGCCCGCCCCTCGACCTCACCGGCCGCAGGGTGATCCTCGTCGACGACGGCATCGCAACCGGCGCCACGATGCGCGCGGCCGCCGCCGCAGCGCGCCAGCTCGGCCCGCGGTCGCTCATCGCAGCCGCGCCGGTTGTGCTCCCCGGCGCGCGAGGATCGGTGCAGGCATCCGTCGACGATCTCGTCTGCCCCTGGTACCCGAGCGCCTTCCTCGGCGTCGGGCAGGCCTACCTCGACTTCACCCAGACGAGCGATGACGAGGTGCGCCGCCTGCTCGTCGGTGGTCAGTGACGAGCGGATGCCGCGACCGGCGCTCCCTCGGCCGGCTTCGCCGCGACGGGTGCGTCGTGCACGACGAGCACCGGGCACTTCGCGTGCTCGGCCACCGCCATGCTGACCGAGCCGAGCATCAGACCCGCGAACCCGCCGTGCCCGCGGCTGCCGACGACGAGCATGTCGGCATCCCGGCTCTCTTCGATCAGCACGCGCGCCGGCGAGCCGTTGCGCACCAGCGCGGTCAGCGAGCCAGGTGGGGTAGCGCCCCACACCTTAGTCTTCGCCTCCCCGATCGAGTCGCGGGCCCAGCTCTCGAAGAGCTCGGCGTCGACCGGGTAGGCGCCAGCGCCGATCGACGGGTACTGCCACACCGCGACGAGGTGGAGGCGGGCGCCGAGTGCATCCGCCAGCGCCGCCGCGCGACGCAGTGCCGCTATCGACCGCTCAGAGCCGTCGAGCCCGACCACGATCTTGGGCGTCTCGCCCACAGCCATAGTGTTCATGGGGGCAGTCTCGCGCCGCCTCGCGTGCGCGCACCGGGTCTTTCGACTCATCGCCCTTCTGCGCTCGCATAGACCGGCGTAGCCTGAGCCTCGTAGGGACTTTCGCCCCTGGCAGCCCCGCGTTGCAACCACGAATCTTGCAGATAAGGCAGTCGATCCTGCCGGATCGAGGTGCGAACCGTGTTGATGCTCGAGCGACCGAGCCCACGCGCCGCTGGCGTGCTGGGCACGCACGGAAGCATGGTCGCTACCGTGCGCGTGCCGGACGAGGGCCGAGCGGGCGTCGCGGCGTCTGCCATGCACGAGGTGCAGCTCGTCGCGCGCGAGGTCGACCTCGACACCTGCGCCGTCTACGTCGACGGACGCAAGCGGGGCTGGATCCACCGTGACGGGCACTACTACGTCGCGTACGCCGGGCAGATCCCCGAGCGCGCCCGCGACTGCGGTCACGCGCTCCTCTGGGACGAAGCCGCCGCGCTGCTGCTCACGGCGACTGAGGCCGCATGACCCGCGTGTTCCTGGTCGACGACCACGAGGTCGTCCGACGCGGCGTCGCCGACCTGCTCGACCGCGAGCGCGACATCGAGGTCGTCGGCGAGAGCGACGGCGCGACGCATGCGCTCGGCCGCATCCTCGCCACCCGACCCGATGTCGTCCTGCTCGACGTACGCCTGCCCGACGGCAGCGGCGTCGATGTCTGCCGCGACGTGCTCGCGGCGCTGCCGGAGACGCGCTGCGTGATGCTCACCGCCTATGACGACGACGAGGCGGTGTACTCGGCGATCCTCGCCGGGGCGATCGGCTATGTGCTGAAGGACATCCGCGGCAATGGCCTCGTCGACAGCGTGCGGCGTGCCGCCCGCGGCGAGTCGCTGATCGACGCCGGTCTGCGGGACCGTGTCACGCAGCGCATGCGGCGCGGCACCGACGACCCCCGTTTCGACGCGCTCACGGCGCGTGAGAAGCAGGTGCTCGCGCTCATCGCCGACGGCCTGTCGAACAAGCAGATCGGCCACGAGATCGGGCTCGCGGAGAAGACGGTGAAGAACTACGTCTCGTCGCTGCTCGCGAAGCTCGGCCTGCAGAGCCGCACCCAGGCGGCGCTGCTGCAGAGCGGAGCGCGGGACTGACCGCCTCGAGGCGCACGCTTCACGTGCCCCTCGACGGCCAGGTATCAGCGGTGGCCTGAGACCAGGTCGGCGAGGCGCGCGAGCGGTGAGGTGGTCGGCCGCCCGGCCTGCTCGGCGCGGTCCGCGGCGTGGTACAGCGCGTACAGGGCCTGCACCGCGACCCAGCGCAGGGGCTCAGGCTCCCATGTCCGCACCCGATGGCCCACCCACGGCAGCGTCACGAGTTCGCTGTCGCGCTCGAGGATCAGGTCGGCGAGCGTGCGCCCTGCGAGGTTCGTCGAGGCGACACCGGTGCCCACATAGCCGCCGGCCCACGCGAGCCCCGTCCCCCGGTCGAGCCCGACGGTCGCGGACCAGTCGCGCGGCACGCCCAGCACACCCGACCACGCGTGATCGAGTCGGACCCCGTGCAACACCGGCCAGAACCGCTCAATCAGCGCGCGCAGCTCGGCGACCGTCGTCGCGGACGTCCGACCGTCGCTGTCAACCCCTGAGCCGTAGCGATACGGGCGCCCGCGCCCGCCGAACGCGATGCGGTCGTCGGCCGTGCGCTGCGCGTACATGTATGCGTGGGCGAGATCGCCGAGCGTCTCGCGCCCGTCCCACCCGATTTCGGCCCAGACGGATGCCGGCAGCGGCGCCGTCACGACGAGGGAGGAGTTGAGGGGCAGCCACTCGCGATGGAACTGCCGGAACCGCGCGGTGAAGCCTTCGGTGGCGCGTACGATCACCGGCGCCTTCACCATGCCGTGCGCCGTGAGAGCGTGGTGGGGTTCGATCGCCTCGACGCGTGTGCTTTCGTGCAGCTCGACGCCGAGACGCAAGATCTGCTCCCGCAGGCCGCGTGCGAGCTTCGCGGGGTGCAGCCGCGCCGTATGCGGGTGCCACGCTGCGCCGAGAGCGCCGGCGATGTTGATCCGCCCGCGCGCCTCAGCTTCTGACAGCAGCTCGACGCCGCTCTCCGGCCACGCCTGCTCGGCCTTCGCGAAGGCGACCAGACGTCCGAGTTGGGCCCGATCGGTCGCGACCGTGAACTCGCCCCCCTTGACGATGTCGGCGTCGATGCTCTCAGCCTCCGCGACGCGGATCACCTCGTCGACCGTCTCGTTCGCGAGCTGCTGGAATCGCGCGACCGCCGAGCGTCCGTGCTTCGCGAGATACTGCTCGCGGCCACCGGTGATCGAGTTCGCGAGCCAGCCACCGTTGCGGCCAGAGGCGCCGTACCCGGCGAAGCGCTGCTCGAGCACCACGACGCGCAGCGAGGGCTGCGCCTTCTTCAGGTAGTACGCGGTCCACAGCCCGGTGTAGCCGGCGCCGACGATGCACACATCGGCCTCGATCGGACCATCGAGCGCCGGGCGTTGCGCCACCTGCTCGAGCTGGGACCACCAGAACGAGACCTCGCCGTTCCTCACGGCTCCAACGCTATCGTGGCGCTGTGCTGCAGCTGTCCCACGACGACTTCGAGAAGCTCGTCGTCGACGAGCTCGACCGGCTGCCCGACGACATGGTCGACGGGCTCGAGAACGTCGTCTTCCTCGTCGAGGACCGGCCGGAGGACGGCTCGCTGGACCTGCTCGGCCTCTACGACGGCACCGACCTCACCGAGCGCGACCGATACGGCTTCGGCGAGCTGCCGGACCGCATCCTCGTCTACCGAGAGCCGCACCTCGCCGTGTGCAACACGCTCGACGAGCTGCGCGACGAGGTGCACACGACGCTCGTGCACGAGATCGCGCACTACTACGGCATCGACGACGACGAGCTGCACCGGCTCGGCTGGGCGTAGGGCGGCTTTCCGCTAGATATTGGTGTCTTGGTCGTCGACCTCGATCGAGTCGCTGGTCGTCGGGTCGAAGCGGTAGCTCACGAACAGCGTGTCCCCCACCTGCCGTGTCGCGCCCGCGACATAGTGCAGTGTCGATGGCAGTCCCTCGACCGCGACGAAGGCCTCGATGTCCTTCTCGTACTCGCCGTCGATGTAGCTGCGATGCTGGGTCTGTCCTTGAAGGGGGCCGTCGAGGAACTCGGTGACGTATTCCTTCGCGGTCTCTGCGGTGCTCATGCCGTGAATCTAGACCCTGAGAACGAGGTCAGCCAGGGCCAGCGGATGCTGTGTCCGCACGAATTCCGCGAACTGCGCGTCCCACATGTCCCAGTGCGCGTCGAAGGCTCCGCGGTCCCGTGCGAGCGCCCTGCGCTTGCGCACCGCGTCATCCGCGGTCAGCCAGATTCTGAGATCGGCATGGCGGGCGGATGCCTGGGACAGCGCGCCACAGCCTTCGACGATCAACGGCCGATCGGCGCCGACCTCATGCCAGTCGGCCGGGTGCTCGGCCGCCCAGTTCCAACTGCGCCAGCGGCCGGCCCCTGTGGCGCGCAGCGGCCCGAGGAGCTCCGTCGCGACCAGATGGCTGCCGGCGGCGAGACCGCCCCACCCTGGGTAGAGGTCGTCGAGGCGTACGAGCTGGGGCGAAGCATCCGCCGGCCATGCGCTCGCCAACGCGTCGGCGAGCGTCGACTTCCCTGCGCCGCTCGGGCCGTCGATGAGGACGATCGGATTCCGCACGCCGAGGGCCCCGACCGCCTCGATCGCCTTCTGGTCAGGACGCAACCCAGTGCCAGCTTCCGGTCGAGACGGAGACGATCACCGCGAGCGCGGCGATCGCGACGCCGAGCACGAGCGCCACGGCATCGGGCCGGCCAAGGGTGGCGGGGCGCGCCCAGCTGCGCGGGCCGGGGGCGCCGAAGCCGCGCGCCTCCATCGCGGTCGTGAGCTTCGTACCGCGGCGGATGGCGAGCACGAGCAGCGCGAACACCAGCCCGGCGTACCGTCGCAGGCGGCCGCGATCGGCGACGCCGCGGGCGCGGCGAGCCAGCGTCAGGGCGCGCCAGTCGTCCATGAAGAGCCCGACCAGCCGCAGGGCGGCGAGTGCCCCGATGACGAAGCGCGCCGGCAGGTGGACGAGCTGAGCGAGGCCGTCGGCGAGCTCTGTCGGGTCGATCGTGAGGAACAGGATGACCGAGGGCACCCCGATCGCGAGGATGCGTAGCGCGGTCGCGACGGCGAAGTCGATCGAGCCGTCTGTGATCTCGATGACGCCCCACTGCCACCAGACCCGGCCGGAGGGAACGCCGTAGAGCGTCGTCGTGATGCCGGCGAGCACCGCCGCGACGCCGAGCGGGGCGAGCCGCGGTAGCACGCGCCGCCACGGCAGCCTCGCGAACGCGAGCACGGCGCTCGTGAGGACGACGGCGACGACCGCGCTCACCCAGTCGACGGTGGCGAGCAGAGTGAAGGCGACGAGCAGCGCACACGCGAGCTTCGTGACCGGGTTGACGCGCGCGAGAGGTCCGGTGCGGAACGCGGGGAGCAGAGTCGTCATCGCAACGCTCCCTGTCTGCGATGCGCGAGGCGCCACTGTCGGGCTCCGAGCGCCGCCGCGAGTTCCTCGTCGTGACTCACGGCGACGATCGCGTTGCCGGCGTCCGCGAGCTCGCGCAGCAGCAGCACGAGCTCGGCCCAGGTGCGCGCATCCTGCCCGAAGGTCGGCTCGTCGAGCAGCAGCACCGTAGGTCGCGTCGCGAGTGCGGTCGCCACCGAGAGGCGTCGTTTCTGGCCGCCGGAGAGCGTGAACGGGTTGGCGTCCGCGAGACCGCCGAGGTCGAGCCGCGCGAGCAGCTCGTCGACACGCGCTTCGACCTCGGCAGGCGGCAGGCCCAGCGCACGCGGGCCCACCGCGAGCTCGCCGCGCACGGTCGCCGCGAGCAGTTGATGCTCGGGGTTCTGGAAGATGCTGCCGATGCGGGTCAGCAGCTCGCGAGACGACCAGCGAATGGGCGCGGATGCCGCACCTGAGGCCAGCAGGGGCTCTGCCGCGACCGTGCCCCCGAGAGGCGGCAGGAGGCCGCCGAGCGTGAGGGCCGCGGTCGACTTCCCCGCGCCGTTCGGCCCGGAGATCACGACCGCCTCGCCTGCTCCGAGGTCGAATTCGAGCCCCGTCGCGACCGGCTCGCTCCTGCGGCGGCCGACCGAGAGGCCGCGCGCGCCGAGGAGAGGGACACCAGCCGAGCGCTCAGGCAGCGCGTCGAGCACGCGCCTGCCCGGCACCCAGACCCCGGCGGCGGCGAGCCCGTCCCCGAGTTCGGAGAGCACCCGCTCCGGCGTTCCGTCGGCGAGCAGTCGCCCGTCCGAGCCGATCACGACGATGCGCGTCGCAAGATCGCGCCATACCGCGACGCGGTGCTCGACGACGATCAGCGTCGCGCCCGTCGCCTCCACCACGCGCTCGACCGCGGCGCGCACCTCGGCGACGCCGTCAGGGTCGAGGTTGGCGGTCGGCTCGTCGAGCAGGATCAGGCCGGGGCGCATCGCGAGGACGCCCGCGAGCGCGAGGCGCTGCTTCTGCCCACCGGAGAGCTCAGCGGTCTGCCGGTCGAGCGGAACGCCGAGACCGACGGCCTCGAGCGCCTCGCCGACCCGCGCCCAGAGCTGCTCGACGGGCACGCCGAGGTTCTCGAGCCCGAACGCGACGTCGTCACCGACTCTGGCGAGCACTTGCTGAGAGTCCGGATCCTGGAGGACGAGGCCGACCCGGCCGCGCAGGGCGGCCGGGTCGACGCCGTCGACGAGCAGCGCGCCGCGCTCCTCGCCCTCCTCTTCGCCGCCGAGCACCCCGGCCAGCGCAGAGAGCAGCGTGGACTTCCCGGACCCTGAGGCGCCGAGCAGCAGCACGCGCTCCCCCGGCGCGATGTCGATGTCGAGGCCGTCGACGGCCCACGCCTGGCGGCCGGCGTGGCGCCAGCCCCAACCGCGGACCGTCACACCGGCCGCGCGAACTCCGGCGTGCACGCTCAGGAGCGCGCCGCCGCCTCGCGCCCCGCCGCAAAGCGGCTGAGCGCACCGGTCTTGGCGAGCGCCTTCACGAGCAGCCAGGAGCCGAGCCCTGCCACGACGATGCCCGAGACGATCGTGCTCGACGCGTAGAGCACGGCGAACAGCGGCTTCGCACCCGGGTACCAGACCGTCAGGTCGAGGATCGACTCGCCCACACCGGCGCCGAGGCCGCCGAGCAGCGCGGCGCCGAGCCCCCAGCGGCGATAGAGCAGGATCGCGAAGACGACCTCGACGCCGAGTCCCTGCACGAGCCCCGACACGAGCGTCAGCGGGCCCCACACCGTGCCGAGCAGCGCGGAGACGCTCGCGGCGACGAGCTCGCCGAACAGCGCGGCACCCGGCTTGCGCACCACGAGCCCGACCAGCACCCCAGCGAACAGCCACGGGCCGTTGATGATGCCCTGAAGTCCAGGCAGGGCCGCTTCGATCGGCGCACCGACCGGGTTGGACACGAGGTCCCACACCCAGAACACGACGCCGGCGGCGACGGCCAGCACGGCGGCGACGACGATATCGACCGGGCGCCACTTCAGCGTCCTGGCGCGCTTCGACGCAGCGTCCGTCAGTGAATCGATTGTTGCGTGCACTCGTTCATCCCTTTCCCTAAAGAAACGAGGGCACGGGATATGAGATTCTGCCTCCCTGCGCCGGCATTACCCGGATCAGGTTCGACGGTCGAAGGTTGAGAACCTTCCTCTCAGCCCGGCTCACCGGACTCCCGTGTACAGCTCCCGATCATAGACTGGTCGGCGTGTCTCCATTCGCCCCTGTCATCGGGCTCGCCATCGCCTTCCTGGTGCTACTGCGCGTGCTCATCTGGCAGCGGCGCAGGGACGAGAAGCGACGCAATCAGCGCTAGCGGCGCTTGCCCCTCGCTCGCGTGAGGCCTTTGAGCACACCGCCGACGACCCAGACGAATGGCGTCGCGACCGCGATCAGCGTGATGAGGTTCGGCTCGAACCGCAGCCCGCGGATGTCGCGCACATAGGCGCCGAACGGGATGCTCGCCGAGACGCCACCGCCGCCGTTGCCCTCGCCTTCGCCCTTTGCGTCGACGCCGAGACGCTCGCCGCTGCCATGCCCCTCGCCTGCCCCGAAGGCGTGGAACGAGAGCGCGACCGGCACGATGTGCACGCCGTTCAGCTCCGTCGCCTCGCCGTAGACCGTCGAGAGCCCGAAGCCTCTGACCTGTTCCGCGATTCTCTCCACCACGCTGCTCATGACCGCCACGCTACGCGGCGCCCCGCCGCGGTGCCAGGGTCTTCTCAGCCGCTCCGAAACTCGCATGGGAGGATCGACCGATGCCCGCCCGCCGCCTGACCCGCCTGGTCGCCGATGCCGTTCTCGGCATCCTCGCCCTCGCAGTCGGCGGCCTGCTGCTCTGGCATGACGCGATCCCCGATCGCGGCGGGGTGATGGGGCTCGTCGAGTCGGTGCTGCCCTGGTTCGGCATCCTGATTCTGTTCTTCTTCCTCCTCGCAGCGGTGCGCCGCTCCGCCTTCGTCGCCATCGGTGCACTCGTCTCGGCGATCGTCTGGGCCGCGCTGTTCGTGCCGCCGTTCGTCCCGCGGCATGGCGAGGGTGCCGCGAGCCTGACCGTGGTGAGCGAGAACGTCGACGCCGACAACCCCGACCCCGGCAAGACGGTGGCGTCGCTCGCGGGACGGCACCCGCAGGTGATCGCTCTGCAGGAGCTCACCGAGACCTCGACCCGGGCTGCACTCGCGACACTCGGCCCGCAGTACCCGCATCACTACATCGTCGGCACGGTCGGAGTGTGGAGCGAGCTGCCGCTCTCCGACGGCCAGTCGCTCACGCTCGGCCTGGGCTGGAGGCGCGCGCTGAGCGTCGATGTGATGACGGATGCCGGCGCCGTGCGCGTCTACGCCCTGCATGCCGCCTCGCTGAGGCCCGGCGAGTTCGCCCAGCGCGACACGATGCTCGGCACCCTCGCCTCGACACTGCGCGCCGACCACTCGACACGCCTGATCGCCGTCGGCGACTTCAATGCCGCCTCGACGGACCGCTCGTTCCGGCAGCTGCTCACGACCGTCAGCGAGCCGCGCACGGGCCAGTGGGGGTTGGGCTTCACCTGGCCTGCGCACTTTCCCGTCGCCCGGGTCGATCACATTCTCGAGCGCGGCCTCGGCGTCGTCTCGAGCGTCGTGCTGCCGCCGAACGGCAGCGATCACCGGCCCATCGAGGTCAGCTTCACCTAGGGCGTGTTGATCAAGGTGGTGGGGTTGGTTGTCGGGGAGCCTTGATGGGTGACGCCTCGCGAGATCTCTGATGAGGTGTGGGTCCTGCTGGAGCCATTGCTGCCGGCGATGAAGACGGCCGGGCGGCCGTGATGGAGCATCGGGCCGCGGTCGAGGGGATGGTGTGGAAGTACCGCACCGGGGCGCCGTGACGGGATGTGCCGGAGCGGTTCGGGAAGTGGAACTCGATCTACAAGCGCTTTGCCCGCTGGGCAGTTCACGGGACGTGGGAGAAGCTGCTGTCCGAGGCGCTCAAGCACGCCGAGGCGGCTGGCGGGGTGGACTGGGTCGTCTCGATCGACTCGACCATCGCGCGCGTGCACCAGCACGGTGCGACTCTGGCGCGCCACACAGGGGGCTCCACCGAACTACAAGAATCTGCCCGGCGCAAGGAATTACACGAATCCGGCCGGGCCGCCTGACCACGCGATCGGCCGCTCCCGCGGGGTCTGACTTGCAAGACGCACCTGGCCTGCGATGGCAAGGGCCGCCCGCTGTCCTGGGTGCTCACGGCCGGGAACGTGAACGACACGACGATGATGGCCGCCGTCCTGGACGGCATCCGCGTGCCCCGGCCGGGGAAGGGGCGACCGCGGGTGCGTCCGGACCGCGTGCTCGCGGACAAGGGCTACCCCTCGAAGGCGAACCGGGCCTGGCTGCGCGCGAGAGGCATCGCCGCCACGATCCCCGAGCGCAACGACCAGATCGCCCATCGCCGCAAGAAGCCCGGCCGCCCGATCGATTTCGGCCAGCAGCAGAAGGCACGCTACAAAGGACGCAACGTCGTCGAGAGATGCTTCAACAAGCTCAAGCAGTGGCGCGGCATCGCGATGCGAACCGACAAGCCCGCCCGCAACTACCACGCAGCGATCACCCTAGCCTCCACACTGATCTGGCTACGCACCACCTTGATCAACATGCCCTAGTGAATCGTCCTGGGTTTGTTGCCGCCCTCGGGCCGCTGATCCTTCCGAGCCAACGACGCGAACACCTCGGAGACGAACCCATCCAGCTCCGCCCGCACCCGTGTGATCTCATCCCGCCGCACCCCGCGAAATTAACAGAAAGCCGAACAGATCAAGAGACCTAACCAAGTACTACTAGTCCTGTTTCGGAAATCGGTACTTGCGTAGCGTCAACGATTTGGACTATTACGTCTACCTAGAACAGGTTGCCTACCGTCGCTTTCACCCGAAGAACGCCCCAGAGTCAACGTCGACAGAGGAAGGGGCCTCAATGTTCGGTCGTGGGAAATCGTCTTCGGAACGCGTGCGCGGCAAGACCAAATGGCGGGGAGTCTGGGCGGCGATCGCCGCCCTCTGCCTCACTGGTGGAACCGTTGTCTCAGCGTCGCCCGCCTTCGCCTGCGATATCAACACGCACTGCTATGCGATCGCGAGCTACGGGACGTCTGGTGCCCAATAACTTCACCATCACTGGAGACGCGAGTGACGGATACTCAGTTTTCGACTCGAATTTCAACCAAGGCAACTCCACTAACAACACGATGACGGCAGGCCAGTTCCAGGTGGGGTCGGAGGTCACGACGGGGTCGAACGTGTGCTCGCTGGCCCACGACTACAACATGCAGTATTCGACCGGCAGCGGATGGGTCAACTTCCCTTCGGCGGGCACCTCCGTAAATTCTCCACAGACCCTCGAGTGGAACAGCTACCCAACGAACATGAACGCAGGTGTGCCATGCTGACCAGGAATCGCCGCAAGTGGATCGTCATCGCGAGTGTCGCTGCGATCGGAGCTATCGCGGCAATCGGGAGCGGCACCGTGGCAAGCGCGCAATCCACGTCGGATTGGGGGCTGTCTCCGACACAAGCGGCGCAGGCGCGTCAAGCTCTCATGCTCGTGGGCACGCAGTCGGATCCAAGTAATCCGACGGCGGCGGCGCGCGTTACTGGGTCGTGGCCAGAAAATATCGCCTCAGGTCGTGCGATCGGAACTGATAGGTCGACTGCGCTGACGGCAATGGGCGAACCGCAGAAGTCTCCAGCGGGTGCGACGAAGCCCGTCGTTTGTGCGGAGGGCCACGGAAAGTTCTCCACGGCCAACATGCCGCATCCGGCGGGCTCGCCCACACAGACGTACACGTACGCGGTCGTCTGCTTCGATCCCAGCACCGGAGACATACTCGACACCGGGTATGACAACAAGCCTCTCGCGGGCAACTTCAGCAACGCGCAGGCGCTGAACGTCATCGACCGAATCACCAACACCGTCCGATAACGGAAGGGGACCCTCTACCCGCCGCCCCCCGCGAAATTAACAGAAAGCCGAACAGATCAAAAGACCTAACCAAGTGCTACTAGCCGCGGTAGTGGTCGCTGTCGCCGACCTGGCGGGGTCTCGTGCCGAGCAGTGCGGCGGGGCCGAGCACGCCCGTTCCGAATTTCGCGGCGATGCCGTCGACGGCACGCTCGGTCTCGCGCCAGTCCTCGTCGGGGTCCCAGAGCGCCGGCTGCGCGGCATCCGCCTCGAGCTGCTCGACGCGCACCCCGATCAGCCGCACGGGCGCGCGGTCCCGCCAGGCCTCGTCGAGCAGGCTCGCGACCTCTTCGTAGATGCGGCGACCCACCGAGGTCGGCTCGGGCAGCGTGCGCGAGCGCGAGATGGTGCGGAAGTCGGAGAAGCGCAGCTTGAGGCTCACCGTACGGCCGGCGACGGATGCCGCGCGCAGCCGCTCGGCGGCCCTGCTGGACAGCCTCAGCAGCTCGCGCCGCAGCACCGCCGGGTCGGTGACGTCGAACTCGAAGGTCTCCTCGTGGCCGATCGACTTCTCGATGCGGGTCGTCTCGACCTCGCGCACGTCGATGCCGTTCGCGAGCTGCCAGAGGCGCCGGCCGCCGACGCCGAGGCGGCGCTCGAGCAGGTCGAGGGGTGCTGCGGCGAGGTCGGCGACAGTGCGCAGTCCGAGGTTCGCGAGCGCCGTCTGGGTCGACGGACCGACGCCCCACAGCGCGCCAACGGGCAGCGGGTGCAGGAACGCGAGCGTCTCGGCGACGGGCACGACGAGCAGACCGTCGGGCTTCGCGCGCCCCGAGGCGAGCTTCGCCACGAACTTGGTGCCCGCGACGCCGACGGAGGCAGGCAGCCCGGTCTCGTGCCGCACCCACGCGCGCAGCTGAGCAGCGATGTGCGCCGGGCTGCCGAGCAGCTTCCGCGCGCCGGCGACGTCGAGGAACGCCTCGTCGATCGACACCGGCTCGACGAGCGGGGTGGCCCGCCGGAAGATCTGCATCACCTGCCGCGACAGCTCGGCGTAGCGCTCCATGCGCGGATCGACGGTGATCGCGTCGGGGCACAGCCGCAGCGCCTGCGCGACCGGCATCGCCGAGCGCACGCCGAACCTCCGCGCCTCATAGGACGCGCTCGAGACGACCGATCGGCCGGTCGCGTGGCCGACGATCAACGGCTTGCCCGCAAGTTCGGGTCGATCGAGGACCTCGACCGACGCGTAGAAGGCGTCCATGTCGACGTGCAGGATGTTCGCACCGGTGTCGTCAACGGGCCCGACAGTCACCTGCCGATCGCTGCCGTCTGCCCTGCCCACGTTTCTCATCATCTCGCGGCGAACTGATAGCCGCCCTGGTCGAAACGATTCGATGGTTCTGCTTAGGCTTGTGAGCATGGAATTCAGATACCTCGGCAACTCGGGTCTCAAGATCTCCGAGATCATCTACGGCAACTGGCTCACCCACGGCTCGCAGGTCGAGAACGACGCGGCGAACGCGACCATCCACGCCGCGCTGGACGCGGGCATCTCCAGCTTCGACACCGCGGACGCCTACGCGAACACCGCGGCCGAGGTCGTGCTCGGCGACGCGCTCAAGGGCGAGCGTCGCGAGAGCCTCGAGATCTTCACGAAGGTCTACTGGCCGACCGGCCCCGGCGGCAAGAACGACACCGGTCTTTCCCGCAAGCACATCCTCGAGTCGATCAACGGGTCACTCGCCCGCCTCGGCACCGACTACGTCGACCTGTACCAGGCGCACCGCTTCGACTACGAGACCCCCATCGAAGAGACCATGCAGGCGTTCGCCGACATCGTGCGGCAGGGCAAGGCGCTCTACATCGGCGTGAGCGAGTGGAACGCCGACCAGATCCGGGCGGGCCACAAGCTCGCGAAGGAGCTCGGCTTCCAGCTCATCTCGAACCAGCCCCAGTACAACCTGCTGTACCGCGTCATCGAGCAGGAAGTCGTGCCGACCTCTGAAGAGCTGGGCCTCTCGCAGATCGTGTTCTCCCCCATCGCGCAAGGCGTGCTGACGGGCAAGTACCTGCCCGGCCAGCCGGCCCCCGAAGGCTCGCGCGCGACCGACGAGAAGGGCGGCAAGAACATGATCGCCCGGTGGATGCGCGACGACATCCTCACCGCGGTCCAGGGACTCAAGCCGATCGCCGAAGAGCTCGGCATCACGCAGGCGCAGCTCGCGGTGGCCTGGGTGCTTCAGAACCCGAACGTGGCCGGCGCCATCGTCGGGGCGAGCCGGCCCGAGCAGATCGCGTCGAACGCTGCCGCCGCGGGAGTCAAGCTGGAGGCATCCGTTCTCGCGAAGATCGATGAGATCATCGGCGCCGTCGCCGAGACCGACCCGACGCTGACGCAGTCGCCCGCGACGCGCGTCGCCTGACCCTCCACAGCGCGCAGCAGGGGCCGTCCTTCGGGGCGGCCCCTGCTGCGCGTTTGACGGTTCCCCCGCCCCATCAGGTACTATCTACCCCCATTAGGGGCACAGTGCTGATTCCCGACACACCGAGCCCGATTTCAGCGGAGGGAACCCGTGACGGACACCACCCCCATGACCCATACTCCTCACATCGAAGCGACCGTCGTGCGCAGCGCGGAAGGCCCCTATATCGGCCAGATCTCGGTCGACGGCTCGATCACCACGATCGAAGGCCGCACCGAGGACGGGGTGCGGCGCGACATCATCCGCGCCGTCGCCGGTGTTGCACAGCGGCTCGATCGGCCCGTGCGGTTGATCGCGCGCGACAGCCTCGGAACGCAGGAGGTCCGCGTCTCACCTGACGGCTACACCGAGGCGCTCGGCCCCGTCGCCCCCGCTCCCGCAGAATCCGGCCTCGACTTCGATGCGATCATCGGCGACCAGTACAGCCCCGACCGGCACAATCCCGGTCAGGCGCCCGTCGGCGAAGACGACACGTTGACACAGCCGGCCGGCCGCGCCGCCGCCGTTCCCGATCTCGAGTATCTGTTCCAGTCGCCGAGCGACGAGTACCCGCTGCCGAGCGAGCAGAGGGCGAAGCCGGGTGCCGCGCCCGCGGCCTCCTCGATTCCGTCGGTCCCGCTGCCTCCGATCGTCATGCCGCAGCCCGCAGCAACCGCCCCCGTCACATCGACATACGTGCCGCCACAGCCCACGGCGCCCGCGGCGCCTTCCGCGGCCGAGGGCGCGCCTGCCCCGTTCGAGCCGTTCGTCAACGAGGATGCCGGGCTGCCGCTGCTTCCGCCTGCACCGCCGCCCGTCGTCGACGTCGACCACCTGCCGACGCTCGACGACTTCATGGCCCAGCGGCCGGAGGCACCGACGGCGCCGGCCGCGCTCGGCTGGCAGGGGCTCGTGCGCAAGGCCTCGTTCGGGCTGATCAGCCCGGCGCCCGGCGAGCCGGAGCTCGCGCGCCGCAGCTCCGTCGAGGCGGTGCAGCGCGCCTTCGCCGGGCCGCGCACGGTCGTCGTGATCAACCCGAAGGGCGGCGCGCACAAGACGACCGCGACCATGATGCTCGCTGCGACCTTCGGTGAGCACCGCGGCGGCTACACGCTCGCGTGGGACAACAACGAGACCCGCGGCACCCTCGGGTGGCGCGCGCAGCCGGCCGCGCACCACCGCAGCGCCGTCAGCCTGCTGCACGATCTCGACCGCTTCGGCGACGCCGGCTCGTCGCGCATCGGCGATCTCGACGACTACGTGCGCGCGCAGGGCTCCGCGCAGTTCGACGTGCTCGCCAGCGACGAGGACCCCAACGCGACCGACCTGGTCGACGCCGACGCCTTCGACCGCCTGCACTCGACGCTTCAACGGTTCTACCGGCTCATCATCGTCGACACCGGCAACAACATGCGCGCCCCGAACTGGCTCCGCGCCGTCGAGGCGGCCGACCAGCTCGTGATCGTCACCACCGTGCGAGAGGACACCGCGGCCAGCGCCGCCTGGCTCGTCGACGGACTGCGCGAGAAGGGCCTCGAGAAGAAGATCGACAACGCCGTCACGGTGCTGTCCGCCACCACCGACTCCCCCGACCCTCAACTGGCCAGACGGCTGCGCGGCCACTTCGGCTCGCTCACCCGCGCGGTGCTCGAGGTGCCGCACGACCCGGCCCTCGTCGACGGCGGCGCCATCAGCTATGAGCTGCTGTCGCGCTCGACCCGCGAGGCGTGGCTGCACGTTGCGGCGACCGTGTCAGAAGGGCTGTGACGACAGAGCGCTCGGCCGCCGTCCATACGGTCGTCGTGAGCAGGTAGAGGCCGGCCGCAAGCGGCGCGAACGCGGCGAACACCACGGTGACGAACGCCAGGTAACTGCTCGCACGCGCGGCGACCGCCGTCGCGCCCGTGGGCTCTTCGACCGGACGCGGCGCCGATGCCTGCAGGACCTTCCGCTGCACGGCGACCGCGGTCGCGAGAAGCACGAGCAGGACGCCGCCGACGACGAGTGCGCCGGCGTCTCCGGCGCCAAGCGCCGCGATGAACGACGTCTTCAGCGCTGCGCCGAACAGCGCATGGTCGAGCAGCGCATTCGCGTGCCCGGCGATGCTCTGGTGCAGGAACAGGGAGTAGACGATCGAGAGCACCGGCGCCTGCAGCAGCAGCGGCAGGATGCCTGCGAACGGCGACACTCGCTCACGCCGGTACAGCTCCAGCGTCGCCGCTTGGAGCCGCTGCGGATTCTTCGCGTGCCGCTTGCGCAGCTCGGCGAGCTGGGGCGTGAGGCGACTCCGGGCGAGCGTCGCCCGGACGGTCGAGACCCCGACTGGAATGAGAGCCGTGCGCACGGCGAGCGTGAGCAGGACGACGGCGAGCGCGGCGGCGGAGCCGCCCGCGATGGGGGCGAGGGCCCCGACGAGGGTGAGGACGCCGTGGTACGCGGCGTCGAGTACGGCCGCGAACGGCCCGGAGTTGAACATGGTTTCCTTCTGCGAAGTCGGCGTGCGATGACGGTCATCTGACCGCGCGCCGCCGCAGAAGGCGACCGCTACGCGGTCCGCAGAAGGAGCCCTGGCGCCCTGGGGCGCGGGTGCCCGGCCGCATCCGGGTCGTCCTGGGCGGTGATGACTCGCGGCGCGCGGCGCCATGCGGAGCGGGCCCGCGTCGCGTGCGCGCCCGACTCCGCGGCCGCGGCCGCCATCGCCCGCATGCAGGCGACGACCGCCAGCGCAGCAAGACCTGCGATGCCGGCGCCGACCGCCGTCCCCAGCACCAGCTCAGGTGCGGGCGCGCCCGACGCCACTGCGACGAATCGCAGCAGCAGTTCGAGCAGAGTCATCACCCCGGCACTCTAGCGCCGGTGCCAGGATGGAGCCATGGCTCGAGTCGCGATCATCGGTGCGCACGGCAAGGTCGGTCAGGAGCTCATGCGCGAGCTCTACGACGCAGGCCACGACTTCGTGGGGGTGGCCCGCGGCGAGGAGTCGGCCGAAGACATCTTCCGCCTCGGCGGCGAGGGCGTGACCCTCGATCTCGAGCAGGCGGATGCCGAGACGCTCGCCGGCGCACTCGCGGGCTGCGACGCCGTGATCTTCACCGCGGGCGCCGGGGCGAACAGCGGCGTCGAGCGGAAGCGCACCGTCGACTACGGCGCGTCTGTGCTCACCATCGCGGCCTGTCAGGCCGCAGGCATCCGCCGTCTCATTCAGATCTCCGCGGCGGGCGTCGACGACCCCAGCACCGCGACCGTCGTGCCCGACCCGCAGTGGGCGGCATACGTCGCGGCGAAGCGCGACGCCGACGCCGAGCTGCGCGCATCGGGCCTCGACTGGACGATTCTGCGCCCGACCGCCCTCACGACCGCGGAAGGCACGGGGCTCATCGAGCTCGCCGAAAGCGTAGACCGCGCGAGCGGATCGATCCCCCGCGCGGACGTCGCGGCCACGGTCATCGCCGTGCTCGACAATCCGGGAAGCATCGGTGAACAGTGGGAGTTGACCGGCGGTTCCACCCCGGTCGCCGAGGCCGTGGCGCGGCTAAGTTAGAGCCATGACGTCGGCTGAGAAGCCGTGGCTCGCGCACTACGCCCCTGGCGTGGTGCCGACGGTCGCGGCGGTCACAGAGTCCCTGCCCAACATCATCGACCGCACCGTGAAGGACTTCCCGAACGCGGTCGCCCTCGACTTCCTCGGTGCGGAGACCCGCTACAGCGAACTCGGCGATCAGATCGCGCGCGCGGCCGAGGGGCTGCGGAAGCTCGGCGTGAAACGCGGCGACCGTGTCGCGCTCGTCCTGCCGAACTGTCCTGAGCACATCGCGGCGTTCTATGCGGTGCAGCGGCTCGGCGGGATCGCCGTCGAGCACAACCCGCTCTACACCGAGCGGGAGCTGCGGCACCAGTTCGAAGACCACGGGGCGCGGGTCGCGATCGTCTGGCAGAAGGTCGCGCAGAAGGTGCTCGACCTTCCGGCCGACCTCCAGGTGAGCACGGTCATCTCGATCGACATCACGCGAGGCCTGCCCGCCTCGAAACGCTTCGCCATGCGCCTGCCGGTGAAGGCGGCGCGTGAGGCCAGAGGCAGGACGTGGGGTCCGCTGCCGAAGGGGGCGATCCCGTGGGAGAAGGTGCTGAAGAGCCGGCGCATCTCTGACAAGGTGCCGCGGCCCCAGGCATCCGACATCGCGGTCATCCAGTACACGAGCGGGACGACCGGCACTCCCAAGGGCGCGCTGCTTACGCACGCGAATCTGATCTCGAACACGCTGCAGTGCCAGGCATGGATTCCGGATGTGAAGCGCGGCAGCGGGGTCGTCGTATACGCCATGCTCCCGGTGTTCCACGCCTACGGGCTGACCCTCGGCCTCACCTTCGCCATGTCGATGGCCGCCAGGCTCGTGCTGTTCCCCGCGTTCGACCCCGACCTCGTTCTCGCGGCGCACAAGAAGCATCCGGCGACCTATCTGCCGGCCGTGCCGCCGATCATCGACCGGCTGCTGAAGCGCGCGGCCGAGAAGAAGGTGTCGCTCCGGGGCGTCAGGGTCGGCGTCTCGGGCGGCATGGCGCTCGACACCTCGCTGATCGCGAAGTGGGAGGCCGCGACCGGCGGCGTGCTCATCGAGGGCTACGGATTGAGCGAGACCAGCCCGATCCTGATGATCAACCCGATCACCGACGAGCGTCACGCGGGCAGCATCGGCCTGCCGGTCTCCAGCACCGAGGCGAAGATCGTGTCGCGCGACGACCACGAGACCGAGCAGCCGACGGGCGAGCCCGGCGAACTGCTCGTGCGCGGCCCGCAGGTGTTCTCGGGCTACTGGAAGCGCCCCGGCGAGACCGCGGCGGTGCTGGAGGACGGCTGGTTCCGCACAGGAGACATCGCGAAGGTCGACGAGCGCGGGTTCTTCGAGATCGTCGACCGCATCAAGGAGCTCATCATCACGGGCGGCTTCAACGTGGCGCCGAGCGAGGTCGAAGAGGCGGTCGTCGCGCTCGACGGCGTGCAGGACGCCGCCGCGGTCGGGATTCCTGACCCGCACTCGGGCGAGAAGATCGTCGTCGCGGTCGTCATGCAGCCGGGGGCGCCGTTCGACCCCGAGGCGATGCGCGCCACGCTGCGCGAGAACCTGACGCCCTACAAGGTGCCGCGGGAGATCGTGCGACTGGACGAGCTGCCGCGGAACATGATCGGCAAGGTGCTGCGCAAGAAGGTGCGCGAGCAGCTACTGCATGGCGAAGACCAGAAGGCTTGAGGTCGCCGTGGCGACCAGGCGGCCCGCGCCGTCGGTGAGGCGCCCTTCCGCGAATGCGACGCGCGAACCCGGCTTCGTGACGACCCCCTCGCAGCGCAGCGTGCCGCTGCTCGCGAGGATCGGCCGCAGGTAGCTGACGGTGATGTCGATGGACGTATAGCCCTGGCCCTGCTGCAGAGTGGTCTGAGCCGCGCACCCGATCGCCGAGTCGAGCAGGGTGCACGCGAGGCCGCCGTGCACCGTGCCGATCGGGTTGTAGTGCTGCTCGCCCGGCTCGCACTCGAAGACGACACGACCCTGCTCGACCTCGGCGACGGTGAAGCCCATCAGCTTCGCGATCGGCGGCGGCGGAAAGGTGCCGTCGGCCAGCCCCTTGATGTAGTCGAGACCGGTGAGCGACGGGATCTGCGCGGCGGCCGGCGCCGGATCGTCCCACTCGACGGTGAGGGAACGGGCCGGGACATCCGTGTCTGTCATGCCTCGAGCGTAAGACGCATGCAAGCCTTGTGGGGTGAGTTCTTCCGACAGCGGGTCCGACGATGAGCCGAGCCGTCTCGCCCTCAAGCGCATCCTTGTGATGCTCGCCGCTGGGGTGGTCGCGGCCGTGGTCACGGGCCTCGTCTCGTCGTGGTGGTACGCGGGAGTCGTGGGATGGATCGTCGCGAGCACGACATACGTGGCCTGGGTGTGGATCCACCTCTGGCCGCTCGACCCTGACGGCATGCGATCGCACGCGACCCGTGAGGACCCGGGCATCGTCATCAGCGACCTGCTCATCATCGGCGCGGCAGTGGTGTCGCTCGCGGCCGTCGCCCTCATCCTGATCCGCGCCGCACACGACCCGGTCGGGCAGCGTGCCGCGATCGGCGGAGTCTCGGTGCTCAGCGTCGCGCTCTCGTGGTTCCTCATCCACACCCTGTACGCCCAGCGCTATGCCCGCGAGTTCTACAAGGACCCGCCCGGCGGCATCGACTTCCCCACGCAGGACGGCAGCACCGACGACACACCCGTGTTCAGCGACTTCGCCTACGTCTCATTCGACCTCGGGATGACCTACCAGATCTCCGACACGGCCGTGAGGACCGTGCGCCTGCGCCGCATCGTGCTGCGGCACACGCTGCTGTCGTACCTCTTCGGCACGGTGATCCTCGCCTCGACGATCAACCTCGTCGTGGGTCTCGGAACCTCCTAGGCGCGGCGGGCGGAGCGCCGTGCGATCGGCGCGACGATCGCCCGCCATCCCAGCAGGAACACGCCGAGCACGATGGTCGCGACGATCACGAAGCTCACGGCGATGCCCTGGCCCGACACGACGCGCAGCAGCATTCCGACGATCACGGTCAGCAGCCACACCGGGATGCCGGTGCGCACGACCGCGAGCGGCCGGCGCCACGCCCCGAACACGAGCCACGCGAGCAGCGTGCCGGTGAGGAACGGCCATGCGGTCTGCGCGACGCCGGCGAAGCCCAGCCCCTCACCGTGACTCACACGCCCGATCACGGTGAACAGCACGACGAGCACGAAGTCGAGCACAGCGGACAGCAGCACCCAGCGGCTCTGGTCTGGTGCGGGTGCGGATGCCTGGCGCGCGGGTGCTGTCATGATGACGATTCTTCCTTACGCCAGTTCGAGAAAGCCGGTGAAGAGCAGCTCGCGCACGCGGGGAAGCAGATCGGCGCGCAGTTCGCATTCGTCGACCTCGAACAGCGCTGCGATCGCATCGGCGATCTGACCGACGGTGAGCTCGCCGTCGCACGCGCCGACGAGCCCTGACAGCGCGGGGTCGACCTGCAGCGCACGGCCGAATCCCGCGCCCTGATGCAGCGTGATCACGATCGGAGCTTCGTCACCCGGCCACGAGTGTCGTTCTTCCGTCACGTCGCCGGCGGCTTTCAGCCGCAGCTCGGCGAGCGCGGCATCCGTCAGCCTGCTCATCGCATCGTGAGCCGTGAGCGCCTGCGCGACGTGCTCGCCGATGCCCGCCGGGTTGGTGCCGCTCGTCTCGACCTGCTCGAAGCGGGCCAGAGTCGGGGCCGCGCCCGCCGCGGGCGCACGGAGCGTGAGATAGCCGAATCCGACGTACTCGACGCCGCGCGCCGTGAAGTCGTCGAGCCACTCGGCGTACCACCGGTCGTACTCGGGGTCGCCCGCTCGCGTTCCGCCGTCGCGAATCCAGGTCTCGGCATAGCGCGGCGCGTCCTGCAGCTCGCGTTCGACGACCCAGGCGTCGAGCCCTGCCGCCCACCCGCGGACGCGATCGAGACCGTCGGCGCCCTCGTGGTACTCCCAGTTGCCGAGCAGCTGCGCGACGCCGCCCGGCACGAGGTGGTCGCGCACGCCGGCGATCACACGCTGCACGAGCTCGTCGCCCCGGAAGCCGCCGTCGCGGTACTCGTACTCCGGCACGTCGGCGATGCGCGGGGTGATCACGAACGGCGGGTTGCTGACGATCTGGTCGAAGAGCTCGCCGGCGACCGGCTCGAACAGGCTGCCGAGGCGGAACTCGATGTGCTCGATGCCGTTGAGCCGGGCGTTGAACGCCGCATACTCCAGGGCGCGCGCGGAGATGTCGGTCGCGATGACGTGCCGGGCATGCCGCGCGGCATGCAGTGCCTGGATGCCGCAGCCGGCTCCGAGGTCGAGCACCCGGTCGACGCTGCGGCCGATGATCAGGCTCGACAGCGTGGTGGACGCCCCGCCGACCCCGAGCACGTGATCGGCGCCCAGCGCGTGACCGAGCGCGAGCTCACCGAGATCGCTGGCGATCCACCATTCGGCCGCACCGCGGGCGTCGGCGAACGCATACGGCCGCAGATCGACGAGGGGCGTGATGACGTCGGATGCCGGATGGGAGTCGTCGAGCTCGACGAGGCCGAGTGCTGCCGCGCCGTCTGCGGCCAGCTCGGGGAGCGCCGCATCGAGCTCGGTGCCGGTCGTGGGCAAGCCGAGCACGAACAGCCAGGCGAGAGTGCCGGCCGGCGGGAGCTCGCCCGTCTCGCGCTGCGCCGCGAGCTCCCGCTGCGCCGGCACGCGGCGCGATCGGGTGAGCGCTCCCCCGGCGGATTCCGACCACAGGCCGCGCACGGTGTCGACCGTGAAGTCGGCTGCGGCGAGGTCTGCCCTCAGGGCGGCGATGAGGTCGGCATCGAGCGTCGGCACGCCTTCGAGTCTTCCACGTCGCCGCCCCGCTCACCCCTCCAGAGCGACGGTCGGCAGCACGTAGGCGCGGCCATGGCGGGCGAGCGGATGCTTCGACGCATAGTCGACCGCCTCGTCGATGTTGCGCGCGAGCACCACGTCGAAGCCGTAGAACCATTCCTTGAACTCGGGGAACGGGCCGTCGGTGACGACCACCTCGGCGCCGCGGCGGACGACCGAGCGCGCCTCGGTCGCACCGGCGACGGGGTCGCCCAGCTGCCACGCACCCGTGGCGTCACCCTCGGCGAGCCATTCATGGATGCCGGGGTCGCCCGGCTGCTCGGGTTCGCCGCCGGCGTCGCTCGTCCACAGGAAGAGAAACGGCCTCCGCTCGTCCCGCTCGCTCATGCGGTCACCCCCGCGGCTGCCGCCCGGGCCTGGATCGTCTGATCGAGCAGCGCGCCCGACTGCACGGCGCCCATCAGGGGCAGCACGAGCACTCGGCCGAAGCGGGCGCAGGGATGCCGTGAGCCGATCTCGACGGCCTCGTCGAGGCTCGCCGCGCTGATCAGATCGAAGCCGGAGAACCACTCCTTGAACTCGGCTGCCGGCGCGTCGGTGACGAAGACCTCGCCCTGGCGCTTGGTGACGAGGCGGGCATCCTCGCGCGGCGTGAGCCGCTCGCCGAAGATGCGGTGCGACTCGACCGCTGTGAGCCATTCGAAGATGTCGTCGGCCTCCTGGCTGTACGGCTCGGCGTCCGGGGCGTCGGTGAACAGCAGCAGGTACTGCTGGGTGGTGTCGCTCATTTCTCTTCCTCTCCTTCGGGGTCGGCCAGGGCGGGCACGACGAGCACGCGCCCGATTCGAGCAGTCGGATGCTGGGCCGGTCCTTTCAGTCGATCCGATTGCGCTTCGAGCCATCGCCGCTCTGCGGCATTGGACGCTTTCATGCCCGCTTCGGCATATGTCTTCTCGGCCTCATCGAAGGCTCCGGCGCGCTCGAGCAGGCCGGCCCTGACCGACAGCAGGCGGTGCCCGCGTGCCAGCCGCTCGTCACCGTCGAGGAGCGCCAGCTCGGCGAGGCCCGCGAGCGGCCCGTGCGCCATGCCGACCGCGACCGCTCGCCCGAGCGCTGCGGCCGGACCCGGCTGCAGCGTGACGAGCACGTCGTACAGGCCGAGGATCTGGTCCCAGTCGGTCGCGTCGGCGTCGGTCGCAGCCGCGTGCACGGCGCCGACGGCGGCCTGGATCGACAGCGGTGTCGCCGGGCCTTCGGTCAGCGCTTGGGCGGCGAGGGCGCGCCCTTCGCCGAGTTTGGCGGGGTCCCACCGCGAACGGTCCTGGTCGGGCAGTGCGATAGGGAGACCTGATGGGTCGGTACGCGCCTCGGTCCTGGCATCCGTCAGCAGCATGAGCGCGAGCAGCGCGGTGGTCTCGCTGTCGGCGGGCAGCGCGGCGTGCAGCATTCGGGTGAGCCTGATCGACTCACCGATGAGCTCGCCATGCACCGGCAACTCGCCGCCGGAGGGCGCGTAGCCCTCGTTGAACATCAGGTAAAGGGCGGTGCGCACCGACTCGGCGCGCTCGGCGAGCATCCCCGCGGTCAACTCGCCGAAGCTGCGCCCGGCCTCGTCGATCGCCCGCTTGGCACGCGTGATGCGCTGGGCCATCGTCGCTTCGGTTCCATAGAAGGCGGCGGCGATCTGCGCGGTCGTGAGCCCGCACACCGCCCGCAGGGTGAGCGCGACGCGCGAGGTGGGCTGCAGCGCGGGGTGGCAGCACAGCACCAGCAGGGCGAGCGAGTCGTCGTGCATGGTGGGTGCGGAGCCGGGCGGCGCGAGGGCGGCGTCGCGCTCTTCACGGGCCTGTCGCGCGGCATCCGAGCGCACCGCGTCGATGTAGCGGCGGCGCGCCACGGTGAGCAGCCAGGCGCGCGGGTCACGCGGGACCCCGGTCTTGGGCCAGCTGACGGATGCCTCGAGCAGGGCCTCCTGCACGGCGTCCTCGCAGTCGGCGAGGCCGCCGTAGCGACGCACCAGAGCGGCGGTCACAAGCGGGATCACGGCGCGCACATTCGCGTCGAAGATCGTGTCGATCCGCCCGTCCACCACGGTCCCTCCCCTGCTGCTCAGCAACGCTGTCACATCAGGGTCGGAGCAGTCACTCCTGTTTCGACACCGGCGCGGAAATCGACGCCCACCATGCGTCGACGCGCTGCGCCGATTCCTCCGGGCTCACGTCCTCGACCCGGGTCATCACAGCCCAGCGCCGGCCGAACGGGTCCACGAAGGCGCCGAAACGGTCGCCTGAGACGAAATCGCTGGGCTGCTCTTTGACCTCGGCACCCAGTTCGGAGGCGCGGGCGATCGTGGTGTCCACATCGGGGACGTAGATCATGATCGACTGGCTGATGCCGGCTGCCGTCCTGTCCGGCGCGACGAGGCCGAAACCCGGCTGCGGGTCCGAGATCTGCAGTCGACCCGCCGACCCGAAGTCGAGTTCGGCCTGCCTACTGCGCGGCGCGCTCCAGCACGAGCTCGCGGACCCGTGCGGCATCCGCCTGGCCCTTCATCGCCTTCATGACCGCGCCGATGACCGCACCCGCGGCCTGCACCTTGCCGTCCTTGATCTTGGCGAGCACGTCGGGCTGGGCTGCCAGCGCCTCGTCGATCGCGGCGATGAGCGCACCGTCGTCAGAGACGACCTTGAGGCCGCGCTTCTCGACGACCTCTGCGGGCGACCCCTCGCCTGCGACGACACCCTCGAGCACCTGACGGGCCAGGCGGTCCGTCAGGTCGCCGCTCGCGATGAGCGCCGAGAGCTGGGCGACGTCGGACGGGGTGACGAGCGTCTCGACCGCGACGCTCTGAGCGTTCGCGATGCGCGTCAGCTCACCGGTCCACCACTTGCGCGCGTCGGCAGCGGACGCCCCGGCGGACACCGTCTCTTCGACGACGTCGAGCAGGCCGCCGTTGACGACGTCCTGGAACTCGAGCTTCGTGAAGCCCCACGCCTCGCGCAGGCGGGCACGCCGCGCGGCGGGCGGCTCGGGCAGCGTGCCGCGCAGCTCTTCGACCCACTCGCGGCTCGGAGCCACCGGAACGAGGTCGGGCTCAGGGAAGTAGCGGTAGTCGTCGGCATCTGACTTCGGGCGGCCGGCGCTCGTCGCACCGGTGTCCTCGTGCCAGTGCCGCGTCTCCTGCGTGATCGAGCCGCCGGCCTCGAGGATCGCCGCCTGGCGCTGGATCTCGTAGCGCACCGCACGCTCGACCGAGCGCAGGGAGTTGACGTTCTTCGTCTCGGTGCGGGTGCCGAGCTTCGTCTCGCCGCGGCGGCGCAGCGACACGTTCGCGTCGCAGCGGATGTTGCCCTCCTCCATGCGCGCGTTCGAGACGCCGAGCGAGCGCACGATGTCGCGGATCGCACCGACGTAGGCGCGGCCGACTTCGGGGGCGTCGCCTTCAGCGCCCTCGATGATCTTCGTGACGATCTCGACCAGTGGCACGCCGCCGCGGTTGAAGTCGACCAGCGAGTGGTCGGCGCCCTGGATGCGACCGGTGGCCCCGCCGACGTGCGTCAGCTTGCCCGCGTCCTCCTCCATGTGGGCGCGCTCGATGAGCACGGTGAGCTCGCGGCCCGACTCGAGCTCGACCGTGACCGAGCCGTCGAAGGCGATCGGCTCGTCGTACTGCGAGGTCTGGAAGTCCTTCGCGAGGTCGGGGTAGAAGTACTGCTTGCGTGCGAAGCGGCAGTTCTCGGCGATCTCGCACCCGAGGGCGAGACCGAGACGGATGCTGGACTCTATCGCCTTCTTGTTGACCTGCGGCAGGCCGCCGGGCAGCCCCAGGCAAGTCGGGCAGGTGTTGGTGTTCGCGCCCTGTCCGAAGGCGTTCGCGCAGCCGCAGAACATCTTCGTCTTGGTGTTCAGCTCGACGTGCACCTCGAAGCCAAGGACCGGCTCGTAGAGCTCGATCGCCGTGTCGAAGTCGAGAAGCTTGTCCTTCGCCATCAGCGGGCGACCTCCGTAAGTAGCGGTGCTTGGCTGAGCAGGCTGTGCCCCCAGGCATCCGTCAGCAGTGTCTCGATGGCGGCGCCGACCTCATAGAGCCGCGCGTCCTCGTGGGCCGGTGCGAGCAGCTGCAGCCCGACCGGCAGTCCGTCTTCGGGCGCCAGGCCCATGGGGATCGCCATGCCGGGGATGCCCGCCAGATTCGCGGGGATCGTCGTGACGTCGTTCAGGTACATCGCGAGCGGGTCGCCCACGAGAGTGCCGAGCTCGAACGCGGTCGTCGGCGCGGCAGGGCTGATCAGCACGTCGGCCTGGGCGAAGGCTTTCGCGAAGTCCTGCTGGATCAGCGTGCGCACCTTCTGCGCGCTGCCGTAATAGGCGTCGTAGTAGCCGGCGCTGAGCGCGTAGGTGCCGAGGATGATGCGGCGCTTCACCTCGGCGCCGAAGCCCGCGTCGCGGGTGGCGCTCATGACCCGCTCGACGGTGACAGGCCCGCGTTCCGGCTGCACGCGCAGACCGAAGCGCACCGAGTCCATGCGGGCCAGGTTGCTGGAGGCCTCGGCAGGGAGGATCAGATAGTAGGCGGCGACCGCGTACTCGAAGCTCGGGGCAGCGACCTCGATGACCTCGGCGCCGGCTGCGGTGAGCGCCGCGACGGTCTCGTCGAAACGCTGCTTGACGCCGGCCTGGAAGCCACCGGACTCGCCCGAGAGCTCCTTCACGACGGCGACTTTGAGACCCTTCAGCCCCTCACCGGTCGCGCCGCGGCGCGCGGCGGCGGCCATCGACGGCCATGCGTCGGTGAGCGATGTCGAGTCGAGCGGGTCGTGCCCACCGATGACGTCGTGCAGCAGCGCCGCGTCGAGCACCGTGCGGCTCACGGGGCCGACCTGGTCGAGGGAGCTCGCGAGAGCGATGGCGCCGTAGCGGCTCACGCCGCCGTAGGTCGGCTTGACCCCGACAGAGCCGGTGACGGCCGCAGGCTGGCGGATGCTTCCGCCGGTGTCGCTTCCCAGCGCGAACGGCGCCTCGAACGCCGACACGGCAGCCGACGACCCGCCGCCGGAGCCGCCGGGCGTGCGGCTCAGGTCCCACGGGTTATGGGTAGGGCCATAGGCCGAATGCTCGGTGGAGGAGCCCATCGCGAACTCGTCCATGTTGGTCTTGCCGAGGGGCACGAGGTCGGCGCCGCGCAGTCGCGCGACGACCGTCGCGTCGTAGGGCGGCCGCCAGCCCTCGAGGATCTTCGACCCCGAGGTCGACGGCATGTCCTCGGTGGCGAGCACATCCTTGATGGCGACGGGCACACCGGCCAGCTCGCCGAGCTGTTCGCCGGCAGCGCGACGCTCGTCGATGCGGTTCGCGGTCTCGAGCGCGTGGTCGGAGACGTGCAGGAAGGCGTGGATGTCCCCATCGACAGCCGCAATGCGGTCGAGGTGCGCCTGCGTGGCCTCGACGCTCGAGATCTCTCGCGCCGAGAGCTTCGCCGCCAGCTCGGCGGCGGAAAGGCGGATCAGTTCGGATTGGATCGGCACAGACATCCGCTCTACTGCTCCTCGTCCAGGATCGACGCGACCTTGAAACGGTCGCCCTCACGCTCGGGGGCGCCGGAGAGTGCCTGCTCGACGGTGAGCGACGGCCGCACCTCGTCGTCGCGGAAGACGTTCGACAGCGGGATCGGGTGGCTCGTCGCGACGACGTCGGGGGTCGCGACCTCGCTCACCTTGGCGATGCTCTCGACGATCTGCGCGAGCTCGCCGGTGAGGCTCTCGACCTCGGCCTCGGACAGGTCGATGCGGGCGAGCCCGGCGAGGTGGCGCACCAGATCGGTGCTGATTTCAGACATGCGGCTCCGTCAGATGTGCGGGCGGGTTACAGGGCAAGTCTAATTAGCCCACTAAATGCCAGTGGACTATCGCACGCCTCACACGGGGGAAATCGTTGATATTCCGCGGATCGGCGCGCGAGCGAGTCTGCGGTCGCTGGCGATTAGCGGGCAATTCAGGCTCTGCGCGAGGGCTACGTAGAACGCATCCGTCGAACTGACGGCCTTACGAAGCCGCCACGCGCCCAACACGAGCGCCGCGCCATCGACCCGCTCGACATTGAGCCGGGCCCAGTCCGCAACAGCCTCACCAGCGATCTTCTCGCTGATCTGCCCCGCCCGCTCCAACCGGGCGAGGGCGGAGATGACTTCGGCATCGATCAGCGCGGGCGCGACCCACTCGTCGTAATCGGCTAGCAGAGCACGCGCCGCAGCCGAGCGTCTTGACGGCGTTATCGCGTCGACCACGATGCTCGCGTCCACGACCGCGATCACTCGCCGGGCCGCTCGAACGAGCCGAACTCCGCACGCACGCCATCCAGAGCGGTGACGACATCGATGTCACGAAGAGGCTCGCCTTCGAGACGCTCTTCGACCTGAGAGAGCCACTCACTCGTCGTGGGTCGCGAGAGATCCTTGCGCAGCACGCGCACCACATACTCGGACATGCTCATTCCCTGCGCTTTCGCCCTCGTCTGTAACCCTGCGTACAGCTCATCGGGCATGCTCTTCACCTGCAGAATCGCCATGTCATGAAAGTATCATGAAGTGAGATTCAGCCCGTCAGGCCCCTGCGTCACGAGGATCGCGAACTGCGCGGCATCCAGAATCGGGATGCCCAGCTCTTCGGCCTTCGCGAGCTTCGAGCCCGCACCGGGGCCGGCCGCGACGTAGTCGGTCTTCTTCGACACGCTCGAGGCGGCCTTTCCGCCCGCGGCGATGATCGCCTCGTTCGCCCCCTCGCGTGAGAAGCCCTCGAGTGAGCCGGTGGCGACGACGGTGAGTCCCGACAGGACTCCCCCGGTCTCCTCAGCGGCGCCCGGGCCGGGGTGGCCCGGAATCGCGAACCGCACACCGGCCGCAGCCCAGCGCTCGACGATCTCGCGATGCCAGTCGACCTCGAACCATTCGGTCAGTGACCCGGCGATGATCGGCCCGACACCTGCGACCTCCGCGAGCTGCTCGACGGATGCCGCACGGATCGCCTCGAGCGACCCGAAGTACCCCGCGAGAGCCCGCGCCGCGACAGGGCCGACGTTGCGGATGTTGAGCGCCACCAGCATCCGCCACAGGTCCTTCGTCTTCGCCTTCTCGAGCTCGGCGATCAGCTCCTCCGCGGCCTTCGACGGCACCGCTTCCTCGTCGCCGGCGAAGCCGTCGGCCGCCGGGTCGAACAGCCCGTCGGAGTCTTTCCCGGTCTTCTTCCGTCGCCGCTGGAACGGCGTGCGGTAGTCGTAGCTGCCGTCGTCGAGCAGCCGCGGCTCGCCGGTCTCGACGTCGCGCACCAGCGCACGGATCGGGAACAGGTCGGCGACGGTCACGTCGAACAGCCCGGCCTCGGTCGCGAGCAGAGCAGGGCGCCCCGCCGTCGCCTCGGTGAGTGCAGCAGCCCCGACCTCACCCAGTCCTTCGATGTCGAGCGCGCCCCGCGAGCCGACATGCTCGACCCTGCCCCGCACCTGCGCAGGGCAGGAGCGGGCGTTCGGGCAGCGCAGGTCGATGTCGCCTTCACGGGCTGGCGCGAGCGGGGTGCCGCACTCAGGGCAGCGCTCGGGCATCACGAACTCGCGCTCGGTGCCGTCGCGCTTCTCGATGACAGGCCCGAGCACCTCGGGGATCACGTCGCCCGCCTTGCGCAGCACGACCGTGTCGCCGATCAGCACGCCCTTGGCCTTGACGACGTCTTGGTTGTGCAGCGTCGCCTGCCGCACGACCGAGCCGGCGACGTGCGCAGGCTCCATGACGGCGAACGGCGTCGCTCGCCCGGTGCGGCCGACGGACACGACGATGTCGAGCAGCTTCGTCTGCACTTCCTCGGGCGGGTACTTGAACGCGATGGCCCAGCGCGGCGCGCGACTCGTCGCGCCCATCTCGTCATGCAAGGCCAGCTCGTCGACCTTCACGACGATGCCGTCGAGCTCGTGGAGCACCGAGTGCCGCTCGGCGCCGTACTTCTCGACGAAGCCGACGACGCCATCGACGGACGGGAACACCTCGTAGTACGGGCTGGTCGGCAGCCCCCACGACTTCAGCAGGTCGTAGACCTCGCTCTGGGCGGAGACGGGCGGGTCCGGCCACGCGCCGATGCCGTGCACAAACAGGCGCAGCGATTCGAGACGGGCGATGGATGCCTCGCGCTCGAGCGCCGTCTTCTTCTTGTCCAGCTGCTGGCGCAGCCCGCCGCTCGCCGCGTTGCGCGGGTTCGCGAAGGCCGGGAACCGCCGCCCTGCTGACGTCTTCGCCTTCTCGGCGTCGAAGGGCTGCCCTGAGCGCCGCGCCTCATGCCGCTCCTGCAGCTCGGCGATGTAGCGCTCGCGCAGCTCGGCCTGCAGCTCGTTGAGCTTCTCGAACGCGGCGACGGGGATGAACACCTCGCCCCGCACCTCGACGAGCGCGGGATGCCCCGTTCCGGCCAGCCGCTCGGGGATGTCGGCAAGCTTCAGCGCGTTGCCGGTCACGATCTCGCCGATGCGCCCGTCGCCGCGCGTCGCGGCCGACGTCAGCACGCCGTTCTCGTAGCGCAGGTTGATCGCGAGCCCGTCGATCTTGAGCTCGGTGAGCCACTCGACCTTCCGCCCCGCGAGCTCCTCGGCTTTCGCGCACCACTCGCTCAGCTCGTCGATCGAGAACACGTTGTCGAGGCTGAGCATGCGCTCGGCGTGCTCGATCGTGTCGAGCCCCGTCTCTTCCGCAGCCCCGACCGTCTGCGTCGGCGAGTCCTGGCTGGCGAGCTCGGGGAACAGCCGCTCGAGCTCCTCCAACCGGTGCATCCACCCGTCATAGGTGGCGTCGTCGACGAGTGACGCGTCTTCGCCGTAGTACGACTCGCGCGCCCCGTTGATGCGGTCGGTCAGCTCGGCGACCTCGGCCGCGGCCTGCTGCTGCGTCACTTCTGCCACGCTCACAGGCTACCGAGGGCCGCCGACACCGGCAGGGCGTTGACGCGGCCGCTACACGCTCGCCGGAACCGCAGCGACCGTGCGGTCGATCGTCGCCTGGCCGAGCACGCGCGTGCCGACGTAGACGACCGCGGTCTGCCCCGGCGCGACGCCGTTGATCGGCGACGCGGGCGTGATCACGAGCTCTCCGTCGCGCACGACGGCGACCGCGGGCACGGGGTCGGCATGCGCGCGGATCTGCACCTCGCAGTCGAACGGCGTCGACGGATGCTGCGGCGCGAGCCCCGCCCACGTGAAGCGCGCCCCGGCGAGCTCGGCGATGTCGAGCGCCTCCTTCGGGCCGACGACGACCTCGTTCGTCTGCGGCTTCACCTCGAGCACGAACCGCGGCCGCCCGTCGGGCGCCGGCACCGTGAGGTTCAGCCCGCGGCGCTGGCCGACGGTGTACCCCTGCGCCCCGGCATGCGTCCCGACGATGTCGCCCGAGCGGTCGACGATCGCGCCGTTCGAGATGCCGACGTGCTCGGCGAGCCAGCCGCGCGTGTCACCGTCGGGGATGAAGCAGATGTCGTACGAGTCCGGCTTCTGCGCGGTCACGAACCCGCGCGCCTCTGCCTCTGCGCGCACCTCGGCCTTCGACGGCGTGGCGCCGAGCGGGAACATCGCGTGCGCGAGCTGCTCCGAGTTCAGCACGCCGAGCACATAGGACTGGTCTTTCGCCCAGGCGGCGGCCCGGTGCAGCTCGCGATTTCCCGCGGCATCCGTCAGCACCGTCGCGTAGTGGCCTGTAACGAGCGCGTCGAAGCCGAGCGCCAGCGCCTTCTCGAGCAGCGCGGCGAACTTGATGCGCTCGTTGCAGCGCATGCACGGGTTTGGAGTGCGACCAGCCTGGTACTCGGCGACGAAGTCGTCGACGACGTCCGCCTTGAACCGCTCAGAGAAGTCCCACACGTAGAACGGGATGCCGATCAGGTCGGCGACGCGCCGGGCATCCATCGCGTCCTCGATCGTGCAGCATCCGCGCGAGCCGGTGCGCAGCGTTCCTGGCATGCGTGACAGTGCGAGGTGCACACCCACGACCTCGTGGCCGGCGTCTTTCGCGCGCGCAGCAGCCACCGAGGAGTCGACCCCGCCACTCATCGCCGCAAGAACACGCATGACACCAGCGTACGAAATGCCGCTGGCAACGAGCTCCGTCCGCGCCATTCGGGGGTAATTTTCTACATCGTGACGTCTCCCGCAGCAGGCTCAGCGACCCGCACGACAAACCTCCCGATCACGCAGCGCCCCATCGACTTCCTCTTCCTGGTGGTGTTCGCCGTGTTCATCGTGACGAGCATCATCAGCGACTCGGTCGAGGGGCTCGGCCTGGATCAGGTGGCCGACTCGCCGAACATCCTCGTGCGCTGGAACTTCTGGTACGCGAGCAACTTCGACCCGCTCTACCAGGCGCACCCGCTCTGGCTGCGGTTCATCTCGGGCACGTCGGCGTTCGTCTACATCGTGTTCTATGTCGTGCTGCTGTTCGCGCTGGTGCGCGGTTGGAACTGGATCCAGTTGCCGAGCGTCATCTACGCGACGATGATCATCGCGCTCACCGGCATCCCGATCTTCGGCGTCGAGCTGTTCGGCCCTGCCGGTCAGGCCACGCCGAACGTCGGCGTGTTCCTCGCCTTCAACCTGCCGTACATCGTCTTCCCGCTGCTGCTGCTCATCCGCATGCGGAAGCCACTGCCGTTCACGCGCCGCTGGTAGTCGTGAACCCCGCCTTCGCCGCCCGCGCGTAGGCGTCGGGTAGCGCGGCGAGGAAGGCATCGACATCGGCTTCCGTCGTCGTCCTGCCGAGGGTGATGCGCAGAGCAGAGGAGGCTTCGGCCGCCGGCCGCCCCATCGCGAGCACCACATGCGAGGGCTCGGGGATCCCCGCCTGGCAGGCCGAGCCCGTCGATACCGCGACGCCGGCTGCGTCGAGCAGGAAGAGCAGCGAGTCGCCCTGCGCGCCGGGGAACGTGAAGTGCGCATTCGACGCGACGCGCGCGTCGCCCTCCGGCCCGGAAAGCCGAGCGGCGGGCACGGCGGCCCGCACCCCGGCGATGAGCCGGTCGCGCAGACCCGTGAGCCGCGCACGCTCGGCGTCGAGCGCGGCGACCGCGGCCTCGGCGGCGACGGCGAAGGAGACGGCGGCCGCGACGTCCTGCGTGCCTGAGCGCACATTGCGCTGCTGGCCGCCGCCGTGCACGGTCGGAACGACGGTCGCGGTGCGCGACAGCACCAGGGCGCCGATGCCGGCCGGGCCGCCGATCTTGTGGGCCGACACCGAGAGTGCGGCGGCCCTCAGCGCGCGGAACGAGATGGGCACATGGCCGTAGGCCGCGACGGCGTCGAGGTGGAACGGGACGGCGGCGGATGCCGCAGCCGACGCGAGCTCGGCGACCGGCTCGATCGTGCCGACCTCGTTGTTGACCCAGAGCGCGGTGGCGAGGGCGACGTCGCCGCCGCGCAGCGCGTCGGTCCAGGCATCCGCATCGACGAATCCCTGGTCGTCCAGCGCGACCCAGGACGCGCGCGCGCCCTCGTGCGCGACCAGCCATTCGACCGTGTCGATCGTGGCGTGGTGCTCGCCATTCGGAACGACGATGCGGCGTCGGTCGGGGGCCGCGGCCCAGAACCCGCCCTTCAGGGCGAGGTTGACCGCCTCGGTCCCGCCCGAGGTGAAGACGACCTCGATGGGGTCGCAGCCGAGCGATGCGGCCACCGCCTCGCGCGCCTCTTCGAGCAGCCTGCGGGCGTTCTGCCCCGCCGAATGGATCGACGACGGGTTGCCGACCTCGCTCATCGCCCGCGCGTACGCGTCGATGGCCTCAGGAAGCATCGGCGTCGTCGCTGCGTGGTCAAGATAGACGCCCACGATCACTACTCTAGACACCATGTCCGCACCCGTTTCGGCGACCCCTCTGGGCGTCACGCCCACCGAGGCCGGCGGAACGCTCGGAGTGTGGAGCGCGAACGCCTCGAAGGTCGAACTCGTCCTGTTCGACCGCAAGGACCCCGACTGGGCGACCGAGACCGTGCAGCTCGAGCGCGGTGCAGACGACGTCTGGTCCGGCTCGTCGGCACGACTCGTCCCCGACGCGCGCTATGCGATCCGCGTCGACGGACCGGCCGGCCCGCGCAACGCATTCGACCCGACGACCTTCCTCATCGAGCCGTACGCCAAGGGCGTCAGCGAGCTGCGCCCCGACCAGTGGCGCGCCGTCGTCGTCGACCGGCGGTTCGACTGGGGCGGCGTGCAGAAGCCGCACCGCGATCTCGACCACACCATCGTGTACGAGGCGCACCTGCGCGGGTTCTCGAAGCTCAACCCGGCTGTGCCGGAAGAACTGCGCGGCACGTACGCCGGGCTCGCCCACCCCGCCTCGATCGAGTACCTCACGAAGCTCGGCGTGACGGCCGTCGAGCTGCTGCCCGTGCACTACTTCGCCTCCGAGCCCCGCCTCGTCCGCCAGGGCCTGTCGAACTACTGGGGCTACAACACCGTCAACTTCTTCTCGCCGCACTCGCCCTATGCGACCAAGGCGGCGCAGGCCGCCGGCCCGAGCGCGGTGCTGCGCGAGTTCAAGGGCATGGTCAAGCTGCTGCATGAGGCCGGCCTCGAGGTCATCCTCGACGTGGTCTACAACCACACGGCAGAGGCAGGCCTCGGCGGCCCGCGCTCGAGCTTCCGCGGCATCGACAACTCCAGCTACTACCGGCAGCTCGACGACGGCACGTATTACGACGTCACCGGCTGTGGCAACACGGTCGACTTCGGCCAGGAGGTCGCGCGCGAGCTCGTGCGCGACTCCGTCCGCTACTGGGCGAACGAGTGCCAGGTCGACGGATTCCGCTTCGACCTCGCGGCGACCCTCGGGCGCGACGAGAGCGGCGCCTACACGCGCGACCACCCCCTGATCAACGGCCTCATCGACGACGAGCAGCTGCAGGACGTGAAGCTCATCGCCGAGCCGTGGGACGTGGGTCTCGGCGGCTGGCAGACGGGCAACTTCCCTGAAGGCTGGGCCGAGTGGAACGACCGCTACCGCGACCGCATGCGCCAGTTCTGGCTGCGCGACATCGCCGACGCGCGCGACCACGGCACCCCGTCCACCGGGATCGGCGGCCTCGCCACACGCCTCGCCGGCTCATCGAACACCTTCAGCGCCGAGCGCGGGCCGCTGGCCTCGGTCAACTTCATCACCGCGCACGACGGCTTCACCCTGGCCGACCTCGTCGCGTACGACACCAAGCACAACTTCGGCAACGGGGAGTTCAACCGCGACGGCTCCGACAACAACCGCTCGTTCAACCACGGAGCCGAAGGCGGCACGACCGACCCGGACATCCTCGCCGTCCGCCGCAAGGCGATGCGCAACCTGCTCGGCACCCTGCTGCTCTCGGCCGGCGTGCCGATGATCACGGCAGGCGACGAGTTCGGCCGTTCGCAGCAGGGCAACAACAACGCCTACTGCCACGACAGCGAGCTGACCTGGCTGTCATGGGAGCGCGATGCGGATGCTGAGCGCCAGCTCGCCGTCACCGCAGACTTGATCCGCCTGCGCCTCGCGAACCCCGCGGTGCGGCCCGTGCGCTACGCGAAGCTCGGCGAGCACGTGCCGCAGTCGAGCCAGATGGACTGGTACGACGCGGGCGGCAACACGATGGACGAGCCGGACTGGCAGGACCCGTCGGCGCGCACCCTGCAGTACGTCGCGGCCTCGACGCCCGAGGTCGAGGACTTCAACCGCATCCTGCTCATCGTGCACGGGCTCGAGACCGAGATCGCCGTCACGCTTCCCGCCCACGAGGGCGTCGACGGCTACGAACTGGTCTGGGACAGCGCCGATGAAGAGCCGAAGCCCGGCACGACGTGGTTCAAAGCCGGCGACGTCGTGACCGTCAGCCCCACGTCACTGCAGCTGTTCCACTGCAGCGGACGCGACTTCGAGTAGGCGGGCCGGCTCAGCCCGCCGATGCGACCAGCCCGAGTTCGGCCGCCGACGCCAGCAGCTCGTTCTTGGGCAGCACGCGCACGGTGTAGCCGAACGATCCCGCTCGGTCGAGCACCACGATGCCGCCGAACGCGGTGGTCGCCGCGCCGCCTTTCGCCGGCGCGCCGCCCTCGAGCTCGAGTTCCTGCGAGCGCAGCTCGGTGAGCTCATCGCCGGCGGCCGACTCGCTGCGGCCGTAGACGACCTCGACGCGGACATCCGCCGGCGCGAGGGCGCCGAGCGCGACGTGCGCGCGCAGGTGCAGCTCCTCGCCCACCTGCGGCACCGCGTCGAGACCGCCTGACTCCACATGCGCGACGGCGACCTGCGGCCACGCGGCCACCACCTTCCTCTTCCACGCGGAGAGCGCGCGGGCTGCCGCGAAGCCGTGGGCGTCGAGCTTCGCCGCGAAGTGATGCGCGGGCGCGTACAGCTCCTGCACGTACTGCATCACCATGCGATCGGCCGACAGCTCGGGTGACAGGGTCTTCAGGTCGTAGCGCACCCGGCCGAGCCAGGCGACGGGGATGCCGTCTTCGCTGCGCTCGTAGAACATCGGGGCGAGCTGATGCTCGATCAGGTCGTAGAGGGCGGCCGCCTCGAGCGCGTCGCGCTCGTCGGAATCCCCCGCCGAGTCCGCCGACGGGATCGCCCACCCGTTCTTGCCGTCGTAGTACTCGTCCCACCAGCCGTCGAGGATCGACAGGTTGAGCGAGCCGTTCAGCGCCGCCTTCATGCCACTCGTGCCGCACGCCTCCATCGGGCGCAACGGGTTGTTCAGCCAGACGTCGGTGCCCGGGTACAGGGTCTGCGCCATCGTGATGTCGTAGTTCGGCAGGAAGACGAGGTGCTCGCGGATCTCGGGCTGCTCGGCGAACTCGTAGAGCTCCTGGATGAGCCGCTTGCCCTCGTCGTCGGCAGGGTGCGCCTTGCCCGCCACGACGATCTGCACGGGACGCTCGGGGTCGAGCAGGATCTTCGCCAGCCGCTCCTTGTCGTGCAGCATCAACGTCAGCCGCTTGTAGCTCGCGCCGCGGCGCGCGAACCCGATGGTGAGGGTGTTCGCGTCGAGCACCTCGTCGGTCCACGCGGGCGCGACGCCGCCCGCTGCCTCGTGCGCGGCACGCACGCGGCGGCGCGCGTCGGCGACGGTCGACGCGCGCATCTCGTTGCGGGCAGCCCACAGCCCGGCATCCGTCACCTGATCGCTCTCCCAATCCACCCGGGTGGTGTCGCCGGTGCCGAAATGCGCCTCGGCCAGCGCGATGAGGCTCGAGTCGACCCACGTCGGTGCGTGCACGCCGTTGGTCACCGAGGTGATCGGCACCTCGTCCGCGTCGAAGCCGGGCCACAGCGGTTGGAACATCGCCCGCGACACACGACCGTGCAATTTCGCCACGCCGTTGGCGTGCTGGCCGAGGCGCAGGCCGAGGACGGCCATGTTGAACACGCTGTCAGGGCCGCCCATCTGCGATTCGAGCGCGAGCCCGAGCACCTGGTCGAGCGTGACGCCCGGCAGCAGGTCAGGCGTCGCGAAATACCGCTCGATCAGCGGGCGCTCGAAGCGGTCGATGCCCGCAGGCACGGGCGTATGGGTGGTGAACACCGTGCCCGCACGCACCACCTGCAGCGCCTCGTCGAAGCTCAGCCCCTCGCCGATCAGGTTGGAGATGCGCTCGAGGCCCTGGAAGCCCGAGTGCCCTTCGTTGGTGTGGAAGACGGTCGGCTGCGCGACGCCGAGCAGCTCGACGGCCAGGGCGATGGCACGGACGCCCCCGATGCCGAGAAGCAGCTCCTGCAGCAGCCGGTGCTCGCCGCCCCCGCCGTAGAGACGGTCGGTGACCGAGCGCAGCTCCTCGTCGTTGTCGCGGATGTTCGTGTCGAGCAGCAGCAGCTTGACGCGCCCCACCTCGGCGACCCAGACGCGGGCGGCCAGTGCCCGCCCGTCGGGCAGGCCGAGCGAGACGCGCGCGGCCATGCCGTCCGGCCGGCGCAACACCGACAGGGGCAGGCCGTCGGGGTCGAGCACGGGGTAGGCCTCCTGCTGCCACCCGTCGCCCGAGATCGACTGGCGGAAGTAGCCGGAGCGGTAGAACAGGCCGATGCCGATGAGCGGCACGCCGAGATCGGATGCCGCCTTCAGGTGGTCGCCTGCCAGAATCCCCAGGCCGCCCGAATACTGCGGAAGCGCGGCCGCGACGCCGAACTCGGCCGAGAAGTAGGCGATCGACTGCGGCGCATCGACGAGGCCCTGGTACCAGCGGGGTTCGGAGAGGTAGCGGCGCAGGTCGTCTCGCAGGTCGTTCGCCTGCTGCACGAACGCCGGGTCTGCTGCGAGCTCCTCGAGGCGCGCGGGCTCGACCGCCCCGAGCAGCTGGATCGGGTCGTGACTCGCGTGCCACGCCTCCTCCGAGATCGAGCGGAACAGCCGCTGTGTCGGCCGATGCCACGACCACCGCAGGTTGAGGGCCAGTTCGTCGAGCGCCGCCAGCGCCTCCGGAATCACGGCACGAACGGTGAACCTGCGGATCGCCTTCACGATCGCCAGACTAGCGGCGCGCGACTAACGGAGCGGGTGCGTGTGCCAGATCCGGTCGATGTAGTCGCGCATGGAGCGGTCGGACGAGAAGAAGCCGCTTCTGGCGACGTTCAGCACCGCCGACCGCGCCCACGCATCCTGGTCGACGTAGGACGCGTCGACCTTCGCCTGCGCGTCGAGATAGGACTCGAAGTCGGCGAGGGCCATGAACCGGTCGTCATAGAGCAGGTTCGAGACCAACGGCTCGAACAGGCCGCGGTCGCCGCCGGAGAAGTGACCTGAGGCGATCAGGTCGAGGGTGGCCTTGAGCTGCGGGTTGCTCTCGTAGTACTCGTGCGCGTGGTACCCCTTCGCCTGCAGCTCGGCGACCTCCGGCTCGGTGAGACCGAACAGGAAGAAGTGCTCGTCGCCGACCAGCTTGCGGATCTCGACGTTGGCCCCGTCGTCGGTGCCGATGGTGAGGGCGCCGTTGAGCGCGAGCTTCATGTTGCCGGTGCCCGACGCCTCCTTGCCGGCGAGCGAGATCTGCTCGGAGAGGTCGGCTGCGGGAATCAGCGTCTCTGCGAGCGTGACGTTGTAGTTGGCCGGGAAGACGACCTTCAGCACGTCCTTCACCAGCGGATCGCTGTTGACGACCTGGGCCACCGAATTGATCAGGTGGATGGTCTCCTTGGCGATGCGGTACCCGGGGGCCGCCTTCGCGCCGAACACGAAGGTGCGTGGCGTGACCTCGTCTGCCGCGACCTTCCCGGTGATGATCTGCTCGTAGGTGCTGACGATGTGCAGCAGCTTCAGACTCTGGCGCTTGTACTCGTGCAGGCGCTTCACCATCACGTCGAGCAGGTGGTGCTCGGGAAGGACGACCCCGTCGCGCGCCTGCAGCAGCCGGTACAGTTTGGCCTTGTTCGCCTCCTTGATGGCGACGAACGAGTCCCGGAATCCCGCGTCCTCCGCATACGGCTCGAGCTCCTCGAGCCGTTCGAGGTCGGTCAGCCAGCCGGTCCCCAGCGTCTCGGTGATCAGCTCGGACAGGCCGGGGTTCGCGAGGCGGATGAAGCGCCGTGGCGTGACGCCGTTGGTCACGTTCGTGAATTTCTCCGGCCAGTACTCGGAGAAGTCGTGCAGCACCTTGTCGCGCAGCAGCTGCGAGTGCAGCTCGGCGACGCCGTTCACCTTCGATCCGGCGACCGTCGCGAGGTACGCCATGCGCACCGCACGCTCGGGGTATTCGCCGATGATCGACATCTGCCGGGCGCGCAGCTCGTCGTTCGGGTACGCCGCGCGCACCTCGGCGAGGAACTCGTCGTTGATGCGGTAGATGATCTCAAGGTGCCGGGGAAGGAGCCGGCCGAGGAGCTCCGTCGACCACACCTCGAGCGCCTCGGGCAGCAGCGTGTGGCAGGTGTAGGCGAAGCACTTCTGCGTGATCGCCCACGCCTCGTCCCAGTCCAGCTTCTCGATGTCGACGAGCACCCGCATCAGCTCCGGGACCGCGATCACCGGGTGGGTGTCGTTGAGCTGGAAGATGACCCGCTCGGGCAGGGTCGTCACGTCGCCGTCGAGGATGAACCGGTCGAGGAAGTCGCGGATCGAGCAGGCCACGAAGAAGTACTGCTGCTGGAGCCGCAGCTCCTTGCCCTGCGGGGTCGAGTCCTCGGGGTAGAGCACCTTGGTGATGTTCTCTGCGAAGGTCTGGGCGCGCACGGCGTCGGCGTAGTCACCGCTGTTGAACGTCGGCAGGTCGAAGGCCTGCGTCGCCTGCGCACTCCACAGCCGCAGCGTGTTGACCTGGCCGTTCTGGTAGCCGGGAACCATGTAGTTGTACGGCATGCCGAGCACGTTCCACGCCGGGATCCAGCGGCTGCGGCTGGTTCCGTCGGCGTCGACGTAGGTCTCCGTGTGGCCGCCGAAGTCCACCTGCACCGCGTGCTCGGGGTGCGGGAACTCCCACGGGCTGCCGAGGGTCAGCCAGGAATCCGGCTGCTCGACCTGCCGTCCATCGACGAAGGTCTGACGGAAGATGCCGTATTCGTAGCGGATGCCGTAGCCGATGCACGGCACGCCCATCGTGGCGAGCGAGTCGATGAAGCACGCAGCCAGCCGGCCGAGGCCGCCGTTGCCGAGACCTGGCTCGACCTCCTGCGCACGCAGCGTGGCGATGTCGATCCCGCAGGCGGCGAGCGCCTGCTCCGCGATCTCCTCCAGATCGCTCGCGAGCAGCGCGTTGCCGAGCTGCCGGCCGAGCAGGAACTCGGCGGACAGGTAGCCGACCATCTTGGCCTTCGTCTCACGCGCCTTGCGCGTGTTCTCGAGCCACCTGGCGGACAGGTAGTGGCGGACAGTGCGTGCGAGCGAGAGGTACTGGTCGTTGACCGTCGAGCGGGACAGCGTCACTCCGGCGTTGGTGTTGAGCTCGGCGAGGAATTCCTTCACGAAGCCGTCGACCGTGTGCGGTGGAGAGGTGACAGGGGCGAGCGCGAGCGGATGCGTCGGCTGGAAACTCGGGCCGACATGGTGGGACTCTGAGGTCTGGGCCTCATCGGCCGTCACGGGGGTTTCGGGCTTGACTGCGTCCAGCATGTCGAATTCGCTCACACTCGTACCGTAGTGACGCCACGTTTCTTGGTTGTGACGACTTGGGGACACGATAGGTTCGCATCGTGGCGAACGACACGGATGCCTTCACTCCCGTCCTCGGCCGGATTCCGCTCATCGAGCCCTCCCCAGAGGTCGACGGCGGGCTGTTCGCCGCCAAGGCGTTCGCGGGCGAGGTCGTCCCGTTCGAGATCACCGCGTTCCGCGAGGGCCACGACCTGATCGGCGTCGACCTGATGCTGCTGGCCCCCTCCGGCGAGCAGACGGCGCACCGCATGCAGCCGTTGGGTATCGAGCACCCGGACCGCTGGGGCGTCCTCGCTCTGCTCGACGCAGAGGGCGAATGGCGCTTCCGCATGCAGGCCTGGGCCGACGAGTGGGGCACCTGGCGGGCCGTGGCCGAGAAGAAGATCCCCGCCGGGGTCGACATCGCCGTCACCTTCCAGGAGGGCGCGATCATCGCGGAGCGCGCAGCGGCCGACCAGCGCCGCTCGAAGGCCGAGCGGCGCATGTTCACCGATCTCGCAAGGATGCTGGGCGACGACGCCGCACCGGCCGAGGCGCGCATGGCGGCGGCATCTGAGCCGCGCGTGAACCAGATCATGGCCGAGCGCCCCGTGGTGTCGCTGCAGACGCTGTCCGAGACGCGGCGCATCGTCGTCGAGCGCACCCGCGCGGGCGTCGGCGCCTGGTATGAGTTCTTCCCTCGCTCGATCGGCGCGAAGCGGCGCGGCGACGGCACCTGGCAGTCCGGCACCTTCCGCACGGCGGCCCTGCGGCTGCCGGAGGTGGCCGCGATGGGCTTCGACGTGGTGTACCTGCCGCCGATCCACCCCATCGGCCGCGCGTACCGCAAGGGCCCGAACAACGCGCTCACCGCCGGCCCCGATGACCCGGGCTCGCCGTGGGCGATCGGCGGCCCTGACGGCGGGCACGATGCGATCCACCCCGAGCTCGGCACCGTCGAGGACTTCCAGTACTTCCTCGGCAAGGCCGAGCTGTCCGGGCTCGAGGTGGCCATCGACCTGGCGCTGCAGGCATCCCCCGACCACCCGTGGGTCCAGACCCACCCCGAGTGGTTCACGACACTGCCCGACGGCACGATCGCGTACGCCGAGAACCCGCCGAAGAAGTACCAGGACATCTACCCGCTGAACTTCGACAACGACTACGACGGGCTGCGCCACGAGGTGCGCCGCATCGTCGAGCACTGGATCGGCCTGGGCATCAAGATCTTCCGCGTCGACAACCCGCACACGAAGCCGCTGCGCTTCTGGGAGTGGCTGATCCACGACGTGAACGCCGCCCACCCGGATGTGGTCTTCCTCGCCGAGGCGTTCAGCCGGCCGGCCGTCATGCAGACGCTGGCGAAGGCCGGCTTCCAGCAGTCGTACTCGTACTTCACCTGGCGGAACACGAAGGCCGAGCTCGAGGAGTTCCTCACGACGATCTCTCGCGACTGGGCGCCGTTCTACCGGGCGAACCTGTTCGTGAACACGCCCGACATCCTCACCGAGTACCTGCAGTTCGGCGGCCGGGCCGCCTTCAAGATCCGCGCAGCGATCGCCGCGACCGCCGGGCCGCTGTGGGGCGTCTATTCCGGGTACGAACTCTACGAGTCGGTTGCCCGCCCGGGCGCCGAGGAGTACATCGACAACGAGAAGTACGAGTTCAAGCCGCGGGACTTCGGCCGCGCAGCAGCCTCGGGCGATTCGCTCGCCCCCTACCTCACCATGCTGAACCAGGCCCGCAAAGCACACCCCGCGCTCCGCCAGCTGCGCAACCTCACGCTGCACGGCTCGGACGACGACGCCGTGCTCGTGTACTCCAAGCGCTTCGACGCGCGGTTCAGCCGCGCAGGCAGATCCGACACCGTCATCGTGGTCGCGAACGTCGACCCGCACTCGGTGCGCGAGACGCTCGTGCACCTCGACGTCACGGCGCTCGGCCTCGACCCGGGTGCCGAGTTCGAGGTGCGCGACCTCGTCACCGGGCAGCGCTGGAACTGGTCCGCCCGCAACTACGTCCGCCTCGACTCGTTCTACGAGCCCGTGCACATCCTCCATGTGAAGGAGCCCAGCTGATGAGCAGCGTCACCCTGCCCCGCATCGCCGAAGAGACGCTGCAGTCGCTCGCGGAGGGGCGGCATCACGAGCCGCACGCGGTTCTCGGCCAGCATCCGATCGCCACGGGCAGCGTCAGCGACCCGGTGACCGTGATCCGCACGCTGCGCCCGCTCGCGAGCTCGGTGTCCGCCGTGCTCGCGAGCGGCGCGCACGTCGAGCTCGGGCACATCGGGCACGGCGTGTGGCAGGGGGTGTCGATCACGGGCATGAGCGACTACGTGATCGAGGCGCGCTACGACGACGGCAGCGTCTACGTGGCCGACGACCCCTACCGCTTCTCCCCGACGCTCGGCGAGGGCGACACCTGGCTGATCCAGCAGGGTCGGCACGAAGAGCTGTGGAACGCGCTCGGCGCGCACGTGCGCGAGCACTGGGGCGTCGCGGCCGCGACGAAGGGCGTCGCCTTCGCGGTGTGGGCGCCCAATGCGACTGCCGTGCGCGTCGTCGGCGACTTCAACTCGTGGAACGGCGCGGGCCACACGATGCGCTCGATGGGCGGCAGCGGCCTATGGGAGCTGTTCGTCCCAGGCCTCGACGTCGGCACGCTCTACAAGTTCGACATCCGCACCAGGTCGGGCGACTGGGTTCGCAAGTCCGACCCGCTCGCGCAGTACACCGAGGTGCCACCCGCCACGGCCTCCGTGGTGGGCGAGAGCCGCTACGAGTGGGGCGACGGCGACTGGCTCGCAGCCCGCCGCACGAGCCATCACGACAAGCCGATCTCGATCTACGAGCTGCACTTCGGCTCGTGGCGGCCCGGCCTGTCTTACCGCGAGGCCGCCGATCAGCTCATCGAGTACGTCACCTGGCTCGGCTTCACCCACGTCGAGTTCCTGCCGCTCGCCGAGCACCCGTTTGCGCCGTCATGGGGCTACCAGGTGACCGGCTACTACGCGGCGACGAGCCGCTTCGGCCACCCCGACGACCTGCGGTACCTCATCGACCGGCTGCACCGCGCGGGCATCGGCGTGATCATGGACTGGGTGCCCGGCCATTTCCCGAAGGACGACTGGGCGCTCGCACGATTCGATGGCCAGCCGCTCTACGAGCACGCCGACCCGCGCCTCGGCGAGCAGAAGGACTGGGGCACCTACGTCTTCGACTTCGGCCGCACCGAGGTGCGCAACTTCCTCTACGCGAACGCGCTCTACTGGCTCGAGACCTTCCACGTCGACGGTCTGCGCGTCGACGCGGTCGCCTCGATGCTCTACCGCGACTATTCCCGCAACGACGGCGAGTGGACGCCCAACATCCACGGCGGGCGCGAATATCTCGAGGCGATCGGATTCCTGCAGGAGACGACTGCGACGGCGTACAAGCGCTACCCCGGCATCATGATGATCGCCGAGGAGTCGACGAGCTGGAGCGGCGTCACGAAGCCGACCGATCAGGGCGGTCTCGGCTTCGGCTTCAAGTGGAACATGGGGTGGATGCACGACTCGCTGCAGTACATCGAACGCGACCCCGCGTACCGCTCGTACCACCACAACGAGATGACCTTCGCGATGGTGTACGCGTACTCCGAGAACTTCATCCTTCCGATCAGCCACGACGAGGTGGTGCACGGCAAGGGCTCCTTGCTCGACAAGATGCCGGGCGACCACTGGCAGAAGCGCGCCAACCTGCGCGCCTTCCTCGCCTTCATGTGGGCGCACCCGGGCAAGCAGCTGCTGTTCATGGGCCAGGAGTTCGGCCAGTGGACAGAGTGGAACGACGAGACCGGCCTCGACTGGCATCTGCTCGACTACCCGGACCACCGCCAGGTCGCCGAGCTCGTCGGCGACCTCAACCGCATCTACCGCGAGAACTCGGCGTTCTGGCGCTATGACACCGAGCCGCGCGGCTTCGAGTGGCTCGAGGCGGGCGACGCCGAGCACAACGTGCTCGCCTTCCTGCGCTGGAGCGAGGACGGCCCCGTGGTCTGCGCATTCAACTTCTCGGGCGCGCCGCACCAGGATTATCGACTCGGCCTGCCGTTCGCCGGCGACTGGGACGAGATCGTGAACACGGATGCCGCGAGCTACGGCGGCTCAGGAGTGGGCAACCTCGGCCGCATCCATGCGGAGGAGCGCGGCTGGGGCGGTCGTGCCGCCAGCGCCGAGGTCAACCTGCCGCCGCTGGGCGCGATCTTCCTGCGCCCGACGCCGGCCGTTCCCGAGGTGCCGGCCGGCCCGGCTTGAAGAGCCGCTGAGGACTCCGTCCAGAAGTTCTCAGAGCACCATCTCGAGGCGATGGCCGAGGTCCCGCCGTCGGTCTTCGACACCGACGAGCCCGAGCCTGCCGCTCTGACCCCGTTCGACCGAGTGCGCCGCCGCGCCTGGTCGTGGATGCAGCCCGGCTCCGGCAGCTAGTACAGCAGGCTCGCCAGCCGCCCGCGCGCCTTCATGACGCGCGCGTCCTCGGCCCCGACCACCTCGAAGAACTCGACGAGGCGTTCGCGCACGCGGTTCTTCCCCTCGGCGTCGAGCTTCGGGAACAGCGACAGCAGCCGGTCGAACGCGTCCTCGACGTGACCGCCGGAGAGGTCGGCGTCCGCGACGTCGAGCTGAGCGTCGACATCGTCGGGCGCCGCAGCCGCGGCTGCCCTCACCTCGTCGAGCGTCCTGCCCTCCAGCCGGTGCAGCAGGCTCACCTGCGCGAGTCCGGCCTTCGCGTCATGGTCGCCGGGGTTCTGCGCGATCGCCTTGGTGTACGCATCGATCGCAGCCTGGAAGTCGCCGCGCTCGATCGCGTCGTACGCCTCCTGGTGAAGGGGCGGCAGCGGTGCGGGGGCTGGTTCGGCGGCATCGGCCCCGGCATCCGCATCGTCGACGTCGACCGTGCCGGTGACGCCGTTCTGGGCCGCGAACGCGAGCACCTGCTCGATCGCGTCCCTGATCTCGGGCTCGGGCAACTCGCCGACGAACAGCCCGATCGGCCGCCCGCCGATCACCGCCGCGACGGTCGGCACCTCCTGCGCCTGGAACGCCTGCGCGAGCTGCGGGTTGCGCTCGGCTTCGACGCGCGCGAGCACGAAGCGGCCCGCGTATTCGCGCACGAGCTTGACGAGCGTCGCCGAGAGCCTCGTGGACTGCTCGGCCCACGAGGCCCACAGGTCGACGATGACAGGCACGGTGCGCGAGACGTCGACCAGCTGCGTGAACGTGCGGTCGTCGACGTCGACGACCAGGCGAGCGGGGCCAGACGCCTCAGCGGAAGCCCCCGCGCCTGCGGCGGCCGGCTCGGGCCTGTTCACCAATCCGGAAAGATCCACAGCGCCACGCAGACTCGAGATCTGGGCAGCCCTCTCGTCACTCACTACGGCAGCTCCTTCGCACCGATCACGGCCTGCGCGAAGCCGAGCAGTCGGATCTGCTCCTTCGACTCAGCAGGCGGCACATAGAACAGTAGCTGGTAGCCGTAGTCGGTCTCCAAGCCCTTGCTCGTCTTCGTGAGGCCGGTGAGGGCCGCGGTGGGTCCGTCGGGCTCGCTGAGGGTGATCTCGGCGGCCGGGTCGGTGGGCTTGATCGTCTGCGTCTCGAGCACGTTGGCGACCACGAGCGCGCCGGCATTGTTCGTCGCCAGCGCGATCGGCGCGTTCGTTCCCGCCTGGTCCGCATAGGTGAGCGTGGCCGCGGACTTCTTGTCGATCATCTGCTGGATCGTCTGCGCCTTGAACTCGGCACCGACCTGCTTGGCGAGGCTGTCGTGCGCGAGATCGAACAGCTTGTCGCTGTCGCTGTTCTTGCCGAGCGCGAGGATGCTCGCGTAGTCCTGCGCGAGCTTGCTCGGCGGAACGGAGAGCAGCTTCGAGTCGGGCGGCACCGACGTGGCGCCGATGTTCGCGGGAGCCAGGTCGGGGATCTTCGCACCCCCGAGCATGGTCACCGAGTACGCGACCTTGTAGTTGTCGCGCGGCGTCGCCTGCGTGAGCGTGAGGTCGAGGGGGGCGGCGCTCTTGTTCGTCGTGTCCTCGACGATCACGTTCACCACGCGCGGCCACGTGGCAGTCGCCTGCGGCAGCACGATCGACAGCTTCGGGTTCTGCGGGATCGCAGCAGGAGCCGCGTAGCCGGGCTTCGCGTGCCGGATCTGGTAGTTGACCTGTCGTTCGGTGAGCGCGGCGCCGGTGAAGCGCGTCGCCGCGAGGGTCGCATCCATGCTGGCATCCGCGGTCTTTGCCGTGGTCGCGATGCGCGCGACGATGTTGCGCAGCTGCGGCTCGGTGACGGCGGGCGCCGGGTGGTCCTTGCCCTGACCGGGCAGCTGCGTCGCCAACGGGGTCGTCGTCGCCACGGGCGTCTCGGACTGGCCCACCGCGGGCCAGTAGTCCGACGAGCAGCCGGCGAGCGTCAGAGCGCCTGCCAGGACGACGGGAACCGCGATCAGTCCACGGCCGAGCGAACGGCGGCCATGCGTCTCGACGGGAGCAGGCCCGACCTCGCGCACGCGGCGCGCACGCGGCGGCCTCGGCAGGCGCGGCGGGCGGCCGTTGCTGCCCCCGCGGCGCGGGCCACGGCCGCGACGCAGGTGCCGGAGAGCCAGGATGTAGAACACCACGCCGGCTGCTGCCACCAGGCCGCCCAGCGAGATCAGAGGCCCGGCCCACGGCGTGCGGGTGTCCATCGGCCAGGTCAGCGAGACGCTGTCGGGGGCGGCGTGGGCGCCGTCGCTCGCGATGATCACGCTGACGCCGTCCGGCACGTTCATGGTGGTCGTCGCGGCTTTGACACCCGTGAACTGGTCGAGCCAGAGGTCGCTCCCATCGGGGTTCGGCGCCTTGGGATCGAGCGACGCGGGCGTCCTGGCGGATGCCTTCTCAGACGCGCCCGCGGTCGGGGTGCCACCCGCCGTCGGGGTCGCGGTCGGGCTCGGGGTCGCATCCGACGTACCGCCCGTACCGCTCTTGCCGTCGCGCACGAGCGTCGACGTCAGCGATTCGGTCTGGGCGTTGTAGCTGATGCGCGTGTACGGCTCTTTGCCGACCCACGCCAGCACGTCGGCCGTGCGCCCGTAGGCGACGAACGGAGCGGAGGAGCCGGCGACCTTGAGGGTCTGCTGCCCCTCCCTGGCGTTCAGGGTCGAGCCGGAGATGACGATGTAGGGCGCGCCCTGACGGACTTCAGCGGTCGCGGTCGCGCTTGCGGCGGGAGCCCAGATCGTCCGTTGGGCGATGCCGACGCCGATCATGATCGCGGCGGCGAGAAACGCCGCGATGGCAATGACGAAACGCACGAATGAATCCTTCCTGGCCTGCACGGCAGATATTGACCGGCGGCCAAAAGTCACCCCAGGCTATTCGATGCGCCTGGACGGACCCGGAACGAACCCTGAATGCGGCGTTCGGCGCGCTTCGCGAGGCTTGTAGCATTTCTGGGGTACGGCGCAGTGCGGCGCCGCTTCCCGCCCCCGCACCACCTCGAATCCCCCGGAGAGCCCACAGTGCCCGAAGAGTCAGAGTTCACCCAGGTCTTCCGCGGCTATGACAAGGACGAGGTCGACAAGGCTCTGCAAGAGCTGCGCCGCGAGCTGATCAAGGCCAACACGCAGGCGTCGGATGCCGGCAAGGAGATCAAGCGACTGAACGGCCGCATCGACGAGCTGAACGCCGAGATCGAAGAGGTCGGCAGCCCGACCTTCTCCGGCCTCGGCACCAAGCTCGAGAACACGCTGCGCGTCGCCGAGGAGCAGTCGACGCGCATGATCGCCCAGGCTGACATCGACGCGGAGAAGCTGCGGGCGCAGGTCGCGCGTGAAGCGGAGCAGATCCGCGCAGCGGCGAGCGATCAGGCGGAGCGGGTCGTGAACGAGGGCCGTGCGCAGGCCGCCTCCGCCCTGCAGGACGCGCAGATCGAGGCGAACTCGATCATCGCCGATGCGAAGCGCGACGCCGAGCAGTTGCTTCAGGATGCGCAGCGCGAGGCCGCGGCCATCCGCGGAGCCGTCGCGACGGAGGCGGCAGAGGTGCGGGCGACCAGCAAGCGCGAGGCCGCGGCGACGAAGTCGGATGCGGACCGCGAGGCCGCAGAGGTGCGCGCCGTCGCCGCAAAGGAGGCTCAGGCGAGCCGCGAGGCATCGGCAGGCCTCGACACCGAGGTCGCAGAGCGCCGCGCCGAGCTCGAGCGCGAGCTCGCCGACGCCCGCAACCAGCACGAGGCGCAGCTCGAGGCGGAGCGCATCGCCCAGCGCCAGGATCTGGCGCAGGCCGCGGCCGCCCAGGCATCCCAGCTCGAAGCCGAGCTCTCCGAGCACCGCACGGGACTCGAGCGGAGCCGCATCGACCACGAAACCGAGCTCGCCAAGCTGCGTCAGGCGGCGCATGCCGAGGCCGAGCAGCAGCGTCACGACGCCGAGCAGGCGCGCATCGATCTCGAGGTCGAGTTGAAGTCCCGCCGCGACGAGGCCGAGAAGGAGCACCTCGCTCGCCACCAGGAGGCGGTCGCCCAGACGCAGCGCTTCCTCGACGACGCGAACGTGCAGCTCGCCGACGCGCTGGGGCGCGCGAATGACGCGCGCGAGGAGGCGAAGGCCATCGAGACGGATGTCCGTGCGGAGGTGCACACCAAGCGGAAGGAAGCCGAGGGACAGGCCGCGCAGATCGTCGCCGCCGCAGAGGACCGCGCGAAGGCCATGATCGAGGATGCTGAGAACCGCACTCGGAAGCTCGTGGACGACGCTGAGGACCGCCTTTCGCAGATCCGCATCGAGCGCGAGTCCGTCGCCGGCTACTTCGAGAGCCTGCGCGGCGCGCTCGCGCAGGCCGAAGAGGTCTCGTCCTCCCACGGTGAGTGACGACCCCCCGATAATCTGAACGCGTGAAGATCAGGAACGCGTTCACCCTGGGGCTCGTCGGAACCCTGGGCGTCGGTCTCGGGTACTTGATCCTGACGTCGATCGTCAATCTGACGACCGTCATCACCTACATCGGCGCTGCGCTGTTCATCGCGCTCGGCCTCGAGCCCCTCATCGAATTCCTCGCGAAGCGGGGGGTGCCGCGCTGGGCATCCATCGTCATCGTGTTCGTCGTGATCCTGGGGGTCGCGGTCGGGGTGATCTGGGCGATCGTCCCTGTGATCGTGCAGCAGAGCGCCTCGCTCATCCAGTCGGTCACCAACTTCGTCGACGAGGGCACGTACCAGCAGTGGTATCAGTGGCTGCAGGGCCAGTTCCAGCCCGGCGTCGTCGACAACGCGGTCTCGCAGGTGTGGCATCAGCTGCAGGCCAATCTCGGCACGATCACCGGCGGCGTGCTGCAGGTCGGCCTCGGCCTCATCTCCGGTGCGTTCGGCGTGCTGATCGTTCTGATCCTCACGATCTACTTCGCGGCGAGCCTCAAGAACATCAAGCGCGGCGCGTATTCGCTCGTCCCGGCGAGCAAGCGGAGGCGATTCATCGACATCGCCGAGCAGGTGACGGACTCGGTCGGCAAGTACGTCATCGGCCAGGTGTCACTAGCGCTCGTCAACGGCATCCTGTCGTCGATCTTCCTGACCATCATCCGCGCGCCGTACCCCATGCTGCTCGCGGTGATCGCGTTCGTGTTCTCTCTGGTTCCCCTTGTCGGAACTCTCACCGGCTCAGCGTTGATCTGTTTGCTCTGCCTGCTGCTCGGCTCGCCTCTGACCGCCCTCGTCGCAGCGATCTACTACCTCGTCTACATGCAGGTCGAGGCATACCTGCTCAGTCCGCGCATCATGAACCGGGCTGTCTCGGTCCCTGGCGCGCTCGTCGTCGTCGCGGCCCTTGCGGGCGGCACGTTGCTCGGCGTGCTCGGGGCGCTCGTCGCGATTCCGTTCGCCGCGTCGGTGCTGCTCATCGTGCGGCAGGTCGTGATCCCGCGGCAGAACGAGCTCTGAATCCATTTGCGCGCCGCCGCCCCTGCGGCGCGCAGAGCGGCTTGCTGCTTCCTAGAGCTCGTAGGTCTCGGGCAGGGGTAGCGCCGCCGGGTTGACCGCGCGCACGATCTCGGTGAGCACGGTTCGGGTCTGGGTCTCGCCCACCCACAGATGCTTGCCGCCGGGCACGGCGATGAACTCGGCCTCCGGCACGGCCTGGCGGAAGACGGGCTCGGCCTCGGCCGGCCGCAGGAAGTCGTCATGCTCGGGCACGAGCACGACGAGGCGCTTCCCGGCGCCGTGCCAGGCCGCGAGGTCGTCGCGGGTGGCGCGGTTCATGGGCGGCGAGAGCAGGATCGCGCCCTCGACCTCGTCGTGCGCCAGGCCGTACTTGATCGCGACCTCTGTGCCGAACGACCAGCCGACGATCCACGGCCGAGGCAGCCCCCGCTCGCGCGCGAACCGCACGGCCGCCTCGAGGTCGAAGCGCTCGGTGACGCCATCGCCGAAGGCGCCGTCGCTCGTGCCGCGCGGCGACGCGGTTCCGCGCGTGTTGAACCGCAGCACGGCCAGGTTGGCGAGCGCGGGCAGCCGGGCTGCCGCTTTGCGGAGGATGTGCGAGTCCATGAACCCGCCGTGCGTCGGCAGCGGGTGCAGGGTGACGAGGGTGGCGATCGGATGCCCGCCGGTGGGCGTCGCCAGCTCGCCGACCAGGCGCAGCCGGTCGAGCGTCGTGAACTCGATGTCCTCGCGCACAGCAGGCAACTCGATCGGGCCGCGGATCTCCACGGTGGTCATGCGATCCTCCAGCAGTGGGTGTGCCAATGGCGTCGGCCCGCCAGGTCGGCCTCGTCGCCGAGGACGCCGTCGGCGCGCCACACTGCGACGTGCTCGATGCCCGGGGCGATCTCGCGGCCGCAGCCGGGGCACACGTAGCTCTTGCGCGCGTTCGCCGCCGAGATCGGCTGCACGGTGTAGCTCACGCCGCGACGGGTCTCGGCGCGACGCCACCCGAACATGAGCCGCTCGATGTCGAGCTCAGACGCGTCGTCCCCGGCGGCCTTCCGACCCCGGGGACGATTGCTGCGCGGCATGCCTCGACTTTATCGCTCCGACTCACGCCGTCCGCCGACTCAGTACCACCCGGTCGACTGGGAGTGGGCCCATGCGCCGCACGGGTTGCCGTAGCGGCCGTCGACATAGCCCATGCCCCAGGTGATCTGGGTCTGGTAGCTGTTCTGCCAGTCGGGGCCGGCGCTGGCCATCTTGCTGCCGGGCAGCGCCTGCGGGATGCCGTAGGCGCCGCTCGCGTTGGAGGCGTGCACGTTCCAGCCGGACTCGCGGTTCCACAGCGCCGCGAGGCAGCTGTACTGGTCATCGCCCATGCCCATCGACGCGAGGTACTGCTGAGCCCAGGCCTGCGCGGTGCCTGGCGACGCGGCAGGCGCCTGCGGTGCAGCGGCAACCGGCTTCGCGGCCGCCTTCGTCGCGCTCGGAGCCGGCGTCGGAGTGGGAGCGGGCTTCGGTGACACGGTGGCGCTGTACTGCTCGCGCTCGACCGACACCGGCTGGTAGTCGGCGCCGATGTCGACGGCCTGCGGCTGCTGACCTGCGTAGCGGTCGGTGACATGTGCGAACCGCACAGAGGCGTCGGCGGTCGCAAAGCTGTTCGGATTGACCAGGTTGATCATGAAGAACCCTGCAATCGCCGCGACGGCGAACAGGACCACGATCGGCCGGGACTTCTTCTTGAAAGAATTGTGCATAGTTGTGAAGGGGCGGCCAGGCTCGGGTGTTCTGGTTGCTACTCGCCTACCCACGATCACAGAACCATAACGGTGGGCTGTGCGGATGCCAAACCCGAATCGTCGAAAATCACCGAACGGCCAGCATCACGTCCGTGACGGAGTCGAGCAGCAGGTCGACCTGCGCCTCGCTGTAGCCACCTCGCTGGGGCCGGAAGGTCACAGTCCTCACCTCATCGACCGTGATCGGCAGACCTTCAGAGAAATACCTGATCAGACGGCCGGAAAAACGATCGACTTCCACCGTGCTGTAGCCGGGCGTGAGCGGCCCCGTGCGCGAGAACCGCTGCTTGTCGGGGCGGTCCAGGCGGTTGACGATGACCTGCGCGAGCTCGCGGGCCCGTCCGAACCATTCCTTTTCTCCGAGTTCGCCCCGAGCCTGCTGCCGCTCGCGCTCAGCGAAGACGTCCTCGAGTCGCTCGAGCGCGGCGTCGACCGCGTCAGGCTCGTAGCCGGTCTTCGTGAGGTCGAACGCCGTGCGGCGGATGTCGATCGCACCGAGCCCCCGCGCACGGCCGTCGAACACGTTGCGCGCCCTCGTCAGGAAGGCGTCGACCTGCTCGGGGTCGTAGCCGCGCTTGCCGCGGCCGACGGTGGGGAAACTCGACATGATGCTCCTCGGTTTCGGATCACTCAGGAGAACAGCGGATAGAAGATCAGGTACAGCGCGTAGGTGGCAGCCATCGACGGCAGGATCGAGTCGAGCCGGTCGAGCACTCCCCCGTGCCCCGGCAGCCAGCCGCTCATGTCCTTGATGCCGATGTCGCGCTTGATCAGCGACTCGGCGAGGTCTCCGATGGTCGCGGTGAACAGCAGCACGGGCCCGAGCACGAACCCGAACCACCACGGCACGTGGATCATGAAGATGGAGAGCAGGATGCCGGCGACGATCGCCGCGACGCCGGCGCCGGCGAAGCCCTCCCAGGTCTTTCCGGGGCTGATCTCCGGCGCCATCTTGTGGCGGCCGAAGTTGAGCCCTGCGGCATACGCCCCCGTGTCGGTCGCCACCACGACGACCACCGCGGCGATCAGCCACCACTTGCCGCCAGGCGAGGCGCTGGGCGAGGCGAGCAGGACGGCGAAGCTCGCGAGCAGGCCGACATATGCCAAAACAAGAATGGATGCCGTGATGTCGCGCAGCAGCGCGTCGGCGCCGCCGCGGCGCGAGGGCCACGCGTACTCCACGACCCGCCACAGCACGACGAACGCGATGCCGGCCATGGTGACGACCCAGCGCCATTCGGCATCCAGATAATACGACGCCGGCACGACGGCGAGGGCGGCGATGACGCTCGCCGTGCGCGGGATGTCGCGGCCACTCGCGCGCAGCGCCGTGCCGAGCTCGACCACCGCAAGGGCGATCGCGGCAGCGGCGAACACCATGAACAGCTCGGTGACGAAGATCAGGCTGCCGAGGACGAGCACCCCTGCTCCGAGGCCGATCAGGATTGCCAGGATCAGATTGCGACCGGTGCGGGCGCGGATGCGCTCATTGACCTCATCGAACTGCGCGCGGGCGTTGTCGAACTGCGCACGCCCCTCCTGAAGCTGTCGCTCGAAGTCGGCGCGCGCGGCCTGGGCTTGCGCCTTGAAGTCGGGGCCCTGGGGCCGCTGCGCCATGGCTGTCAGACCTCGAGGAGTTCGGCTTCCTTGCGGGTGAGAGCATCGTCGATCTGGTCGACGTGCTTCTTCGTCAGAGCATCGAGCTCCTTCTCACCGCGGGCGATCTCGTCTTCGCCGACCTCGTTCTTGAGTGCGTCGAGGTCGTCCTTCGCGCGGCGGCGGATGTTGCGGATCGACACGCGCGCCTCCTCCGCCTTGCCGCGCACGACCTTCACATAGTCCTTGCGGCGCTCTTCGGTGAGCTCCGGCATCGTGATGCGGATGATGTTGCCGTCGTTGTTCGGGGTGACGCCGAGGTCGGCGCGGGCGACGATCGCCTTCTCGATCTCCTTCAGGGCGCTCTTGTCGAACGGCTGGATCAGGATGACGCGCGCCTCCGGCACCTGCAGAGAGGCCAGCTGCTGCAGCGGGGTCGGGCTGCCGTAATAGTCCACCAGCACGCGCGCGAAGAGCGACGGGTTGGCGCGCCCTGTGCGCACCTCCGAGAAGTCCTCCTTCGCGGCGTCGACGGACTTGCCCATGCGTTCTGTCGCGTCGGACAGGACATCAGCGATCACGGTGGCTCCTTTGTAGAACTGTCCCGCTGATTCTATCGGCGGGCTGGGCTTGCTAGTGGGTGACGAGGGTGCCGATCGGCTCGCCGAGGATGGCGGCCTTGACGTTGCCGTCCGGCTGCATCCCGAACACCTGCATCGGCATCCTGTTGTCCATGCACAGGCTGAAAGCTGTCGAGTCGACAACCTTCAGGCCGCGCTGCAGCGCGTCCTGGTAGGTGAGGTGGTCGATCTTCGTCGCCGTCGGGTCGTGCTTCGGGTCGGCGGTGTAGACGCCGTCGACGCCGTTCTTCGCCACGAGCACCGCGTCGGCGCCGATCTCGAGCGCCCGCTGCGCGGCGACGGTGTCGGTGGAGAAGTACGGCAGTCCGGCACCCGCACCGAAGATGACGATGCGGCCCTTCTCAAGGTGGCGCTCCGCGCGGCGCGGGATGTACGGCTCGGCGACCTGCGTCATCGCGATCGCCGACTGCACGCGGGTCTCTGCGCCCGCCTGCTCGAGGAAGTCCTGCAGCGCGAGCGCGTTCATCACCGTGCCGAGCATGCCCATGTAGTCGGCACGCCCGCGGTCCATCCCGCGCTGGCTGAGCTCTGCACCGCGGAAGAAGTTGCCGCCGCCGACGACGACCGCCACCTCCACGGTGTGAGCCGCGTCGGCGATCTCACGCGCGAGTGCGGCGATCACGTCGGGGTTGACCCCGAGCGAGCCGGCGCCGAACGCCTCGCCGGAGAGCTTCAGGAGGACTCTGCGCTTCTTTTCGTCGGCCATCTCGTCGGTCTCGTCCTTCCTGGCGCAGCTGGCTGCGGTATGTGCTCTGTCGAGGTTATCGGGTGCCGGGGTGCGGCGCGCGCGGGCGTGAAAAAGGGTCCGGATGCCTGAAGCATCCGGACCCCTAATTCAGTGCGTTACGCGCCGACCTTGAAGCGGGCGAAACCGGTCAGCGTCAGGCCGGCGGCCTGCGCGACCTTCGCCACGGTCTGCGAGTTGTCCTTCGCGTAGTCCTGCTCGAGCAGGGCGACCTGCTTGTAGTAGGCGCCCAGGCGACCCTCGACGATCTTCGGAAGGATCGCCTCGGGCTTGCCCTCCTGGCGGGAGATCTCCTCGACGATGCGGCGCTCGCCCGCGACCTTGTCGGCCGGCACGTCATCGCGCGTGAGGTAGTCGGGGTTCGCGAACGAGATGTGCTGGGCGATGCTGCGGGCCGTCTCCTCGTCGGAGCCGGTGTACGCGACGACCACGCCGACCTGCGGCGGCAGATCCTTCGAGGTCTTGTGCAGATAGATCGAGAACGCGTCGCCGGTCAGGTAGGACAGGCGGCGCAGCACGATCTTCTCGCCGATGACGGCTGCCTCGTCGTCGATGACCTCGGCGACGGTCTTCGTCGCGGCGGGGGCGGCGAGCGCCTCCTCCAGAGACTTGGCGTCGGCGAGGACGATCGCCTCGAGCACGCCGTCTGCCAGCGCGATGAACTTGTCGTTCTTCGCGACGAAGTCGGTCTCGCACGCGAGCTCGATGAGCCACGCCTCTTCGCCCTTCGCGCGAGCGGCCACGAGGCCCTCGCTCGTCGAACGGTCGGCGCGCTTGGCGTTGCCCTTTGCGCCCTTCAGACGCAGGATCTCGGTCGCCTTCTCGAGGTCGCCGTCGGCCTCCTCGAGCGCCTTCTTGGTGTCGACCATGCCCGTGCCGAGCTGCTCACGCAGCGCCTTGATGTCGGCGATGCTGATGGTTGCCATTCTGCTGGAACTCCCTGTTGTGAGTGTTGTGAGCGGTGTGACGGAGTGCGGAGTCTTACTCGGCGCTGGCGGCCGGCTCGGCGTCCGCGACCTTGGCGGTCTCGGCGCTCGACTGCGCGGGCGTCGCCTCGTCGGTCTCGCCGGCGTTCAGCAGCTCCTGCTCCCACTCGGCGAGCGGCTCGGCCTCTTCGCCCTCGGTCTGACCGTGCTTGGACATAAGGCCCTCGGCGGCGGCGTCGGCGATGATGCGCGTGAGCAGCGCGACCGAGCGGATCGCGTCGTCGTTGCCCGGGATCGGGAAGTTGACCTCGTCGGGGTCGCAGTTCGTGTCGAGGATGCCGACCACCGGGATGCCGAGCTTCTTCGCCTCGTCGATGGCGAGGTGCTCCTTCTTGGTGTCGACGACCCAGATCGCGCTCGGAGTCTTCGTCAGGTTGCGGATGCCGCCGAGCGACTTGTGCAGCTTGTCGAGCTCGCGCTTCTTGATCAGCAGCTCCTTCTTGGTGAAGCCGCTGGTGTTGCCCTCGAAGTCCAGCTCCTCGAGCTCCTTCATGCGGGCGAGGCGCTTCGAGACGGTGCTGAAGTTGGTGAGCAGGCCGCCGAGCCAGCGCTGGTTGACGTAGGGCTGGCCGACGCGCGTCGCCTGCTCGGCGATCGCCTGCTGCGCCTGCTTCTTGGTGCCGACGAAGAGGATGCTGCCGCCGTGGGAGACGGTCTCCTTCACGAAGTCGTACGCCTTGTCGATGTAGGTGAGCGACTGCTGAAGGTCGATGATGTAGGAGCCGGAGCGCTCGGTGAGGATGAAGCGCTTCATCTTCGGGTTCCAGCGGCGGGTCTGGTGTCCGAAGTGGACACCGCTGTCGAGCAGCTGGCGCATGGTGACGACGGCCATGATCGTTCCTTTGTTCTTGAGGTTGATGATCCTGGTGCCCGACACGCTCCCGCCCGCGACCGGCTGAGCCGGCGTGGGACCTTGGGGAGTTGTGCCGCCGACCGGACGCCGGCAGATGGGCACGCGTAGTCACCCCGACGAGCGGGGTGCGGTCAAAAGTCTATCAGTTCGTCGAGCGCAATTCGGGATGCCGCTTGAGGAACAGGTCCTCGGTGTGCTCGAGCGCGACGCCCTTCGTCTCGGGCACGCGGAAGAACACGAAGAAGAACGACAGGGCGGCGAACACGGCGTAGATCGTGTACGTCCATGGCAGCGACCACGCCGACAGCGGCGGGAACGTCTCGGAGATGATGAAGTTCGCGATCCACTGAGCTGCGGCCGCGACGCCGAGCGCGCGGGCGCGGATGCGGCTGGGGAAGATCTCGCCGAGCAACACCCACACGAGCGGACCCCAGGTGGCGCCGAACGCGATGATGAAGACGTTCGCCGACACCACCGAGACGACGGCCCATCCGGTGGGCAGGCTGAGCTGGCCGTCATGCAGGGTGGCGAAGCTGAACGCCACCGCCTCCAGGCCGAGCGGGATGGCCATGCCGACAGAGCCGATGAGCAGCAGGATGCGGCGGCCGATGCGGTCGACGAGCGCGATCGCGATGAAGGTCACCAGCACGTTGATGATTCCGCTGATCACGCTCAGCAGGAAGGCGTGATCGCCGAGCCCGACCGCCGTCCACAGCGAGTTCGAGTAGTAGAAGACGACGTTGATGCCAACGAACTGCTGGAACACCGACAGGATGATGCCGACCCAGACGATCGGGTGCAGCCCGAACGACGGTCCGCGCAGCGTCGCGTTGGCGTTCTTCTTGTCTTCGGCGATCGCCTTCTCGATGTCGGCGACGGCTCCCTCGACCTCGTCCTTCGGCACGATCGTCTCGAAGACCCCGCGCGCCTCGTCGCGCTTGCCGACCAGCAGCAGGTACCGCGGTGACTCCGGCACCCGCAGCGCGAGATAGCCGTAGACGATCGCCGGGATGACGCCGACGATGAACATCCACCGCCAGGCGCCGAGGTTGAACCAGAGCGCCGCGGTGGCCTCATTGCCCGCCGCGCTGTTCAGGATGAAGTCCGACAGCAGCGCGACGAAGATACCGATGGTGATGGCGAGCTGCTGCAGCGAGGCAAGGCCGCCGCGCACGCTCTTGGGCGCCACCTCGCCGATATAGGCCGGCGCGATCACCGAGGCGATGCCGATGCCGAGACCGCCGATCACGCGCCAGAATCCGAGGTCCCACACCGTCTGCGCGAGACCTGCCCCGATGGCGCTGACGAAGAACAGGATCGCGCCGAGCAGCATGACCCTCGGCCTGCCCCAACGGTCCGCGATGGACCCGGCGATCCAGGCGCCGGCTGCCGAGCCGAGCAGCGCGATCGCGACGACGAAGCCCTTGACGAAGTCCTCAGCGGGCCCCGAGACGGCCGGCGCCACGATCTCTTTGCCGATCGCGTCGACCGCTCCGTTGATGACGGATGAGTCGAAACCGAATAGGAAGCCGCCGACCGCTGCGGCGATTGCAAGGCCGGTGACCCTGCGGCGGAACCTCGGATCGATCTGCTCGATTTGCCCGACTGACATCGCGTGTTCCCCTCTCTCTAGAGACACTCTTTCCCTCCACAGGCGTCCGCCGCAACGGATTGCGCACAGAAGGCCTGTTCGTGTCGGGAATTCATCGCGCCCGTCTGCGAACCTGTCCGCCATGCTGACCGCCAAGATCGCAGCGGCCGCGGTGCTCGCTGCGGCCCTCGCACTGAGTCCCGCCCGCGCGGCGAGCTCCGAGGCTGGTTCGGGCGCCCGCTGGCGATGGCCGACGGTTCCCCCGGGCGCGGTCGTGCAGGCGTTCGTGGCGCCTGCGAGCCCCTACGCCGCAGGCCATCGCGGCCTCGACCTCGCCGCCTCGCCTGGGCAGGCCGTAGTCGCGCCGGCGGCCGCGACGGTGCAGTTCGCCGGGATTGTCGTCGACCGCCCCGTCGTGACGCTGCGCGTCGACGACCATGTGCTGCTGAGCTTCGAGCCTGTGGCCTCCGAGGTTCCCGTGGGCGCGACGGTCGAGGCCGGTCAGCGCGTGGGCGCTGTCGCTCGCGGGGGCCACTGCGACGGCAGCTGCCTGCACGTGGGCGTCCGCATCGACGGCGACTACGTGTCGCCGCTGCTCTTCTTCGCCGGCATCCCGCCGGCCGTCCTGCTGCCGTTCGAGTGACCCGCTAGGCGCGCGGGTGCGCCTGGGCGTAGCTCTGCTTCAGCCGCTCGACCGAGACGTGGGTGTAGATCTGCGTCGTGCCCAGGCTCGCGTGCCCGAGCAGCTCCTGAACCGCGCGCAGGTCGGCGCCGCCGTCGAGCAAGTGCGTGGCGGCCGTGTGCCGCAGCGTGTGCGGGCCGCGGGGGCCTCCGCCGGGGAAGGCCGACAGTGCCCGTGCCACGAGCCCGTAGACGGCGCGCACGTTCATCCTCGCGCCGGAGCCGCCGAGGAACAGCGCGTCGCCCGCCCTCCCCTCGCCCCGGGCGAGCAGGGCGGGCCGGCCGGTGCGCACGTAGTCCACGACTGCGCCGAGCGCCGGGACTCCGAACGGGACGGTGCGCTGCTTCGCGCCTTTGCCGGTCACGACCATGGTCAGCCGGTCGAGGTCCAGATCGGCGATGTCGAGCCCCACCAGCTCGGACACGCGAACCCCGGTCGCGTACAGGAGCTCGAGAACAGCCCGGTCGCGCACGTCCTTCGGATCCCCGGTCTCGGACCGCTCTCGGGCCCGGTCGAGCAGCTCCCCCATCTGGTCCTGCGCGACGACGCGAGGCAGGTGCCGGCCGAGCTTGGGCGAGGAGAGCCGGACGCCGGGGTCGGCGTCGCGCAGTCCGGTACGGGCGGCCCATGCGGTGAAGCTGCGCGCCGCCGCGCTGCGTCGAGCGAGCGTCGCGGCGGCGAGACCCGCCTCCGACCCCTGCCACTGCCACGCCCGCAGTGTCTCGAGGTCCAGGTCCGCCAAGTCCGTGACGCCCGCCTCCGCCGCGAAACGCTGCAGGCCGCTGAGGTCGGTCCGGTAGGAACGAATCGTCGCCTCCGACAGCCCCCGTTCGAAGCGCACATGCTCGAGAAAGCGCCCCGCCGCGTCCGAGATGAGCATGAGACCAGGATGCCGCGACCTCAGCGCTTCGGCGGCACCGACACCCACCCCGCCTCCGTCTTGCGGACGACGCCGTCGAGCAGGAGCACACCGAGCAGCCCGGCGGTCTCGCCTTCGCCGATTCCGCACTTCTGGGCGATGGTCGCCACGGAGCGCGCGCTCCGTGCGTGCAGCGCCGCGAGCACCCGCGTGTAGCGCGGATCTTCAGGGTCGGCCAGCGGTTCGGGCGCCATGATCGACCCTTTCGCGAGCCGGACGATGTCATCGACGCTCGTGACCAGCTCGGACGGCCTGGTCTTCAGGATCTCGTGGCACCCGGCAGAGGACGGGCTCGTGATGGCCCCCGGGACGACGCCGATGGGCCGCTCGAGCTCGAAGGCGTGATTCGCTGTGTTGATCGACCCTGAACGGGAGCCGGCCTCGATCACGACGACGGCGCTCGTCATCGCCGCGATCATGCGGTTGCGCGCCAGGAACCGGAAGGGCGTCGGAGGGGTGCCGAACGGCACCTCCGCCAGCACCAGGCCCTCGCGGGCGATGCGGGCGATCAGCTCGCTGTTGCCTACGGGGTAGAAGCTGTGCAGGCCGCCGGCCATCACCGCGACGGTGAGCCCCTTTGCCGCGAGCGCTGCGCGGTGTGAGGCCGCATCGATGCCGTACGCCCCGCCGGACACCACCGTCCACCCGCGCTCGGCGAGCCCCGCGGCGAATTCGGCGGCCACATGGTTGCCGTAGCCGGTCGCCGCGCGCGTCCCGACCATCGCCACGGAGGTCTCGAAGTCGCGCAGCAGCTCCACATTGCCGAGCGCCCAGAGCACGAGGGGGGCGTGTGGGCCGAGGTCACGCAGGCCCCGGGACCATTGCGGGTCGTCGGGTGTGAGCAACTCGGCAGCCGAGGCGGCTGCCATCGAGAACACCGACGCGATGAGCGTCGGATCCATGCGAGGCTGCCACCGCAGGAAGCCCGCATGTACGCCGGCGAGCGGCTCGACCCCTCGTGCGCGATAGGCCGAAGTGACGGTGTCGCGCACGGCGGCCGCGCCGCGCCGCAGCTCGGCCGGCGACGGGAACGGAACTGCGCGGTAGACGAGCTCGAGCGATGCGGCCGCACCGAGGTCTTCCACGAGCCGCCCGGCGGTGCCGTCGCCAGGCTCTGCGAGCACGCTCCAGACGACCCGCGCGGTCAGTTCCCGATCGTCGATCAGCCGCCCTGGCCGCAGGCGGTCCCAGAGGGCGGCTCGCTCGCGCTCGCTCATTCCGACGGAGATGGTCATGCCGGCCTGCCCTCCCTCAGCGCGATCGCGCCGCCCACGTGCTCCGCACCTGGCGAGGTCGCCCCGTCGAGGTCGGCCAGCGTCCACGCGACCCGAAGAACGCGCACGTACCCGCGCATCGTCATCGCGTGGGTCTGGTAGTGCCGCTCGAGCGCTGCGGTCACACGTTTCGGCAGGCGCCCTGGGCCCTCCGTGAACCAGTTGCTCGGCGTGCGCCCGTTGAGTCGCCAACCGGTGCCCGCGAAGCGTTCGCGTGCAACCGCCCGCGCCGTCTCGACCTGCTGCCGTCCCTGAGCGCTCGTGAGTCGAGGCGCCTCGCCCGCCGCGAGCAGTTGCGCTGGCGCGAGTCTGTCGACCGCGAGCTGCAGATCGATGCGGTCCATCAAAGGACCCGACAGCCGGTTCAGATAGGCCCGTCGCCTGCCCGGGTTGCAGGTGCACTCGCTCGAGGCCACCCCGAACAGCCCGCACGGGCACGGGTTGGCTGCGAGGACGAGTTGGAACTCCGCAGGGAACCGCGACTGCTGACTCGCGCGACTGATCGTGATGACTCCCGATTCCAGGGGCTGGCGCAGAGCGTCGAGGGCCTTCGGCTGGAACTCGGGCGCCTCATCGAGGAACAGCACACCGTGGGTGGCTCGAACCGCGGCGCCCGGCCTGATCCGGCTGCTGCCGCCGCCGACGAGCGCCGCCGCGGACGCGGTGTGATGAGGAGACTCGTACGGCGGACGCCTCACGAGCTCACTCACCGAGCCGAGCTCGGTCAGGGATCGGATCGAAGTCGCCTCGAGCGCCGCCTCTTCGTCGAGATCGGGAAGCAGGCTCGGAAGCCGCTCGGCCAGCATGGTCTTGCCGGCCCCCGGCGGTCCGAGGAAATAGACGTGATGGCCGCCCGCCGCCGCGATGATCAGCGCCCGGACCGCGTCGTGGTTGCCGATCACGTCGGCCAGATCCAGCTCGTCGATGGCTCGAGGAGCGACCGGCGCCGCCAAGATCGGATCGACCTCGACCGGCGTGAAGTCGCCGCCATGTCGGATCGCGGCCTCGCGCAGCGACGAGACCGGGATCACGTCGACGCCCGGGACGAGCCGCGCCTCTGCGAGGTTGCCGACGGGCACCATGACTCGGCGGGCGCCGGCGGCCGCCGCCGCGTGCACCGCAGGAAGAATCCCGAGAACCGGCCGAACGCGCCCATCGAGGCCGAGCTCGCCGAGATGCACCGTCGTCGCGATCGACCGCGGCGAAACACTGCCCGCGGCCGCCATTGTGGCGAGAGCGATGCCGAGATCGAAGACCGAGCCGTACTTCGGAAGGGTCGCAGGCGACAGGTTCGCGGTGACGCGGCTCTGCGCGAGCGAGCACCCAGAGTTCGATGCCGCCGCGAGGACGCGATGCGTCGCCTCCGCGAGCGAGGTGTCAGGAAGCCCGATGAGTTTGAACATCGGCAGGCCGGCGGTGATCGACGCTTCAACGTCGACCATCGCACCGCTCAGCCCCTGCAGCGCCACCGACTGGGTTCGTGCGACGCCCATCATCCGACTCCGCGCAGGTGCTCGATGCGCGTCGGGCCGTCGAGGCCGCCGATGACGCCGATCACATCGAGACGGATGTGTGCCCTCGGGCGCTCAGACGCGGAGCACCATTCCGCCGCGAGTCGCCTCAGCGCGCGCAGCTTGCGCGGCGTGATCGCCTCGAACGGGTGGCCGAAGCGCAGACCCGATCGCGTCTTGACCTCGACGAACACGGTCGTGCCGTCATGCTCGGCGACGATGTCGAGCTCACCGCGCGTGCCGCGCCAGTTCCGTTCGACGATGCGGTAGCCGCCCGCCTCCAGGAAGCGCGCGGCGAGCTGCTCGCCGCTGCGCCCCAGCACATCTTTCTCTGCCATGCGAAGAGCGTGGCCGAGAATACAGTTGCCCTATGCAACTGCGGTGGCAAAAGTGGCACAACGGCCGCGGCCGCGGGGTTGTGGACGCCGAGATGTGCGCTATTCGTCGAGCGCGAGCTCCTTGGGGAGCTCGAATTCCTTGGACGACAGCTCTTCGATGTTGACGTCCTTGAAGGTCAGCACCCGCACGGACTTCACGAAGCGGTCGGCGCGATAGACGTCCCAGACCCACACGTCGTGCATGGTCAGCTCGAAGTAGAAGTCGTGCTCGGTGTCGCGGCGCACGAACTCGACTTCGTTCGCCAGGTAGAACCGGCGTTCGGTCTCGATCACGTACTTGAACTGGCTGACGATGTCGCGATACTCGCGGTACAGAGCCAGTTCGACCTCGCGGTCGTAGTCGTCGAATTCTTCCTCGTCCATCGTGGACTCAGTCTATGGCCGCGATGACCGGCCGCCCTCAGTGGATCCAGGTGCGGCGGTGGTGGTCGCACGGCCCGATCTCGGCGATCGCCGCCAGATGCGCAGGCGCGGCATAACCCTTGTTCGACGCCCAGCCGTAGGCGGGGAACGCGTCGTGCAGCCCGATCATCAGGCGGTCCCTGTGCACTTTCGCGATGACAGAGGCGGCCGCGACCGACGCGCAACTCATGTCGCCCTTGACGCGGGTGGTCACTGACATGCGGCTCTCGAGCACGGGGTTCAGGTAATCATGATTGCCATCGAGCAGGACAGACGCCTCATCGACGGCCGCCCCGGCCTCACGAAGCGCCCCGAGCGCGCGCCAGCCCGCGAGGCCGAGCGCGACGATGATGCCGTGCTCGTCGATCTCGGCCGGCGTCGCCTCGCCGACCGCCGTGTACAGGCCCCACGCCGCACAGAGCGGAGCGAGCTGCTCACGGACGGGCTCTGCCAGCAGCTTGGAGTCGCGCAGCCTCTCGGGGTGGGAAGGCATCGCGGCGTCGATCACGACCATGCCGACGGCGACCGGACCCGCGAGCGCCCCACGCCCGACCTCATCGACCCCGATCACATACCGCGAACCCGATGCGAGCAGTTCGCGCTCGAACTCGAGCGTGGGCGCGGTCGCGGCTGCCGGGGTCACTTGCCGCTCTGGCCGATGCCGCGGAAGACGTCGGGATAGTTGGAGAGCCACGACCAGCGCGAGATCGGCCAGCTGATCACGAAGGCACGCCCGACGACATCCTTCTCGGGGACGAAGCCTTTGCTCGGCAGGCTCTGATGCGCACTCGAGTCGGCTGAGTCATGCCGGTTGTCACCGAGCACCCAGAGGTCGCCGGGGGGAACGGTGACGTCGAACGGCGACCCCGCAGCCTGATCGCCGGGCTGCACGGTCGTGTACGGCTCCTTGATGGGGGTGCCGTTGACCGTGATCTGGTTCAAGGTGTTGCAGCACACCACGTGGTCGCCCGGCACGCCGATGACGCGCTTGACGAGATGGTTGTCGCTGTCGGCCGTGCCGAGCCCGATGAAGGTGAAGAAGTTGCTGAGACCGCGAGCGACCGGGTTGCTCGGCTCCGGCGCCTGGATGTTCTCGCCGCCGGTCAGCCAACCGCCCGGGTCCGTGAAGACGACGATGTCGCCGCGATGCACAGGCATCAGCTTCGGCTCGAGCTCGTTGACGATGATCCGATCGTTGATCATCAACGTGTCTTCCATCGATGCCGAGGGGATGTAGAACGAACGGATCAGGAAGGTCTTGATGAGGAACGAGACCAGCAGCGCGACGATGAAGATGACGATGATGTCGCGCACGAACAGCCACACGGCGCGTCCCCTGCTCCGATTCCCGGAGCCTTGTCGCCCCCGGGTCGTCGGCTGGTCGGTCGTGCTGTCTGTCATCTCGCCCTTGTCCGAGGCTTCAACGAGCAGAGCCCCCGGCCCAGTTTAGGGGCTCGGGGGCTCTGCTCAGGCCGAGAGAGGCAGCGCTTACGCGTCGCGCTTCTCCTTGATCTTGGCCTTCTTTCCGCGCAGCTCGCGCAGGTAGTAGAGCTTCGCGCGACGGACGTCACCGCGGGTGACGATCTCGATCTTGTCGATGATCGGCGAGTGCACCGGGAAGGTGCGCTCGACGCCGACCTGGAAGCTCACCTTGCGAACGGTGAAGGTCTCGCGAACGCCGTGGCCCGAACGGCCGATGACGACGCCCTGGAAGACCTGGACACGCGAGCGGTTGCCTTCGACGATGTTCACGTGCACCTTGACGGTGTCGCCGGGGCGGAAGTCGGGGAGGTCGGACTTGAGGCTTGCGGCATCCACCTGGTCGAGGATGTTCATGAGACTTTCGCTCTCTGCGGCCGCCACAGGTCGACCGCGTGTCTGTGCTGAGTGAACAGCATGATGAAGAATGGGATTCGCCGCGCGCGTCGTTCCCCGATGATGGGGCTCGCTCCCCTGTGGCAGGGCGGCGTGCGGCACAAACATCCATTCTGCCAGAGCCGCGCGGTGCGGCAAAATCCCCCGCCGTTCGTCAGCCGAGCAGATCGGGCCGCACGCGCCGCGTGCGCTCGAGCTGCTGCTCGCGCCGCCATGCGGCGATCGCACCATGATTGCCCGACAGAAGCACCGGCGGGACGGGCCGGCCGCGCCACTCGGCGGGCTTCGTGTAGCTCGGGTACTCGAGCAGTCCGTCCTCGTGGCTCTCTTCCACCAGCGACTCCGGGTTGCCGACGACACCGGGGATCAGCCGCCCGATCGCCTCGATCATGGCCAGGACGGCGACCTCGCCGCCGTTCAGCACATAGTCGCCCATGCTCACGAGCTTCACGCGCGACCGCTCGGCGGCATCGTCGAACACGCGCTGGTCGATGCCCTCGTAGCGGCCGCAGCCGAAGACGAGATGCGACTCGGCGGCGAACGCCCGCGCGCTGGCCTGCGTGAACACCTCGCCTGCCGGAGAGGGGAAGATCACGAGCGGGCCGGAGCCGTCAGCCCGATCGGCAGAGCGCTCGGGAATCAGCGCGTCGAGGGCTTCGCCCCACGGTTCGGGCTTCATGACCATGCCCGCCCCTCCGCCATAGGGGGTGTCGTCGACAGAGCGATGCCGATCATGGGCGAAGTCGCGCAGGTCGTGCACCCCGAGCTCGAGGAGCCCGGCCGACTTCGCCTTGCCGAGAAGCGAGATGTCGAGCGCGTCGAAGAACGTCGGGAAGATCGTGACGATGTCGATGCGCATGGAGCAAATATTACGGATGCCTGAGCAGAGCGAGCTGCGCGGCGCCGTCCCGGTACCGGGCGAGCACCAGGTCGACGAGCGCCTGCGGCGGCCTGCGGCCCGGCATCAGCAGCGGGCCGGCGATCACGTCGCCCTCGACCTCGGCGACGGCATCCGCGAATCGGCCTGGGGACAGCAGATAGCTCGAGATCGCGACCCGACTGCCGGGGTGCAGCCGCCGCATCGTGTCGACGGCGCCGGTCAGCCGGGGCACGGCCGCCGAGAGGAACCCGACGGTGACGTAGCGCTCGAGGAGGTGCGCGAGACGGCGCCCGACGTCGACGCTCTCGCGCACCACGTGGTGGTCGCTCGAGCCGGCCGCGGCCATCACGATGACGTCGTCGGGGCCGAGGCCGCTGTGCAGCAGCCGGTACGCGAGCAGTTCGACGATCGCCTCGTCGGCGCCGAGGGAGGGGGCGAGGGTCGCCGGGCGGCCGGGATCTGCGGAGAGGGCGCGCTCGAGATCGCCGTGCAGATGCACACCGGGCGCCAGCATCAGCGGGACGGCGACGACGGGCTCGTCGTCGTCGAACTCCGACTCGAGCACATTCCTGAGCTCCGGCTGGTGCACATCGATGACGGCGGGAACGACACGCAGTTCGGGAGCCGCACGCCGGACGGCGGTGAGGAGAAGGTCGACGGTGCCGTCATCGGTCACTTCACTCGCGCCCTCGACGACCGCGAGCAGGGCCGGCACCGTCATGGCTCGAACGTATGAGAGCCGTGTTTCCGGCGAGTGCACCCAGATGTTTCCGGGCGGTGAAAGGCGGCTTTCAGCCCTCGTCGTCCGGCAGCTCTTCGAAGAGCCCTGCCGGCGGTGTGACCGTGACCGTGCCCGCCTCGATGTCGACGGTCGGCACGATGGCGGCCACGAAGGGCACAAGGACCTCCCCCGCTTCCGTCTCGATTGCGAGCAGATCCTGTGCGGGCAGATGGTCGACGCGTGCGACCGTGCCGACCGGCGCACCATCGCGCACGGCGGTGAGCCCGACGAGCTGGTGGTCGTACCAGGCGTTCTCCTCCGGCGCCTCGTCGGAGGCCGCATCGACCCAGAGGATCGCCTTGATGAGCGTCTCCGCCTCGTCGCGATCGTCGACGCCGACGAAGAAGCCGACGGGGTGGCCGTTGTACCAGCGCAGCTCGCGCAGTTCGAGACTCTTGCCGTGCCACTTCGACGTGGACGGGACCTGGAGCGAGAACACGGCGCCCGGCACGAAGCGGCGTTCGGGGTCATCGGTGTACAGCTCGAGCTTGATGGCGCCCTTGAGGCCGTGGGCCTTCGTCAGACGCCCGACGCGCAGCTGCGTTCCCGTTGTGTGTCGTTCAGGGGGCCCTGCCTGCTGCGCCATCAGCGGTCGGTGTCGACGACGTCGACGCGGACCCGCTCGCCCCTGGCCAGGGCGTTCACGACGGTGCGCAGGCTGCTGACGGTGTGACCGCCGCGGCCGATCACACGGCCGAGGTCCTCGGGGTTCACACGAACCTCGAGGACCTCGCCGCGTGGTGAGCTCTTCTGCGCGACCTCAACGTCATCGGGGTGTTCGACGATCCCCTTGACGAGGTGGGTGACTGCGGAAGCGAGCATCGTGTTGGAACCTACTCAGCAGCCTCGTCGGCGGCCGGAGCCTCGGCTGCGGGCGCCTCGGCCTTGGCCGGGGTCTCGGTCTTCGGCTTGAGGACCGGCTTCTTCTTCTCGTCGGCGACGAAAACGGACTTGGCCTCGGCCACCTGGACCTTGGACGCGGTGTCCTTCTCGCCCTTGAACTTCGCCCAGTCACCGGTGAGCTTCAGCAGCGCGGCGACCTGCTCGGACGGCTGAGCGCCGACGCCGAGCCAGTACTGCGCACGCTCGGAGTCGATCTCGATGATCGAGGGGTTCTCGGTGGGGTTGTACTTGCCGATCTCTTCGATGACACGACCATCGCGCTTGGTGCGCGAGTCGGCCACGACGACGCGGTAGTACGGTGCACGGATCTTGCCGAGTCGCTTGAGGCGGATCTTGACGGCCACAGTTCTCCTGTTGGAATTCAGATGTTGAAAGCGAACTGACTGCGCAGGCTGTGGGGTGCACACCCGCGCAGGAGGTCTGATGGAGGTCTCACGCGTTCGGATAGAGGGTCGGAACGCACGAAACCGACATTCCATTCTGCCAGACGATGAGGCGGGTGGACTAATCGGCGAGGCGCCGTGCCGCTTCGAGTCCCTCTCGGGTCGCGCGCACCGCGTCGACGGAGCGTGCATCACGCGCGCCGCCCACGATCTCATGGCGGATGCCTGTGGCCGCGAGTTCCGCGGAGAGGGTCTCGTTCGGCTCCTGTCCGGCGCAGATGACGACCGTCTCGCCGGGGATCAGCTCGACCGACCCGTCCTCGTGCGCGACCTCGACACCCTCCGGCGTGATGCGGCGGTAGTCGATGCCCGCAAGCATCCGCACGCCCGCATGCTGCAGCGCCCCGACGTTCACCCAGCGGCTCGTGATGCCGACGCCCTGGCCGAACTTGCCGGCTCTGCGGAGGACCGTGACCTGGCTGCCCGGGCGGGGCTGCTGCAGCGCGCGCGTCGGGCGGGATCGCGCGAACTCTGCCGATCCATCGAGGCCGAAGCGCTGCTCGAAGGCGAGGGCGCGGGTCTTCTCGTCGTGCGACTCGACGAGGAACGCGGCGAGGTCCACCCCGATGCCGCCGCCGCCGATGATCGCGACGGTGCCTGCAGGGACGCCTGTGCGGATCGCCTGCTCGTAGCTCAGCACGTTCGGCAGGTCGGCGCCCTCGATGTCGACGACGCGCGGGGTGACGCCGGAGGCGACGACGACACCGTCGAAGGAGGCGAGGGCCGCGGCATCCGCCCGCGCATCGAGACGCACGTCGGCACCGGCTGCGGCGAGCCGCTTGGCCGCCGAGCGCACGGTGAGCTGGTAGTCCTCCTTGCCGGGGATGCGCGCGGCGAGGCCGAACTGGCCGCCGAGCTCCGTGCGGGCCTCGAAGACGGTGACCGCATGGCCGCGGCGGGCGAGGTCGTCGGCCGCGGCGAGACCCGCGGGGCCGCCGCCGACGACGGCGACGTGCTTGCGGTGGTTCGTGATTCCGAGGGGGAACTCGGTTTCGCGGCCGGCGCGCGGGTTGACCAGGCATCCGATCTCCTGAAAGACCAGCGAGCGGTCGATGCAGGCCTGATCGCAGCCGATGCACGAGTTGATGATCGGGAAGTCGCCCGCGAACGAGCGGACGACGAGCTCCGGGTCGGCGAGGAACGGCCGAGCGAGCGCGACCGCGTCGACATGGCCCCTGGCGAGCACCCCTTCGGCGTCCCGCAGATCGACGACCCGGTTGCTGCCGATGATCGGCAGATGCGGATGCGCGGCGTGAACCGTGTCGGCGAGCCGCTCGCCGTAGGCGATCCAGGCGCCATGCGGCACGGATGCCTGAACGGTCGGCACCGTGGACTCATGCCATCCGACGCCCATGCTCAGGGCATCGACGCCGACGTCGGCGAGCGCCAGCGCGAACGCATCGACCTCTGCTTCCGTCGTCGATCCGGGCATGAGGTCGGCCGCCGAGATACGCACCGAGACCGGGAAGTCGGCGCCGACGGCGGAGCGCACCGCTTGGAAGACGGCGAGGGGGAAGCGCATGCGGGCGGCGTGGTCGCCGCCCCAGTCATCCGCTCGTTGATTCGTGAGCGGCGACAGGAACTGGTTGAGCAGGTAGCCCTCGCTCGCCATCAGCTCGACGGCGTCGAAGCCAGCGTCACGGGCCGCCGCGGCCGAAGCCGCGAAGTCGGCGATGGTGCGGTCGATGTCTGTGGCGGTGAGCTCCCGAGGCACGAGGCCACGGGCCGCGCGCCACGGCACGGGACTCGGCGCGACGGCCCACTCCCCCACCGCGTAGCGCCCGGCGTGGAACAGCTGTGCGGAGAGGAATCCGCCGGCGTCGTGCACGGCGGTCGTCGCGGTTCGGTAGGCGGTGATGGTCGAGTCATCCGTCATCACGACGTAGTCGGGGCCGCCGCGCGCCTCCTCGTTCACCGAGATGCCGCCCGTGATCGCAAGCGCGGCGCCACCCTCGATGCGCTCGCGGTAGAACGCGGCCAGAGCCGCTCCCCCGTCGCCGCGTGGCTCGAGGCCGGTGTGCATGCTGCCCATCACCACGCGGTGCGGGAGCTCAAGGGTGCCGAGGCGCCAGGGGGTGCTGAGGAGCGGCAGCACGGTCGAGGCTTCGAGACGCGCTGCGCGCTCCTCAGCCATCGTCAGTCGCCGAAGACGGCGGCGTGCAGCTCGCCCGTCGTGTCCGACCAGAACGGCGGCGCGATGATCGTGAGGCCGCCGTCGACCGTCAGCACCTGGCCGGTGATGTAGCCGGCCTTGTCCGACAGCAGGAACTGCGCGGCATCCGCCATGTCATCGGCCACGGCCGGGCGGCCGAGCGGCAGCTTCGAGATGACCGAGTCCATCGGCGCCATGCCCGGGACCTTGTTGTAGAAGTAGTCGAGCGAATCGGTGTCGATGAGGCCGCCGTTGACCGCGTTGACGGTGATGTTCTTCGGGCCGAACTCGGCCGCCATGTAGCGCATGTACTGCTCGGCCATCGCCTTCGAGGCGCCGAGCGCCGCGTAAGTCGGGAAGGCGCGCAAGCTGCCGTAGCTCGAGATGTAGAGGATGCGTCCACCGTGCGGCATCCGCTTGACGGCCTGCTGCGCCCCGAGCACGAAGCTGCGCGCGTTCATCGCGTAGCTGCGGTCGAGGTGGTGGATCTTCATCTCGCTGATCGGTTTGAACGCTGCGGCGGCGGCGTTCGCGACGAAGGCGTCAATGTGGTCGTAGTGCTCGTCGATGCCGGCGAACAGGGCCTCGATGCCCTCCTGCACCTCGATGTCGGCTTGCACCGTGATGCCGTCGCCGCCGGCGGCGCGGACCGCGGCGAGCGACTCCTCGGCGAGGTCGGCGTTCTTCTTGTAGTTGATGACGACGTGCGCGCCCTCAGCGCCGAGCTTCTCGGCGAGCAGGCGGCCGATGCCGCGGCTCGCGCCCGTGATGACGACGACGCGCGGGGTGGTGGCCTCTACCAATTCAGGATTCCTTCCGTGTTCGCCTCGCCGGTGATGGCGGCGCGGGCGACGACGAGCTTCTGGATCTCGTTCGTGCCCTCTTCGAAGCGCTGGGCGCGCGCGTCGCGGTAGACGCGCTCAATGGCGTTCTTCTTCCAGTAGCCGCGGCCGCCGAACACCTGCAGGGCGTTGTCGGTGACCGTCGCGAGCATCTCGACCGCGATCATCTTCGCGGCGCTGGAGAGGGCGGATGCCTCGGGCGCACCCTGCTCGTACGCGCGGGCGGCCTGGATGATGAGCGACTTCGCGGCGGCGATGCGCCCGAAGTTCTCGGCGATGTAGAACTGGATGACCTGGCGCTGGGCGAGCGGCTTGCCGAAGGTGACGCGCTCCTTCGAGAACTCGATCGCAAGCTCCTGGGCGCGCTCGGCGAGGCCGACGGCGCTCATCGCGACCGAGACACGGCTCGGCAGCAGGAACCCGCCGAGGGCGACCTCGAGCCCCTGGCCCTCCTCGCCGAGGCGGTACTTGGCCGGAATCCGCACCTCGGAGAACTTGAGGATCGCATGGTCGGTGCCGCGCACGCCCATCGTCTCGGAGTCGTCGATGACCTCGGCGCCCGGCAGGCGGTTCGGCATCGCGAAGGCGACGGTGCCGTCGTTGCCCGTCGAGCCCTCGAGGCGCGCGGCGATCAGCAGGTAGTCGGCCTTCACGCCGAAGGTGATGAGGTGCTTCACGCCGTTCATGACGTACTCGTCGCCCTCGCGGCGCACCGTCGTCGTGATGTCTGCACCGGTGCCGTTGTCGGGCTCGGTGAGCGTGAACGCCACGAGCTTGTCGCCGGCGATCGACGGCTTCACGACCTCGTCGAGCAGCTCGGGCGAGGCGTACGGCGCCATCGCGCGCCACGTGCCGTTGATGACGTGCACGAGCATGCGGATCGAACCGTGCGACTTCGAGATCTGCTCGAGCAGCTCGAGGTACCGGCTGAACGGCACACCCCGGCCGCCCAGCTCGACGGGGGCGGCGAGGCTCAGCCAGCCGCGGTCCTTCAGCTCGGCGAACAGCTCGGCCGGGACGTCCCCGGTCTCCTCGATCCGGTCAGCCCAGGCCTCGCCCCGCCCCTTCACCCACGCCGTGATCTCGGCCTTGAGGGCGGCGAACTCCGCCTCGTCGAATTCAGCGACAGCCACTGTGATTCCCTTTACTTTCCGACGGCGACGAGGGCGGCAGCCGTGTCGCGCAGCACGTTCTTCTGGATCTTGCCGACCGCGTTGCGCGGCAGCTCGTCGACATACTCGAGGCGCTCGGGCCAGTAGTACTTCGACACGCCATGGGTGTTGAGGTACTCCTGCATGGCGGCGAACTCGAGCTTGGCACCTGCCTTGGCGTTCACGACGAAGGCGCACGCGCGCTCACCGAGACGGGGGTCGGGCATCGCGACGATCGCGACGTCGGCGACGAGCGGATGCTGGTACAGCAGGTTCTCGATCTCGACCACGGGGATCTTCTCGCCGCCGCGGTTGATGACGTCCTTCACGCGGCCGGTGATGTGCAGGTAGCCGGCCTCGTCGACGTAGGCGAGGTCGCCCGTCTTGTACCAGCCGTCGTCGGTGAACACGTCAGCGGTGAGGTCGGGGCGCTCGAGGTAGCCGCCGAACAGCGTCGGCGACGCGAACTCGAAGTTGCCCTCGGTGCCGGTCGGCACCTCGACACCCTCGTCATCCGTGATGCGCAGGGTGATGCCGTCGAGCACACGGCCATCGGTGCCCCACATGCTCTCCGGCTGGTCGCCAGGACCCGAAAGCGTGGCAAGGCAGGTCTCGGTCGTGCCGAACGCGCCGAGCACGGCCGTGTCGAGCACGGTCGTCGCGCGGCCCGCAAGCTCGCGCGGCACGGCGGCGCCGGTCGCGACGAAGATGCGCAGGGCCTCAGGCTTGGCGGCCCCGCCCTCGACGAGCGCGACGAGGTCGGTGAGGAACGGGGTGGCCGCTTGCACGAAGCTGGCCTTCGCCTCGCCGAACGCCTGGTCGAGCGCGACCTGGCCGTCCCACACGGGCTGGATCACCGAGGCGACGCCGAGGCGCCACGCGAGCAGCATCCCGTAGAGGAAGCCGGTCTGGTGCGCGAGCGGGCTCGGGATGAACACGCGGTCGTCGCCGGTGAGCCCCGAGCGCTGCACGTGCAGCGCGGTCGCGAGGCCGAGCGTGCGATACGGGTGCTGCACACCCTTCGGCTCGCCGGTCGTGCCCGAGGTGAACAGCAGCTGGCAGACGTCGTCTGCGGCAGGCATCCGATTGGCGATCTGGGCGAGATCGGGCTCGACGGAACCGAGGGCGTTCTCGTAGTAGCGCCACGTCCACGAGGAGGCCTCCGCGCGCGCGATCGCCTCTTCCGGGATCGGGGGCACGCTCACGGCCTCGCCGCCGTCGCGGTTCTCGGCCTGCAGCACGATGACGTGCTCGAGGTGCAGCTTGCGGCCCTGCGAGCGGGCCTCGTCGGCGACCGAGACGAGCTCGATGGCCGCATGGCGCTTGCGGAACAGGTTCGGCAGGAACAGCACGCGGGCGCGCGAGCGCGACAGCGTCATCGCGACCTCGCGCGGGCCGAACACCGGCATGATCGGGGTCACGACGGCGCCGATCTGCATCGCGCCGAGCGCGATCGCGACGAACTCGCTCCAGTTCGGCAGCTGCACGCCGACCGACTCGCCCTTCTCGACGCCGAGCTCGAGCAGCAGCTGCGAGACCTTGTCGGCCTCGGTCTGCAGCTGGCCCCAGGTCGTTGTGATCGGGGCGCCGCCGCCGACCTCGATGACGGCGGCTTCATCTGCCTTCGTCCGCGCGTATTCGCGCACGGCGATCGGCAGCACGAGCGGCTCAGCGGAGACGGGGGCGGATGCCTGCACCTGCGTCTCGTCGTCCTCATCGCCCTTGCTCGGCGCGTCCACGTCGATGTCGAGGCCGATGGAGGTCATCGCCTCGAGGAACGTCGGGTAGGAGATGCGGTAGGCGCGCGGGTAGGTGAGGCTCGTCTCGCCGTCGGAGCGGGTGCCCGCGATCGCGAGCGACATCAACACGCGGTGATCATTGAAGCTCGAGAGCTTCGCCCCGGTGCCGCGCACGCCGCCGACGCCGTTGATGTGCAGCTCGGTCGGCTCCTGCGTGGCGTCGCCGCCCATCTTGTTGAGCTGCAGCATCGCCGCGACGCGGTCGGACTCTTTGAGGCGCACGTGGCCCACATTGCGCAGGTGACTCGTGCCCTCGGCGAAGTTCGCCATCACCGACAGGATCGGCAGCAGGTCGGGGATCGGCGTCGCGTCGATGTCGAAAGGCTTGAGCGCGAGGCCGTCGTGCGTGATGCGCACCCAGCCGGTCGCCTCGTCGATGACCATCGGCACGCCCATCGAGGCGGCGATGTCGAGGAACTCGGCCTCGGGATGGTCGACCTCGGCGGTGGTCGCGGCGGGCAGGCCTCGGAACAGCACGTCGGAGGGGTGCAGCGCGGCGGCGGCGATGCCAAAGGCCGCAGAGCCGATGTCGGCCGGGATCGTGTAGTCGGCCGCGGTGCCGGTCTGGCCGGCGCGCACGACGTAGGTCAGCCAGTCCTCGCTGACCTCGACCTCGAAGCCCCAGTGCTTCATCATGCGGATCGTCAGGTCGACATACGGCTGCTCGTTGAGCTGGCCGCCCGTGATGTGGATGGTGGTGTCGCTCTCGGCGAAGATCGCCGTGAGCAGCAGGCCGGAAACCCACTGCGAGAGCGTGCCCGCGATGTGCACGTCGCCGCCCTTCGGCCGCTTCGGCTGCACGGTGATGGGCGGGCAGTCGTTGGTCGACTCGAGCTCGAGGCCCATCTCGATGAGCGCCGAGAGCAGCGCCTTGATGGGGCGGCGGCGGAAGTACTTCATGCCGGTGACCGTCGTGGGGCGGTCGGAGAGCGACATGAGGCCGGTGATGAAGTAGAGGGTCGTGCCGGAGGAGCCGACGTTCAAGAGCCCGTCTTCGCCACGGGAACCGCGCTCGATGACAGGGGCGCCGTGGAAACGGCCGCCCGTGCCCGTGACGGTGTAGCCGGCATCCGTGATCTCGATCTTCGTGCCGAGGGCACGCAGCACGCTGACGGTCCACTCGACCTGCCTGGTCGTCGAGACCCCCGTGATCACGCTGGTGCCTTCGGCCAGAGAGGCCAGCACCAGCGCGCGGTGCGCATGGTATTTGGAGACCGGGATCTCCAGGGTGCCTTCGAGTTTGTGTGTGGTTCCTCTAGAGATCAACTGCACGGTTTCACGCTACCGGCGATTGGATGCCTGCGTCGGCATGCGTTCCGGTCCTGTCGTCTAGCGCCCGAAGAGCTTCTGGATCTGGTTCAAATCGGGGATCTGCTGCTCGGGAGTGGCCCCCGGGCGACCGAAGCTTGCACCGGTCTTCTCAGCCGGGGCACCCGGCTTCACGCCCGACGCGATGGCCGCGTTCTCGGCCGCGCGCTTCGCAGGGTTGCCCGACCGCGAGCCCTTCTTCCCCTGCTGCTGCTTCTTTTTGCCGGCGTAGCCCGCGCCCGGGATCGGGCCCATGCCGGGAACCTGCGGCACGCCGCCCTTGGCGACGGTCTTCATCATCTTGGCCGCCTGCTCGAAGCGGGTGACGAGCTGGTTCACGTCGGTGACGGTCATGCCGGAGCCCTTGGCGATGCGCAGGCGGCGCGAGCCGTTCAGCAGCTTCGGCGTGCGGCGCTCGGCGGGCGTCATCGACTGGATGATCGCCTCGGTGCGAACGATCTCGCGCTCGTCGAAGTCGTCGAGCTGCTGCCGCATGGCGCCGGCGCCCGGAAGCATCCCGATCATCTTCTTGATCGAGCCCATGTTGCGCAGCTGCTGCATCTGCTTCAGGAAGTCGTCGAGCGTGAAGCTGTCGGTCGCGAACTTCTCGGCGACCTGGCGGGCCTCTTCCTCGTCGAAGGCCTCCTGCGCCTGCTCGATGAGGGTGAGGATGTCGCCCAGGTCGAGGATGCGGCTCGCCATGCGGTCGGGGTAGAACGGCTCGAAGTCGTCGAGACCCTCACCCGTGGAGGCGAACATGATGGGACGGCCGGTGACGGATGCCACGGACAGCGCCGCACCGCCGCGGGCGTCGCCGTCGAGCTTCGAGAGCACGACGCCGGTGAAGTCGACGCCGTCTTGGAAGGCCTTCGCCGTCGCGACCGCGTCCTGGCCGATCATCGCGTCGATGACGAACAGCACCTCGTCGGGGTTCGTCGCCTTGCGGATGTCAGCGGCCTGCTTCATCAACTCGGCGTCGACACCGAGGCGGCCGGCCGTGTCGATGATGACGGTGTCGAACTGGCGGCGACGCGCCTCGTCGATCGCGTTCTTCGCGACCTTCACCGGGTCGCCGACGCCGTTGCCCGGCTCGGGCGCGTAGGTGGTGACGCCCGCCTGCTCGCCCACGACCTGGAGCTGGGTGACGGCGTTCGGCCGCTGCAGGTCGGCTGCGACCAGCATCGGCGTGTGGCCGTCCTTCTTGAGCCACTTCGCGAGCTTGCCCGCGAGCGTGGTCTTGCCTGCACCCTGGAGGCCCGCGAGCATGATGACCGTCGGCGGGTTCTTCGCGAACTCGAGCCGGCGCTGCTGGCCGCCGAGGATCTCGATGAGCTCCTCGTTGACGATCTGCACGACCTGCTGCGCGGGGTTCAGCGCGCGGTTGACGTCGTCTGACAGCGCCCGCTCACGCACCGCGGCCGTGAACTTCTTGACGACGTCGAGCGAGACGTCGGCCTCGAGCAGTGCGCGGCGGATCTCGCGAACCGTCCCGTCGACATCGCTCGCCGAGAGCTTGCCCTTGGTGCGGAGGTTCTTGAGGCTCTCAGTGAGCCGGTCGGAGAGTGAGCCGAAGATCGCCATGGTCAGACGATTCTACCGGGGCTACTCCGTCACATCCTCGACATCGATCACGTCGCCGTCGGCGCCGAACGAGACGACGAGCAGCTCGTCGGACTCGTCGGGGTCGATCGCGTAGTCGAAGGTCGCGAACGGGTCGTCGCCCTCTGTGTGCTCGGGATGGATCACGACCCGCAGCAGCTGCAGCGACTTCAGCACGTCGATCGCGATGTCGCCCGAGTTGTCGACCATGAGGTCGAGCAGGGTCTGCAGGTCCTCGCCCTTGCTGTCGACCTGCCGGTCGATGAACGTCGTGGTCGCCGACTGCCGCTCGGACAGCTGCGCGACGAGCGCCTCGCGGGCGAGGCCGTCGAAGGCCTCCAGCCCCTGCGCCATCGCGGCCGCGAGGTCGAGCGAGTTCTGGCTCACCAGGTCCTCGTCTTCAGCGGAGAGGACCAGCTCGACGAACTGGTCGCCGACCTCGAGGGTGTCGTCCCAGTAGAGGCCGCCGGAGCTCGTGGAGTCCACGATGCCGAAGTAGTCGTGCTCGACAGACATCCGCCGCCTCACCCCACCAACTGCTGCGCGAACACGTGAGGGGTGAAGCCGGTCAGATCGCCGATGCCCTCGCCCTGGCCGACGAGCTTGATCGGCAAGCCCGTCTTCTCCTGCACGGCGAGGACGAAACCGCCCTTCGCCGAGCCGTCGAGCTTCGTCAGGACGAGACCCGTGACGCCCGCGCTCTCGAGGAACGCCTGCGCCTGCATCAGGCCGTTCTGCCCCGTGGTCGCGTCGAGCACGAGCAGCACCTCGGCTATCGGCGCCTGCTTCTCGACGACGCGCTTGATCTTGCCCAGCTCGTCCATGAGGCCGCCCTTGGTGTGCAGGCGGCCGGCCGTGTCGATGATCACGATCTCGACTCCGTTCTGCTTGGCGAAGTCGATCGTCTGGTAGGCGACGGATGCCGGGTCCTGACCCTGCTGCTGCGGTTTGACGATCTGCACGCCTGCCCGCTCGGCCCAGGTGCCGAGCTGCTCGACGGCTGCGGCGCGGAAGGTGTCGGCTGCTCCGACGACGACCGTCCGCCCGTAGTTGGTGAGGAACTTCGCGAACTTGCCGATCGTGGTGGTCTTGCCGACGCCGTTGACGCCGACGACGAGGACCACTGCGGGCCGCTCGGTGAGCTTGAGGGTCGTGTCGAACTTCGACAGCCGCTCTTCGAGGCCCTCCCGCAGCATCCGCTGCAGATCGGCATAGTCCTCGGTGCGATATCTGGCGACCTTCTCTTTGAGCTCGTCGATCACGCTCTCGGTGATGTCGGGGCCGAAGTCGGCGCCGATGAGCGCCACCTCGAGCTCGTCCCACGTGTCCTCGTCGATGACACGCTTCTGCTGCCCGGTGAACAGGTTGCGGAGTGCGCCGCCGAACGACCACGAGCGAGCTTCTGCCATGCGAGAAGTCTAGTTACGCGGCGGTGCCGACCCGCTGGCCGACGACGGCGCTCACGCCGTCCTGGCGCATCGAGACGCCGTACAGGGCATCCGCGATCTCCATCGTGCGCTTCTGGTGCGTGATGACGATGAGCTGGCTCTCTGCACGCAGCTCTTCGAACACCGTGAGCAGGCGGCCGAGGTTCGCGTCGTCGAGGGCCGCCTCGACCTCGTCCATGATGTAGAACGGGCTGGGTCGGGCCTTGAAGATCGCGACGAGGAACGCGACAGCCGCGAGTGACCGCTCGCCGCCGGAGAGCAGCGAGAGCCGCTCGATCTTCTTGCCCGCCGGCCGCACCGCGACCTCGATGCCGGTCGCGAGCAGGTTCTCGGGGTCGGTGAGCTGGATGCTGCCGGCGCCGCCTGGGAACAGGATCGGGAACACCTCGGCGAACGCGTTCTTCGTGTCGTCGAACGCAGCCTGGAACACCGTCTGCATCGTTCCGTCGAGCTCTTCGATGATCGTCATCAGGTCGCGGCGGGTGTTCTGCAGATCGGTGAGCTGCTCGGTGAGGAACTGATGGCGCTGCTCGAGCGCCGCGAACTCCTCGAGGGCGAGCGGATTCACGCGGCCGAGCTGGTCGAGCGAGCGCTGCGCCTTGTCGAGGCGCCGCTGCTGCTCGGCGCGGTCGAAAGCTCGCGGCTCCCCGCCCTCTTCCTCGGCCGGAATCTCGACTTCTGGGCCGTACTCGGCGATCAGCACGTCTTCGACGAGGCCCAGCTCGCTGCCCGCACGCTCGAGCAGGCTTGAGAGGTGCAGCTTCTTCTCGTAGATCTGCAGCTCGAGCCCGTGCACGTTCTCGCTCACCGACTGCAGCCGCTCGCGCAGCGCGGATTCCTCACGGCGCAGCCCCGCCAGCTCCTCGTTCTGGCTCGCGCGCTCGCGCTCGGCATTGGCGAGCTCGACGCGCGCCTGCGCGAGTGAGCGGTCGATCGACTCGAGGACGGCGGGCAGGTCGGCGGCGACGGCTTGCGCGGCATCCAGTTGATGGCGACGGATGACGGCGCGCCGCGCCGCCTCCTCCGCGGCGGCGCGTTCAGCGCGCTGCCGCTGCGCGAGCTGCTCGGCCCGCTGCAGCTGCGCGCGGACGCGCTCGCGCGCGGTCTCGACCGTGAGCCGCGCCTGCACCTCGGCCTCGCGTGCCCTCTCGACCTCGGCATAGACCGTGTCGCGCTCGCTCACGTCGAGGATCGGGCGCGGCTTCGACGCGTGCGTCTCGTGGGCGCGCTTCGCAGCGGCGGAGGCCTGCTCGGCCTCGGCCGCCTTCGCCTGCGACTCGGTGATGCTGCGGGCGATGCGCTCCGACTCGGCACTCGCGGCCTCGAGCTGGGCGCCCAGGCGGCTGGACTTCTCTGCGTACTCGGCGAGCTGCGCGTCATAGGCGCGCAGCTGCGTGAGCGCCGCAGCCGACGACTGCTTGGCCGCCTGCAGCGTCTCGCGCTGCTCGTCGTGCCCGGTCTGAGCCCGGGCGATCGCCGACTCGAGCTCCTCGAGCCGCGCCCGTGCCGCGTCGCGTTCCGCGAGCAGCTCGATGCGCCCCGCGCCCTCGCCGGAGCCGCCGCGAAGCGTGTAGCGCGAGAGCACCTCACCGGTGCGGGCCACGATGACAGTGTCGGTCCCAGCGAAGGAGGGCCACAGCGAGCGCGCAGCCTCGAAGTCGTCGACGACGATCGTCTGCTGCAGCAGCTCGCGCAGGCTCACGGTAGCCTCGCGCAGCAGGTCCGCAGCGACGCGCGCGCCCTTCGGCAAGTTGGCGACCGCACTCACCACCACGCCCTTGGCTTTGCCCTCGAGCACAAGCTCGACGGCGCCCAGGTCTTCGGCCTCCGCATGCTGGGCCGCTGCGATGGCCTCGTCGCGGCCCGTGACGACCACCGCATCCGCCAGAGAGCCCAGCGCGGCGGCGATCGCCGTCTCGAACCCGGGCTCGACTTTGATCGTGTCGGCCACACGCGCCTTGACGCCGGGCAGGCCGGCGGCGATCAGCGCCGCCGAGCCGTCGCGCGCCTCGAGCGCCCGGCTCAGCGCCTTCGCCTGCCCCGACAGCGCGTCGCGCTCGCTCTCGAGGGTGCGCAGTTCATCGCGCAGACGCTCGATCTCCGCCTCCGCCTCGAAGACGGATGCCTGGGCAAGCTCGTACGCCTCAGCGAGCTCTCCCTGCGCGTCCGGCCCGAGCGGCGAGTCGCCCTCGCTGTCCGCGAGTGCCTCCTCCGCGGCCGTGCGCCGCTGCGCGGCGGCATCGAACTGGTTCTGCTGCCGCAGGACCTCGCCGCGCAGCGCGGCGAGACGCTGGGCTGCCGCATCCGCCTGGCCCGCCAATTTGGTCAATTCGAGATCGTGCTTCGAGATCAGCTCAGCCTGCGCCGCGACCTCTTCATCGATGGCGTCGAGCCGCGCGCGGGTGCGACGCGTCGCGTCCTGGGAAGAGACGAGGGCCACCTCGGCATCCGTCACAGCGCCGCGCAACGTCTCCGCCTCTGCGCGCGCCTCGTCGACCGCCGCCTGCGTGACGCCCGGAACCGCCTCGGGCGCCTGCACCTCCGCCGACAGCAGTGCGATCTTCTGCGTCGCGAGCGTGTCGAGGCCGCGCAGCCGCTGCTGCACGGACTCGAGCCCGTGTGCGACCGAGCGCGCCCGGTCGACCGCATCGCCGATCATGGCCGCCTCGATGCGGCCGATGCGCAGCCGCTTCTGCTCGAGCTGCTCCTGCAGCACGATGCGCTCGGAGTGCCGTGCCTGCTCGTCACGGCCGTAGTTCTCGAGCTGCGACCGCAGCGTCACGACCTCGTCGGCGAGCAGCCGCGCCCGGGCATCCCGCACGACGGCGGCGACCGTCTGCGCCTGACGCGCGACCTCCGCCTGCTTGCCGAGCGGCTTGAGCTGCCGCCTGATCTCGCCGGCGAGGTCGGACAGGCGCGTGAGGTTCGTCTGCATCGCCTCGAGCTTGCGCAGCGTCTTCTCTTTGCGGCGCCGGTGCTTCAAGATGCCCGCGGCCTCTTCGATGAAGCCGCGGCGCTCGTCGGCGGTCGCGTGCAGCACCTGGTCGAGCTGGCCCTGGCCCACGATGACGTGCATCTCGCGGCCGAGGCCTGAGTCCGACAGCAGCTCCTGCACGTCGAGCAGGCGGCACGACTCGCCGTTGATCGCGTACTCGCTGCCGCCGTTGCGGAACAGGGTGCGCGAGATGGTGACCTCGGTGTACTCGATCGGCAGCGCGCCGTCGCTGTTGTCGATGGTGAGCAGAACCTCCGCACGGCCGAGCGGCCCGCGCGTCGCCGTCCCGGCGAAGATGACGTCCTCCATCTTCCCGCCGCGCAGGGTCTTGGCGCCCTGCTCCCCCATCACCCACGCGAGCGCGTCGACGACGTTGGACTTGCCGGAGCCGTTCGGGCCGACCACGCAGGTCACGCCGGGCTCGAAGGCGAAAGTGGTCGGCTGCGCGAAGGACTTGAACCCCTTGAGGGTCAGGCTCTTCAAGTGCAACGACGGCAACCTTTCGCTCGGAGTTCGCCTGGGATTACGGTACCGGGTGTGGCGACGGATGCCGGGATCGAACGCCTCGTCGTGCCGGAATCGCCCGGCGGCGAAGGCTGGGACGACTTCGTGCAGCTCACCGAGGTGCGCAACGCCTGTCGCCGCGTCGACGGCGGGCACCAGCGCGACACGTCGCCCGAGTTCCTGCTCGGCGGCTGGCACGAGGCCGGGCAGACCGAGCCGGAGACGGTCGTCGCGCGGCGCGACGGCACCGTCGTCAGCTTCGCCGAGTACCACCGCGAAGAGCCGGAGGTCGCGCCCGTCGGCTGGTTCGAGCTGTTCGTCCTGCCCGAGCATCGACGGCGCGGCATCGGCGCCCGCCTGTACGACGAGATCGAGCGGCTCGCGGCCGATGACGGCCGCACGACGCTCATCGCCGACTTCTCGAGCCCGCCCCGCGAGGGCCCGGTCGTCGCCGCATCGAACGGCGCAGGCGGCGTGCCCGCCGACGACCCCGGCGCGCGCTTTGCGCTCGCCCGCGGCTACGCGCTCGGCTAGGTCGAGCGCCTCAGCGTGGCCCCACTGCCGATCGCCGATGAGCGGCTCGCCGGGCTCGAGGCCGCTGCGGCACGCGCCGCGGGCGGCGACTACCGGGTCGTGTCCTGGGTCGGGGCGACACCGGACGACCGCCTCGACGCCGTCGCGGCCCTGCGGGCGCGGATGAGCGTCGACGCACCCGCCGACGACATCGACTGGCCCGAGGAGATCTGGGATGCCGCGCGTGTGCGCGTCTACGACGAGCGCTACCTGAGCGCCGGCTCAGCCGTCTTCTTCGCGGTGGCCGAGCACGTGCCGAGCGGTCGCCTCGCCGGGTACACCGAGATCGCGGTGCACCCGTGGAGCATGACCGCGCAGCAGGGCGACACGCTGGTGCTCGCCGAGCACCGCGGCCACCGCCTGGGGATGCTGCTCAAGGTCGCGAACCTCCGAGCGGCGCAGCGCGCGCACCCCGAGCTCACCGGGGTCATGACAGGGAACTCGACGAGCAACTCCTACATGCTGTCGATCAACGACGCCCTCGGCTTCGAGACCTTCGTGTTCAGCGGGGTCTGGCAGAAGGTGCTCTGAACAACATCAGCGGGAGCCTCGCCGACGCAGTCGTAGAAGCCGGGCCGCCGCGCGTGTCCGGTTCCATGCCCAGCGTAGACGGCGGCGGAAGTACCACGCGAGCGCCAGGCAGAGGATGACGAGCGGGATGAGCTCGGGTGCCAGGACAAAGGTGCCGAAGACGAGATCGAGCATCTCGAAGCCGACGAGGGAGCCGGCGGCGATCCAGGTCCATCCCCCGAACAGCGTGAGGCGCTCATGGACGCGTCGCAACGCGCGGTGGACGAGTGCAGAGATGGGCATGGCGGAGTTCCTTTGTGGCAGGTGGGAGAAGGGTCTTCTCTCGCCGGCTGTCGAGGCAGGAACGATGCGGATCCGTGCTCGTCAGCCGACGAGCACGACCGCCGGGGCGCGCGGCCCCCGTGCGCCCGATGGCACACGCACCGAGATCGCTGCACGCCGCCGAGCACGAGCGCGCATCGCGGGCCGGTGCGCAGCTTGAGCGCACGCGACGATCCGGGCCCGAATGACCCGGCGGCTCGCACGGGCGATGGCGACGGCGAATGCGCAGAGCAGCGCGAAGACGAGGAGCGCTGTCACAGGATCGGCCGGCGAGCTGATCGTGGTGTGCACCCACGCGTCGGCGTGGACGACGTGCTCGAGCAGCAGCCACCCCAGCCCCGACACCGCCCCGCTTGTCATACTGCCCACGCTACCTGTCAGGAATCGCCTCGTGGCATCAGCAACTCGCGCGGGTAGTACGCACCGCACGGCGCTGCGGGATGGCCCACCGCTGAGGCCTAGCTGTGACCGTGACGCGGCTGGACGGCGTTCGCGCGACCACGCAGCCGATAGAAGATGCTCGCTGCGAAGAACGCCGCGGCGATCGCAGTGGCGATCACCGGCGTGGGCGATCCCGACGCGAAGATTCTGTAGAGCACCGCGACCGCGATCCACATGGCGCCCACGACCGCCAGCATGGCGGGCAGCACCCGTTCGAGCTTCCTCATGTGCCGCACGCTATACCTGCCGCAAACTGTGCGCCACGTGCAACAGCGGACCACGACCCGATCTCATGCCTGAGTACTACTGGGCGCCTGTTGCATCAGCACCTTCAGGCGACGCGAGTGATACTCACCCTTGGCTATCGTCTAGGTTTGCCGGCCGCGCAATCTTCGTAGACCGGAACCGATGGGAGGTGCAGATGATCGAGGTTCGGCACGTTTCCAGGCGTTTCGGTGCACAGCAGGCGGTGACGGATCTCACCTTCACCGCGCGGCCGGGAGCAGTGACGGGATTCCTCGGGCCGAACGGCGCAGGCAAGACCACCACCATGCGCATGATCCTCGGACTGTCACGGCCAAGCAGCGGGGACCGCGAAGTAGCCGTGAGCTACCGCGTTGCGCATTTGATATGCGGAAGACAGCGGGAGTTCCGGATGCTCCGCGACAAAATCCGGGTGTCGAATCTGGATGCGTCGGCTGGCTTCACCGATGACCTCGAGGTTGCGGATGACCGCATCTTGTGTCCGCTCGTCAACGAAAAAGGCACTCTTGTCGAGGTCGCGCGTGTAGTCCTGAACGCGGTCAATCACGTCGCCGATGTGGCGAAGATAATCCGCAAGTCGCGGCGCGCTCATACGGGCACGGCTTCGGCGAGCACCCGCTCGCGGAACTCGGGCGGAAGCGCCTTGGGCGTCACAACGTCGACGGGAACGCCAAGCAGCCCGAGCAGCTCATGGCGGATGGCGCCAATATCGAACAGGGTCGTGTCATCGCCGGGGTCGATCAGGAGATCGAGATCGCTCTCCGCAGAATCCTCGCCACGGGCGGCGGACCCGAAGACCCGAGGATTGGAGGCGCGATGCGAGAGGACGACCGAACGCACGGCGTCTCGATGCTCGGCCAGTGCAATCGACGGCCTCATGCTTCAGACCTCCTCTCGACAATGATCGTCGCACAATCACTCGCGAGCCAGGACCGCGACGATGTCACCTGAGCCGCTGATCGCGCGGGCAGAAGTGCGAAGAGCGGTTCATGAACGAGACCCGCACGATGGGCGTGCCGCAGCGCGGGCACGGCGCGCCCTCGCGCCCGTAGGCGTTGAGCGAGTGCGCGAAGTAGCCCGCCTGACCGTTGACGTTGACATACTGGCTGTCGAAGCTCGTACCGCCCTCGGTGAGCGCCTTGGCGAGCACCAGCCGGATCTCGGCGAGCAGCAGCTTGGCCTTCGCGCGGCTCAGCGTGTTCGCCGGCTGCTCCGGGTGGATGCGCGCCGCCCACAGCGCCTCGTCTGCGTAGATGTTGCCGATGCCGCTGATCGCCCGCTGGTCGAGCAGCACCCGCTTGATCGCGCTGCTCTTGCGGGTGAGCGCGACGAGGAAAGCGCTGTCGTCGCACAGCGGGTCGAGCGGGTCGCGGGCGATGTGGGCCACCTGACCGGGCACCAGGTCGCCGGCATCCGCCGCCGTCAATTCGTCGAGCGCGAGCGAGCCGAAGGTGCGCTGGTCCCTGAAGAACACGGCGAGTTCATGCAATGACGGATGCGTGAGCTCGACGCGCACCCGCACGTGAGGCTCGTCCTGCGGGCGCGCCCACGACTCGCGCAGCAGCAGCTGGCCGGTCATTCCGAGGTGGGCCAACAGAGCCTCACCGTCGTCGAGCGGGATCCAGAGGAACTTCCCGCGCCGCTTCGGCGCCAACATCCGCCGCCCGAGCAGGCGGTCGGCGAACGAGCCGCGCGCGCGGTCGTGCCGCGTGATCGCCCGCTCGTCGAAGACGTCGACCGCCGTGACAACGGCACCCGTCACTGCGGGGGCGAGTCCGAGGCGCACGACCTCGACTTCGGGGAGCTCAGGCACCGCCTGCCGAACCGCCCGTGTCGGTGGCCTGCGTCCAGGCGTCGAGGGCTGCGGCCATCTCCGCATGCTTCTTGCTCGTGCCCTCGCCATGGCCGGTCGCGAGCCCGGCGACCTTGACCGTCGCGCTGAAGAGCTTGGCGTGGTCGGGGCCCGTGCTCGCCACCTCGTAGACCGGCGCAGGCATGTGGCGCTCGTCGGCGAGCTCCTGAAGGGCGGTCTTCGGGTCGAGCGCGGCGCCGAACCGGGCCGGGTCGCTCATGAGCGGGCTGACCAGGCGCAGCACCAGTGCGGTCGCCGCGTCGGCGCCCGCGGAGAGATACGTCGCGCCGATGATCGCCTCGACGGTGTCCGCGAGGATCGAGACCTTCTGCCGACCGCCCGTGAGCTCTTCGCCGCGGCCGAGCCGCAGGAACTCGCCGAGGCCGAGCGCGCGCGCCACCTCGGCGAGGGCGACGCCCGAGACGACGGACGCACGGCGCTTCGCCAGCGCGCCCTCGTCGAGATCGGGGTTGTCGCGGTACAGGCGCACCGTGACCGCCTGCCCGAGAATCGAGTCGCCGAGGAACTCGAGGCGCTCGTTGTGCGGCAGCCCGCCGTTCTCGTACGCGAACGAGCGGTGTGTCAGGGCGAGCGTTAGCAGCTCGGGGTCGACGTCGACCCCCAAACGTGACTGAAGGGCGTCCAGTTCCGGACGCCCTTCAGATTCAAAGGTGTTGCCGCGTGGCATTCACAGCCTCAATGGGCACTACGCGTCTGCGACCTTGCGGCCCTTGTACTCCAGGTACAGCTCGGTGCCCTGCGAGTCGGTGACGACCTTCGCGCGGTGCGGGAGGCTGTAGGTCACTCGGCCGTTCTCGACGGTCTTGACGAGCGTGGGGACCTCTGCCTTCCACTGCGAGCGACGGCTACGCGTGTTGGAACGCGACTGCTTGCGCTTGGGAACAGCCATGGCTATCTCTCTTCTGTGTCGGTGCCGGTGGTGCCGGCTTCGGTGTCTTCGGAAGCTCGGAAATCCGCAAGCGCAGCCCAACGGGGGTCTGTGTTTTCACGGGGCTCGCGGTCCGGGTGATCCGCCAACCGCTCACCGGTCTCAGGGTCGAGACCAGGGCAGTCGGGGCGACACACCGGCTGGAATGGCAGTGACAGCACCACCGAATCCCTGACCAGAGGTTCAAGATCCACGTGGTCGTCGTGAACCTCGAAGTCAAAAGCTTCGTCGCTAGTGTACGCGAACAGTTCTTGGAAATCGACTTGGACGCGCTCGGCCACGTCGGTCAGGCAGCGCACGCACTGCCCTTCGGCGGTCGTGTCGACCTCGCCGGAGGCGAGGATGCCGTCGTGCAGCACCTCGAGCCGTAGGTCGATCTGCACCGGCGCGCCGGCCTGCACGGCGATCATGCCCTCCCCCAGCTTCTCAGGGGCGGCGAAGTCCAGCGCCAGCTCCTTGCTCTGCCCAGGCTGGTGAACAAGATCGAAGACGGCGACCGAGTAGGGATTCTTGGCGGCGCTCACAACCTTCGATCATACGTCGAGGCGCGCACCGCCGCCCGCCCGCGGTCGCCGATGGCAGTGAGCAGGGAGCGCGGGGCGACCGTCGCGATCAGCCGCGTCGTCCAGTGGCGGGACGCGCGCATCGCCGCGGTGACGCTGACGGTCTTGTCCGCGAGCTCGAAGTAACGGCCCCACGGACGCGGCGGCCCGAACTCGGTGAGCTCGACCTGGGCGAGGATGTCGTCGAGGTCGCGCCGGTGCGCGGCATCCGGATGCCAGTCGGAGCGCAACCGCTCGGCGAACGCGCGCGGCGTCTCGGTCGGCGACGCCGCGAACCCGAGGTCCTGCGCGGTGTCGCGGATCTCGGCCCACGCGACGTCGGGCAGAGCACCCTCCTCGCGCAGTCTGGTGAGGCGGCCGCGGCGGCGGATGAGGCGCGCGAGGCCCGGCGCGGCGAGGACAGCCAGCAGAATCAGGATGCCGAGCTCGAGCTGCACCCCGTTGCGCGCCGCGACGGCGTTCGTGCTCGTCGCCGCCTGCTCGTTCGGCAGAGCGCGGGGGCTGAGGGTCGGCGTCGGCGCGGCGCTCGCGCTGGTGGTCTGCTGCGGGGAGCTCGTCGGCGAGCCGTCCGGCGTGGTCGCCAGCGTGTACGACGGCGCGGCGCCGCGGCTCACCGTCGGCTCGAAGTTCAGCCAGCCGACGCCGGGGAAGTACAGCTGCGGCCAGGCGTGCAGGTCACTGGAATCCACCTGGTAGGTGACCTGCTTCCCCTTGGCGCCGACCGGCGTGCCGGGCAGATAGCCGATCGCGATGCGGCTCGGGATGCCGAGCACACGGGCGAGCACCGCCATCGCGCTGGCGAAGTGCACGCAGTACCCCTCGCGCACCTGCAGGAACTTCGCGATGACGGCGAGGCTCGCACCGTCGACCGTGTCGGGCGAGTCCGTCGAGTAGGTGAAGTCGTTGATCGAGCTCTGGAAGTACTGCTGGATCGCGAGCGCGATGTCGAACTCGTTCGGCGACGCGGCGCCCGCGGCGATCTCGTTCGCGGTGTCGGTGATGATCGAGGGGACGTCCCGTGGCAGCTCGAGATCGCTCCGCACCGCGGACAGATCCTCGCCGCCGAGGGACGCCGCAGACGCGATCTGAGCGGGCGTCGGCTCGAGGTCGAGGCTCGTCGTCGTGTAGTGCTGTCCGCTCAGCACGCCACCGGGGGCGAAGATCGTCAGATCGTTGTCCTGGAAGTTGCTCTGCGCCTGCAGCCCGGCGACCTTCCTGGCCGGGTAGGGCGCGGGAACCCAGCTGGTGCGCAGGTTCTGAACGCTGATCTTCGTCGTGACGGTGTGCGCCGAACCGCCGAGGTCGGTGGTGAGCCCCGGCGTGCCGGTGATCCCGGTGCCACCCGCCAGGGGGGTGATGTGCCCCGGCGTGTGCGCCCAGTCGGTGCCGCGGATGTCGTCGAGTGTGGTCAGCTGCAGATACTCGGGCGTTGTGCTGGCCGTCGTGTACTGCAGCACGTCGACCGGGGTCGGCCGCCGCAGGTCGGCGCCGAGGTCGACGAGCGGGTTGACGGTGTCGCCGACCGACACCGGGCCGGCCGGTGCGACGCGCCCCTGCTCGACGAAGCCCGGCGCAGTGGCTGCGATGATCAACGCGATCAGGGTGGCGGACGCCCCGACCGAGAGCGCCACCGTCGACGCGCCGCGAGACCCGAAGCGCAGGCGCCCGTCTGCGGCCAGCAGGACGAGCCAGGCGGCGGCGGCGCCGCCGAGGGCGATCAGGCTGAGGCCGCTCGGCTGCAGGATCGCCGGGACGATGAGCACGCCGCCGACCACAACGGCCGTCACCGCGGGGATGCGCAGCACGACCGCGATCAGATCGAGCAGGATCGTCAGGGCCCCGCCGAACACGACGACGAAGAAGATCAGCTCGGGCAGCGGCTCGGCCGGCGTGTGCTGGCTCTGGATCGCGAACGCCGCCTCCTGGAAGAGCAGCCCGATGCCGTGGACCGACTCGCGAGTGGGGATCAGCCCGAGAACGGCCTGGCGTGGCACATAGACGAGCTGGATCAGCAGGCCGAACACCACGACGTCGACGATCAGCGCAGCCCACGCCCGCACCCCGACGCTGCGCAGTGCAGCGGAGAGCACGAGCAGCAGCGCGGAGGTGCCGACGAGCGCGAACCACCAGCCGCCGCCCTGGATCAGCCCGACGAGCGCGATGCTGCACGCGATCACCTCGAGGAACAGACCCAGCGAGACGTTCCACGACCCCCGGGTCGCGACGAGCGGCCCGGTGAGACGGCTCTGGCGGCGGTCAAGCATCGCGCGCCCCCGCGAGTCGGCGCGACGCGTGCAGCTGCGCCGCCATGGCGAGCGACCACGCGGTCGCGGCATCCGTCTTCGCATCGGTGTCGACGCACACCCAGCCGGAACGCTCGAGCTGCTCGCGCGCAGTGCGCGCCGCCGGCGTCATGAGGAACGCGATCGCCGGAGACGCGTAGCGGCGCAGCGGGGCGAGCTCTGCCCAGAGCCCGGGGTCGCCGTCGACCAGGAGAAGGAACGTCGGGGCCGCTGCACGGCCTGCCCGAAGCGCCACGGCGAGCCGGCCCGTCACATCGCCGCCGCTGCCGCGCGTCTGCTCGACACCCGCGAGCTGGCCGACGAGCAGCTGGTCGCCGCCCGGCAGCTCATAGCTTCCGCTCAGCTGCCGGCCGCCGGTCTCGTGCACGCCGACGAGATAGCCGAGGCCGAGCAGGTGCGAGGCGACGGATGCCGCGAGCTCGACCGCCCGCTCGAAGGCGAGGTCGTCGCCCGCATGCTCGCGGAGCGTGTCGAGCAGCAGCCACGCCTCGGGGTTGCTGAGCTGCTCCTCCTGCCGGACCATCAGGCGATCGAGCCGGGCGGTGGCGCGCCACTGCACGCGCCGCAGAGCGTCGCCCGGTCGGTACTCGCGCGGAATCACCTCATCGGTGCTCGGGATCGAGTGCCGCACGAGCTCGGGGTCGGTGCCCTCGCCGCGAGCCTCGTCGGCGCTGCTCCGGCCCAGCAGGCTGACGCGGGGCGTCACGAGCAGCATCTTCGAATCGCCGACGAGGTAGCCGCCGCGGGCGAGCCCGAACGGGTCGGTGCGGATCACGCGCAGCGGGCCGAGCAGGTAGGCGCCGCGCCGGCGGGTGCGAGCGGTGTAGCGCAGGGTGACGGCATCGGCGCCGTGCGCACCCCCTGCGCCGCCTCGGGCGGCGAGCGAGGCCAGCATGCGCGCGGACGGCCCGGCGAAGCCCGCAGGAAGCTCGTCGACCCACCACATCGCAGACGTCGCGCGCGCAGAGACGTTGCGCACGTCGAGCCGGACCTGCACCTGCTCCCCCGCCGCCACTGCGCCAGGCGAGTAGGTGCGGATCACCGTGAGCCACGGGCGATCGAGGGCGACCGCGATCATCGCCGCGAGCGGCGCGATCGTGAGCAACAACCCGGCGAACAGCAGGTCGACGCGGCCGAACCAGCCCGCAGAGCCCAGCAGCGCGACCCCGCACGCGCCGACGAACCAGCCGCGCAGTGTCGGCATCGGGCGGGACTGCACGGCCATGCGGCGCCTAGCGGCCGGACGGCACGGGTGTCGCCGCCACGATGCGCTGCACGACCTCGGCGACGAGCGCCGTCGTCTCGTGCTGCTTCCCGAGCGCGCGGCTCGTCGGCAGCAGGCGGTGGCCGAGCACCGGCACCGCGAGCTCGTCGATGTCGTCGGGCAGCACGAACTCGCGCCCGGCGATCGCCGCTCGGGCCTTCGCAGCCCGAACGAGCTGCAGGGTGGCGCGGGGGCTCGCGCCCAGCCGGATGTCCTGGTCGTCACGCGTCGCACGAGCGATCGCGACGGCGTACTGCTTGACCGCGGCCGAGGTGAACACGGCGCGCACGCCTGCCATCATCTGCCGCAGGGTGTCGAGGCCGACCACGGGCTCGAGAGACTCGATCGGGTTGACGGTGTCGCGCGCGCCCAGCATCTCGACCTCGCTCGCGGCATCCGGGTAGCCCATCGCGATGCGTGCCATGAACCGGTCGCGCTGCGCCTCCGGCAGTGCGTAGGTGCCCTCCATCTCGACCGGGTTCTGCGTCGCGACCACGATGAAGGGGCGCGCGAGGCGGTAGGTGCCGCCGTCGACGGAGACCTGTCGCTCCTCCATCGCCTCGAGCAGCGCCGACTGCGTCTTCGGGCTCGCCCGGTTGATCTCGTCGCCGATGACGATGTTCGCGAACACCGAGCCCGGCTTGAACTCGAACTCGCGGGTCGCCTGGTTGAAGACGCTGACGCCCGTCACGTCGCTCGGCAGCAGGTCAGGGGTGAACTGGATGCGGCTGATCGTGCCGTCGACCGCCTTGGCGAGCGATCGCGCGAGCATGGTCTTGCCGACGCCTGGGACGTCCTCGATGAGCAGGTGCCCCTCGGCCAGCAGCACAGTGAGGGCGGTGACCACCTGGTCGTGTTTGCCGTCGATGACGTGCTCGATGCTCTCGATGATGTGCCCGGCGACCTCGGCGAGCTCGGTCGTGTCGATCGACTCCGCCTGCTCGGGCGCCGCCGCCGGCGTCGGGATCGTCGTCATCGCGCACGCACCGCGCGGAGGACGGACTCTGGCACGTACGGGCTGACGTCCCCGCCGAGCCCGATGACCTGGCGCACCAGGGTGCTCGACACCTGGGCGTTCTGCGGTTTGGGCAGCACGAAGACGGTCTCGACGCCCGCCAGGTGCTCGTTCACGATGGCCATAGGAGTCTCATACACCAGATCGGTGTGCGATCGGAGGCCCTTTACGAGGGCGGTCGCCCCCACCTGGGTGCAGTAGTCGGCGAGGAGCCCCGCCGACCACTGGGCCACTTCGATGTGGCCGGTCAGCCCGGCATCCGCCACGGCCTGCTCGATCGCGGTGACGCGCTCGTCGGCGCTCAGCAGCCCGCCCGGCTTCTCAGGGTTGTGGACGACGAGCACGTGGACGCTGTCGAAGAGCCGCGCGGCGCGTTCGATGACGTCGAGATGCCCCAGGGTGACCGGGTCGAATGAGCCCGGTACGACGGCGAGCCTGCTCATAGGGTTTCAGCCTAACCGGGCAAGGGCGCCTGTGAGCGGTACTCAGCCTTTGGAGAGGAACTGCTTCTCGGACTCGTCGAGCCGTCGTTCCACCGCCTCTTTGAGCGGGGCGTGCGCGCGCAGGGTCGGGTCGGCTTCGATGACGGACGCCGCGGCCGCCCGCGCCTGGGCGATGACCTCGCCGTCGAGCGCGACCCGCAGCAGCCGCAGCGACGAGCGGCCGCCCGACTGCCGGGCGCCCAGCACGTCGCCCTCTCGCCGCAGCTCGAGGTCGATCTGCGCGAGCTCGAAGCCGTCATGGTTGGCCGCGACCGCCTCGACCCGATCGCGGGCGAGCGTCTCGAGCTCTGCGTAGGTGACGAAGAGGCAGACGCCGGGCACGCTGCCCCGGCCGACGCGGCCGCGCAGCTGGTGCAGCTGGCTCACCCCGAAGCGATCGGCGTCGAGCACGATCATGGCCGACGCGTTGGGGACGTCGACGCCGACCTCGATCACGGTGGTCGCGACGATCAGGTCGAGCTCACGGCGGCCGAACGCGCCCATCACCTCGTCTTTCTCGTCGGACGTCATGCGGCCGTGCAGCATGCCGATGCGCACACCGGCGAGGTCGGGGCGCTGCGTGAGCGCGGCGTGCACGTCGACCACATTGGCGAGCGGATGCTTGGGCGCCGCCGCTTCCTCTTCCGCGTCGTCGCTCTCGAACCGGTCACCCTCCTCAAGGTCTTTCGGGCTGATCGCCGGGCACACGACGAACACCTGGCGGCCCTGATCGACCTCTTGCCGGGCGCGCTTCCAGATGTTGTTGAACCAGTCGGGCTTCTCGGCGAGTGGCACGACGAAGCTCTCGATGCCCTGGCGACCCTGCGGCAGCTGGTGGATCGTCGAGATGTCGAGGTCGCCGAACACCGTCATCGCCACCGTGCGCGGGATCGGGGTCGCGGTGAGCACGAGCAGGTGGGGCGGTGTCTTCCCTTTGGCGCGCAGCGTCTCGCGCTGCTCGACGCCGAAGCGGTGCTGCTCGTCGACGACGACGAGCCCGAGGTCGAAGAACTCGACGGCGTCGGAGAGAAGCGCGTGCGTTCCGACCACGATGCGCGCCTGGCCGGTGACGATGCGCAGCAGCGCCTTCTTCCGTTCGGCCGTGGTGAGCTGGCCGGTGAGCAGCGTCGGCATGAGCTCTGCGGAGAGGTCGGGGCCGAGCGCGCGCACGATGGATCGCAGGTGCTGTGCCGCGAGCACCTCGGTCGGGGCGAGCAGCGCCGACTGGCCGCCCGAGTCGGCGACCGTCGCCATCGCTCGCACCGCGACGAGGGTCTTTCCGCTTCCGACCTCGCCCTGCACGAGCCGGTTCATCGGGATGTCGCGGGCCAGGTCGAACGCGAGCTCTGCGCCGACGAGGCCCTGATCGGGCGTGAGCTCGAAGGGAAGCGCCTCGTCAAGTCGCTCCGCGTAACCGCCGGGCACCGCCGTGCGCGGCAGAGTGTGCGCCGAGCGGCTCACCGCGCGCTGCTGCAGCAGCGCGGTCTGCAGCACAAACGCCTCGTGGAAGCGGAGCGTGTCGCGGGCGCGCCGCCAGTCGGCATCCGTCTGGGGCGTGTGGATCAGTCGCAGCGCCTCGACGTAGCCGAGCAGCCCGTGCTCGGCGCGGGCACCCTCTGGCAGGGGGTCGAGCACCTCGTCGTCGTCGATCACCTCGAGCGTGTGCGCGATCGCCTCTGCCACCTTCCAGCTCTGGATCGACGCCGTCGCGGGGTAGACCGGGATCGGCTGGATCGCCCACTGCCTCGCCCGCTCGACGTCGACCTCTGGATCTGGCATGTCTTCGTCTTCACTGAACAGCTTGATCTCGGGATGCGTGAGCTGCGCCTCGCCCCTGAAGCGGGTCACCTTCCCCGAGAACATTCCCCGGTCGCCCTTCGACAGCTGGTTCTCGCGCCAGGGCTGATTGAAGAACGTCGCCGTCATCTCGCTGCGGCCATCACCGATCGTGACTGTCTGGATCGTGCCCCGGCGCGTCTTGAACGCCTTGCTGGTGACCCTGAGCACCGTCGCGATGACGGTGGCGACCTCGCCGTCTGGCAGCGAGTCGAGGGCAGTGGGCTCGCCGCGATGCGCGTAGCGTCGCGGGTACTGGCTGAGCAGGTCGGCGACGGTCACGAGCCCCCACGCCTTCTGGAAGGCGGTTGCCGAGCGCGGCCCGATCACGACGCTGAGCTTGGTGTCGAGACCGACCATGATGGCGAGTCTAGAACACAGCTACGACATCACCGGGAAGGCGCCGGTAGGTTGTGGATATGACCCGGATCATCGCGGGCGCCGCCGGGCGCGTGACCCTCAGAGTTCCCAAGGCCGGCACGCGGCCCAGCAGCGATCGGGTGCGGGAGGCGTTGTTCTCGGCGCTCGAGGCGCGCGACGCTCTCGACGGGGCGCGCGTGCTCGACCTCTATGCAGGCTCTGGAGCGCTCGGGCTCGAGGCCGCGAGTCGCGGGGCCCGGTTCGTCGTACTGGTCGAGAAGAACCCGACGGCCGTCCGTGTCGCGAAGGCGAACACCGCGCTTGTGACCACGGCGATGCGGGCGGATGCCTCGACCGTCGTCGTTATGCAGAGCGCCGTCGCCTCGTACCTCGCGTCGGCCGCGGGCTCGTTCGACCTGGTGTTCAGCGACCCGCCCTATGACGTGTCGGACGCAGACGTCGCCGCCGATCTCGCAGCAGTCGCGCCGCTGCTCGCGCCGGAGGCGCTGGTCGTCGTCGAGCGCTCATCGCGCTCCCCCGAGCCCGTGTGGCCCAAGGGCCTCACCCCGACGAAGCCGAAGAAGTACGGCGAGACGACGATCTGGTTCGCGGAGCGCTCAGATGGCTGAGGTCGCGACGCGCCACGTCACCGGCGCGGCGTCTTTCGCCGGTTGAGCGCGGCCGAGACGTGCCGAAATGCGCTCAGCCGAGCTTCGTCACGACATTTCGGCACGTCTCGGTGAGGCGCGGCAACACGCACAGCGCGGGGCGAGCACACAGCGCGGACCGCTGAACTACCGCCGCCGCGTGCCGAAGATGCCGTCGAGAACGCCCTTCAGGACCGTCTGTGTGGTGCGCGACGTCAGCACCTTCACGGCCGTCTTGCCGATCTGCTCGGCCTGCGTCTGGCGCGCCTTCTGCTGACGGGCGGATTCCTTCTGAGCGGCGGCGCTCGCCTTGGCATCCGTCGCCTGCTGCTTCGCCCGCGCCTTCGCATCGGCCTCGGTCTGCGCCCTCTCGGCCGCCGCGTTCAGCTTCGCCGTCAGGATCTCGCCTGCCGACTCGCGGTCGATCGGCGTGCCGTACTTCGCCAACAGCGGCGACGCGGCGATGACGCCGTCGATCGCGGCATCCGGTGCGGTGGTCATCGAGGACTGCGGGGCGCGCATACGCGTCCAGGCGACGGGCGTCGGCGCGCCGGACTCGTTCATGACGGTCACGATCGCCTCGCCCGTGCCGAGCGAGGTCAGGACCTCTTCGAGGTCGTAGCCCGACTTCGGATAGGTCGACACCGTCGCACGCAGCGCCTTCGCGTCGTCGGGGGTGAACGCGCGCAGGGCGTGCTGCACCCGCGATCCGAGCTGCGCGAGCACGTCTTCGTGCACATCTTTCGGGGACTGCGTGATGAAGAACACGCCGACGCCCTTCGAGCGGATGAGCCGCACGGTCTGCGTGATCTGGGTGATGAACTCCTTGCTGGCATCCGTGAACAAGAGGTGCGCCTCGTCGAGGAAGAAGACCAGCTTCGGCTTCGGCGCGTCGCCCACCTCGGGCAGCGCGTTGTAGAGGTCGGCGAGCAGCCACATCAGGAAGGTGGAATAGAGCTGCGGCTGATCGGCGACGCCCGGCACCTCGAGCAGGCTGACGATGCCACGGCCGTCGGATGCCTGCCGCAGGAACTCGTTCGTGTCGATCTCGGGCTCGCCGAAGAACGCCTCGGCCCCGGTCGCCGCGAACGTGACCAACTCCCGCAGGATGACGCCAGCCGTCGCCGGCGAGATGCCGCCGATGCCGGCGAGCTCGGCTTTGCCGTCTGCGCTCGTCAGGTATTGCAGCACGGCGCGCAGGTCTTCGAGGTCGAGCAGGGCGAGGCCCTTCTCCTCCGCGTAGTGGAAGACCAGGCCGAGGCTCGATTCCTGCACCTCGTTGAGGCCGAGCACGCGGGCGAGCAGCAGCGGCCCGAAGCCGGCGATCGTCGCACGGATCGGCACGCCCTTCCCCTTGCCGCCGAGCGAGTACACCTCGGTCGGGAAGTGCGCGGGGCTCCAGTCCTGCCCGATCGCCGTGGTGCGGGCGAGCAGCTTGTCACTCGACTCGCCGTCGACGAGGATGCCCGACAGGTCGCCCTTGATGTCGGCCGCGAACACGCTGACCCCGTTGGCCGAGAGCTGCTCGACGATCGCCTGCAGCGTGCGCGTCTTCCCCGTGCCGGTCGCCCCCGCGATCAGTCCGTGGCGGTTCAGCATTCCGAGCGGGATGCGGATCTGCGCGTCGGGCAGCGGCACCCCGTTGAGCAGCGCGCCGAGCTCGAGGCTCGTGTCGGTGAAGCCGTAGCCCGCCTTGACCTTCTCGACGTCGGGCTGGCCGAGCGGGCCCGGGGTGGTCGGTGCTTCCGCCACGGCCGCTTCCCCGGCCGCTGCCGCCGCTGCCGGTGCGGCCGCTGCGGCGGGTGACGCCTGAGCCGCGGCCGCCGCGGCGGCTGCCTGCGCTGCGGCAGCCGCCTCCTGCGCCTTGCGCACGGCCTCTTCTGCTTGCCTCTGAAGTTCCTCCGCCTGCTTCTGCAGGTCCCCCGGATCGGTCATGGCCAGAGCATATTGCGCCGGCGTGTCCGGCGTCAGGACACGGGATTCAAGATGCGCCGACGGTTCGTTCCGGCCATCGCCCGTGACCGCGCTTCACGCTTTCGCTGGGCGGTGCGACGCACGATTCGTCACCCGGAAATCGAGAACCGGAGTGACAAATCGTGCGAATGGTGACGAATCCGATGCCGCAGCTAGGAGAGCCGGCCGTCCCACTGCTCGTAGGGGTCCCATCCGCCGAGCCCGACGAACTCGCGACCGCCGATGCGCACACGGCCCGTACCCGGCGCGACGACGCCAATGCTGCGGAATCCGTCGGGCAGCTCGGCGCCCGCCGAGAACGTCGCGAGCAGCGAGTGGTCTTCGCCCCCGCGCGCCTGGTCGTCATCGAGAGGATCGAGTTCGAGATCGACGACGGATGCCTGCGCCAGGCGTCGCGCGTCGAGCACGAGCCCGTCGCTGAGGTCCATCATCGCGGAAGCGCCGGCCTCGGCGGCGGCCGTGCCGAGCGCTATCGGGGGTACCGGCCGCAACTGGCGTCTCACCGCGTGATCGTCGATGCGCAGGGCCTCGACGCGACCGTGCTCGAACAGCAGCCGCAGGCCGCGCGCCGCGACGCCGAGCTCGCCCGCCACCGCGACGACGTCGCCGGAGCGAGCACCCGAGCGCCGCACCGGGGGCCGCCCCTCGAGGTCGCCGAACGCGGTGACGGCGACGGTGAACACGTCAGAGGTCGACAGGTCCCCGCCGACCACGCCGCACCCGGGCGCGAGCTCGGCGCACGCAAGACGCAGCCCGTCGGCGAACGACTCGAGCACGTCGACCGGCGTCGACGACGGCGCCGCAAGCCCGACGACCAACGCCGTCGGCCGGGCACCCATCGCCGCGACATCGGACAGGTTCGTTGCCGCAGCCTTCCAGCCGAGGTCCTCGGGCGTCGAGAACTCCCAGCGGAAGTCAGGGCCGTGCACGAGCATGTCGGTCGTCACGACGTAGCGCCCATCGGGCGCGGCCAAGACCGCGGCATCGTCGCCGGGGCCGAGCAGCGCGGCATCCGCTTCGGGCAGTCTGGGGAAGATGCGAGCGAGGACCGCGATCTCACCCACCTCGGCCAGGGTGGGCCGCTCAGCTTCCGCCATAGGGTCCACGCTAGCGTTGCGAGCGAGATGTCCCGCCTTCGTGTCGCCGCCGCAGCCGTGGCCGCAATCGCCTTCGCCGCCCTGCTCGCCGGCTGTACGCCGACCGTCGCGCTCAACGCCGCGCCGCATGCCAACAACCCGAAGTGCGCATCGGTGACGGTGATCCTGCCCGACACCGTCGCCGGGCAGGCGAAGGACTACACGAACGCGCAGGCGACCAGCGCCTGGGGCAGCCCCGTGAAGGTGCAGCTGCGCTGCGGCGTGACCCCGCTCGGCCCCACGACGAAGCCGTGCATCACCGTCGGCAGCGGGCAGGACGCGGTCGACTGGGTGCTGACGAACGACCCTGACGACAAGGTGCTCACCTACGTCACCTTCGGTCGCAGCCCGGCCGTCGAGGTCACGATCCAGCACGGCAAGGGCGGCGTCAGCGACGCCAACGTGCTGCCCGACCTCGGGCAGGCGGTCTCGCAGCTGCCGCGCACGAACCTCAAGTGCATCGCCGCCGACGACGCGCCGTAGCCGTCAGTCCCGCGCGTCGAGGGCGAGCGCGACCAGCTCGTCGATGAGGGCCGGGTAGGGCAGGCCGGATGCCTCCCAGCACTTCGGGTACATCGAGATCGGCGTGAAGCCGGGCATGGTGTTGATCTCGTTGATCACCCAACCGGCTTCGGTCAGGAAGAAGTCGACACGCGACAGTCCCGCGGCGCCGATCGCCTCGAACGCGCGCACAGCGAGGTCCTGCATCTCCGCGAGCTCGGCGCCAGACAGCACAGCGGGACACTGCAGCTCGACGCCGTCGCCGCCGAGGTACTTGCCCTCGAAGTCGTAGAACTCACGGCCGGTCAGCACGATCTCGCCCGCGACCGACGCGCGCGGCTTCGCTCCGCCCGCGCCACCGAGTACTGCGATCTCGATCTCGCGGCCGACGACGGCCGGCTCGATGAGCACCTTGACGTCCTCGGCGAGGGCGGTCTCCATCGCAGCGGCGAGGCCTGAGGCATCCGTCGCCTTCGCGACACCCACGCTAGAACCCGCGCGCGCGGGCTTCACGAACACCGGGTAGCCAAGCGCTGATGCAGCAGCATGCACGGATGCCGGGTCGTCAGCCCATTCGCGCCGAGAGACGGTCGCCCACGGCGCCACCGGCAGCCCCGCCTGGGTGAAGACCACCTTCATGAAGTGCTTGTCCATGCCGAGCGCACTCGCGAGCACGCCGGAGCCCACGGCGGGCAGGTCGACGAGCTCAAGCAGTCCCTGCACCGTGCCGTCCTCGCCCCAGAGACCATGGAGGATCGGGAAGACGACGTCGATGCGCACCTCGCGCACCTCACCCGACGCCGACGTGACGGTCAGCGCGTGCGAGCGCGCATCGCGCGGCCACTCGACCCGGCTGCCGTCGTCGCGGACCTCGGGCATCCGCCCCTCGCCCATGAAGTAGTCCGCCGGGTCGGTCGAGCCGAGCACGTAGCCCCCGTCGCGCGTGATGCCGACCGGGACGATGTCGTACTTCTCAGGGTCGAGCGCCCCCAGGACCCCGCCCGCCGTCGCCACCGACACCGAATGCTCGCTTGAGCGCCCGCCGAAGAGCAGAGCCAGTGCGAGCTTCGTGGTCATCCGTGGTCCTTTCGCCCGTGGGCGTTTCGTCGGTGGTCAGGTGGGGGGCGATGTCCTGCGGTTTGAGGGTACCGGCGAGCACCTGGTGCACCTGCTCGACGATGGGCATCGCGACCCCGCGGGCGCGCGCGAGCGACAGGATCGGAGCGACCGACGCGAGCCCCTCTGCCGTCTGGTCCATCTGACGCACCACCTCGTGCAAGGCGTAGCCCTGGCCCAGCAGCCGGCCCGCGGTGTTGTTGCGCGACAGCGGCGACTGACAGGTCGCGATCAGGTCGCCGAGGCCGGCGAGGCCCGACAGCGTGTCGGGGTGGCCGCCGTGCGCGACCGCGAAGTCGGTCATCTCGACGAGCCCGCGCGTGATGATCGACGCTTTCGTGTTCTCGCCGTAGCCGACGCCGTCGACGATGCCGATCGCGACCGCGATGAGGTTCTTGAGCACCCCGCCGAACTCGGTTCCGACCACGTCGGTGTTGACGAACGACCGGAAGTACCTGTTGGTCGCCGCCATCGCGACGGCCTGTGCGGTCTCGAGGCTGACGGAGCTGACGACCGCTGCGGTCGGCTGCTCCTTCGCGATCTCTAGGGCGAGATTGGGGCCGGATGCCACGGCGATGCGCTCTTCGTCGAGCTCGAGCACGTCGGCGATGACCTCGCTCATGCGGGCGTTGCTCGCCTTCTCGATGCCCTTCATCAGGCTGACGACGGGGATCCCCGCCGGCAGCATCGGCTTCAGTGCGTTGAGGTTGTCGCGCAGCGTCTGGCTCGGAACCGCGAGGTAGAGCTGCTCGGCCCCGCGCAGCGAGTCGCGCAGGCTGCTCGTCGCGGTGATCGTTCGGGGCAGATTGATGCCGCGTAGGTACTGGGTGTTGCGGTGCGTCTCGCGGATCTCCCGTGCGATCTCGGGCCGGCGAGCCCAGATGGTCACCTCGGCGCCGCCGTCGGCGAGCACCTTGGCGAACGCGGTCCCCCAGCTGCCGGCGCCGAACACGGTCACGCGGCGCAGGGGTCTCTTCGGAGGCACCCTAGCTCCGCTCGTGGAAGCGGCCGGTCTCGGACTGGCCCTGCTCAGCCGGGTCCCAGCGGCGCACTGGCGCCTTCTCGCCGCGCAGCGTCTCGAGCTGCGCCGTGATCGCGGCCATGATCTTCTCGGTCGCGGCCGTCAACAGCGGCTGATCGATCGGCCTGCCCTCGAACTCTGAGAGATCGACCGCCTCGCCCACCGCGAAGTCGACCGGATGCCGCGGGAAGAAGTTGATCTTCTTGCCGTAGCGCGCCATCAGCGCCTGCGTGCCCCAGTGCGCGATCGGAATCACCGGAATGCCCTGCTCGAGTGCGATGCGCGCCGCTCCGGTCTTTCCCCGCATCGGCCACATGTCGGGGTCGCGGGTCAGCGTGCCCTCCGGGTAGACGATGACGATGCCCTGCTTGTCGACGAGCTCCGCGGCCGCCGAGAGCGGCGACGCGGCCTTCGCCGCGGCCGCGGCGGTGCGCTCCACCGGCACCTGGCCGCTGCGGCGCAGGAACCAGCCGAGCACGGGGATCTTGAAGAGGCTCGACTTGGCGAGGAAGCGCGGATTGCGCCCGGCCCGGAACACCATCATGCCGACGATCACAGGGTCGATCTCGCTGTAGTGGTTCGGCGCGATCACGTAGGCGCCCCGCGCTGGAATGCGCTCGGGGTGCGCGACGCGGAACTTCACGCTGCCGCCGAGCACCGCGAACGCGATGAACGCCATCGGCCAGAAGATCGTCGGCCGGCCGGTCTCCTTGCGGGCCACGCCCTACGCCTCGAGCACGAAGTCGGCGCCGAGCGCGCGCAGCTTCTCGATGAAGTTCTCGTAGCCGCGGGCGATGATTCCGACGTTGCTCACGGTCGACGTGCCCTCTGCGGACAGCGCCGCGATCAGGTGGCTGAAGCCGCCGCGCAGGTCCGGGACGACCACGTCGGCGCCGTGCAACTCGGTCGGGCCGACGATCACCGCGGAGTGGTTGAAATTGCGCTGACCGAAGCGGCACTGCGCGCCGCCGAGGCATTCGCGGTGCAGCTGGATGTGCGCACCCATGTCGACGAGCGCGTCGGTGAACCCGAAGCGCTGCTCGTACACGGTCTCGTGCACGATCGACACGCCCTCGGCCTTGGTGAGCGCCACCACGAGGGGCTGCTGCCAGTCGGTCATGAAGCCCGGGTGGACATCGGTCTCGATGATGACCGGCTTGAGCTTGCCGCCGGGGTGGTAGAAGCGGATGCCGTCGTCCTGGATCTCGAACGCGCCGCCGACCTTGCGGAAGACGTTGAGGAACGTCAGCATCTCGGACTGGCGCGCGCCGCCGACGAAGATGTCGCCGTTGGTCGCGAGCGCCGCAGCCGCCCAGCTGGCCGCCTCGTTCCGGTCGAACAGCGCCGTGTGCTTGAAGCCCTCGAGCCGCTCGACGCCCTCGATGCGGATGACGCGGTCAGTGTCGACCGAGATGATGGCGCCCATCTTCTGCAGGATGTTGATGAGGTCCATGATCTCGGGCTCGACGGCAGCGCCGCGCAGCTCGGTCGTGCCCTCCGCGCGCACCGCCGTCAGCAGCACCTGCTCGGTGGCGCCGACGCTCGGGTAGGCGAGCTCGATCTTCGCGCCCTTGAGACCGTTGGGGGCCGTCAGGCGGATGCCCTGCGGCTGCTTGTCGACCACAGCGCCGAAGCGGCGCAGGCTCTCGAGGTGGAAGTCGATCGGGCGGTCGCCGATGCGGCACCCGCCCAGGTCGGGGATGAACGCCTCACCCAGGCGGTGCAGCAGGGGCCCGCAGAACAGGATCGGGATGCGGCTCGAGCCCGCGTAGGCGTCGATGACCTCGAAGTGCGCGCTCTCGACGTTGGCGGGATCCAGCAGCAGCGTGTCGTCGCCGACGGCCGAGACCTTGACGCCGTGCACCTCGAGCAGGCCCTTCACGACCCGCACGTCGCTGATCTCAGGGACGCTGCGCAGCTCGCTCGGCGTCTCGCCGAGCAGCGACGCGACCATCGCCTTGGTGACGAGGTTCTTCGCACCCTTGAGCTCGATGCGCCCGACGAGCGGTTTGCCGCCCTGGAGCGTGATGCGATCTGCGGTCAGACCCACACTTGCACCGGCTGCCTGCGCGTCTTCGAGGAGTGTGTTCACGTGACCTCCTGTTAGGCCTTCACGGGGAGAGTCTTCGGACGCCATGCCTCACGGCGGGCCTCGAACTCGGTGATCTTGGCCTCGTTTCTCAGGGTCAGCCCGATGTCGTCGAGCCCCTCCATGAGGCGCCACCGAGTGTAATCGTCGATGTCGAAAGCGACGGTCAGGTCGCCCGCGCGCACCTCGCGTGTCTCGAGGTCGACGGTCAGCTCCACCCCGGGCTCGGCGTCGATGACCGCCCACAGCTTCTCGATGTCGGCCTCGGCGACGACGCCGGTCAGCAGGCCTTGCTTGCCCGAGTTGCCCCGGAAGATGTCACCGAACCGAGGGCTCAGCACCACCTTGAATCCGAAGTCGCGCAGCGCCCACACGGCGTGCTCGCGCGACGAGCCCGTGCCGAAGTCCGGGCCGGCCACGAGGATCTGGGCGCCCTGGAACGGCGCCTGGTTGAGCACGAACGCGGGGTCCTGGCGCCACGAGTAGAACAATGCGTCCTCGAAGCCCGTCTTCGTGACGCGCTTCAGGAACACCGCCGGGATGATCTGGTCGGTGTCGACGTTCGACCGCTTCAGCGGCGCGGCGACACCCGTCACCGTGGTCAGCTTCTCCATTACTTCGACTCCTCCAGGTCCCAGGGGCTCGACAGGGTGCCTCTGATGGCGGTTGCGGCTGCGACCACCGGCGAGACCAGGTGCGTGCGGCCGCCCTTGCCCTGGCGGCCCTCGAAGTTGCGGTTGCTGGTCGACGCGCAGCGCTCGCCGGGGGCGAGCTGGTCGGGGTTCATTCCGAGGCACATCGAGCAGCCGGCGAAGCGCCACTCGGCCCCGAACTCCTCGAACACCTTGTCGAGGCCCTCGGCCTCTGCCTCGATGCGCACGCGCGCCGAACCGGGGACGACCATTACGCGCACGCCGTCCGCCTTCTTCTTGCCCTTCACGACGGAGGCGAAGGCCCGCAGGTCCTCGATGCGGCTGTTGGTGCAGGAGCCCATGAACACGGCATCCACCTTGATGTCCTTCATCGGCGTGCCGGCCGCGAGGTCCATGTATTCGAGCGCACGCTGCGCGGTGGCGCGCTCGTTCGCGTCGGCGATGGATGACGGGTCAGGCACGGATGCCGAGAGCGAGACGCCCTGGCCGGGGTTCGTGCCCCAGGTGACGAACGGCTCGAGAGCGTCGGCGTCGATGTCGACCTCGGCGTCGAAGACCGCGCCCTCGTCGGTCGCGAGCGTCTTCCAGTACGCGACGGCCTCGTCCCACTCGGCGCCGTGAGGCGCGTGCGGGCGGCCCTTCAGGTAGTCGAAAGTGGTCTGGTCGGGGGCGACCATGCCGGCGCGGGCGCCCGCCTCGATCGACATGTTGCAGATGGTCATGCGCCCCTCCATCGAGAGGGCGCGGATCGCGCTGCCGCGGTACTCGAGCACGTAGCCCTGGCCGCCGCCGGTGCCGATCTTCGCGATCACGGCGAGGATGATGTCCTTCGCGGTGACGCCCGGGCGCAGCGTGCCCTCGACGTTGATCGCCATCGTCTTGAACGACTTCAGCGGCAGGGTCTGAGTGGCGAGCACGTGCTCGACCTCGCTCGTGCCGATGCCGAACGCCATCGCGCCGAACGCACCGTGGGTCGAGGTGTGGCTGTCACCGCAGACGACCGTGATGCCCGGCATGGTGAGGCCGAGCTGCGGGCCGACGACGTGCACGATGCCCTGCTCGAGGTCGCCCAGCGAGTGCAGGCGCACCCCGAACTCCTCGGCGTTCCTGCGCAGCGTCTCGATCTGCGTGCGGCTCGTCAGATCGGCGATCGGCTTGTCGATCGCCAGGGTCGGGGTGTTGTGGTCCTCCGTCGCAATCGTCAGATCGAGGCGACGGACGGGTCGCCCGGCCTGGCGCAGGCCATCGAAGGCCTGCGGGCTGGTGACCTCGTGCACGAGGTGCAGGTCGATGTAGATCAGGTCCGGCTCGCCGTTGTCACCCTTGACAACCAGATGGTCGTCCCAGACCTTCTCAGCCAGCGTTTTGGGGTTGCTCATTTGCTTCGTTGCTCCTTGGTTCCTGCGGGTTCAGCCCAAGACAAGACTCCGCGACGGGAAGGCCTAAAGAACTAAGCCCCGTCGCGGCAGCTAAGGCGGGCCGCCTGGGCTGCGCCATACGCGCCGCCGAAGCGGCGGCGCTCAAGGAGTAGGAGCTGCGCAGCCGGCATGTTGTGAGGCTATCACCCCCGGTCGCGCGTCAGCCGCAAGCGCACGAGGCTCGCCGCGGTGGCGAGTCCCATGGTCACGACGATGACGGCGAGCGAGGTCAGCGTCGAGAACTCCGGCGCCCACTCGATGCCGTGGCCGCCGTTGATGAACGGCACCTCGTTCTGGTGCATCGCCTCGAAGACGAGCTTCACGCCGATGAACGCGAGGATGACGGCGATGCCGTACTTGAGATATTCGAGCTTCGAGAGCAGGTGCCCGAGCAGGAAGTACAGCTGCCTGAGGCCCATCAGCGCGAACACGTTGGCCGAGAACACGAGGAACGGGCTGCGGGTGATTCCGAAGATCGCCGGGATCGAGTCGAGGGCGAACAGCAGGTCGGTCGTGCCGAGCGAGATGAACACGAGCACGAGTGGCGTGAGCACCCGCCGGCCGTCGATCACGGTGTGCAGCTTGTTCCCGTTGAACTCGTTTCCGATGCGCAGGTGGTGCTTCAGATAGCGGGCGACGGGCCCCTCGGCATCCCCCGTGCCGTCGCCGTCGTCTTCTTTCTGGAACGCCTGCTTGATCGCCGTGTAGAGCAGGAACGCGCCGAAGAAGTAGAAGATCCAGCTGAACGCCGCGATCAGGCTTGCACCCAGCACGATGAACACGCCGCGGAAGACGAGCGCGAAGATGATGCCGACCATCAGGGCTTCCTGCTGATACTTCGGAGGCACTGCGAACCGGCTCATGATGAGCACGAACACGAAGAGGTTGTCGACCGAGAGCGAGTACTCGGTGAGCCAGCCCGCGAGGAACTGGCCGGTCGGCTCACCGCCGCCGACCAGGTAGATGGCGCCGGCGAAGAGCAGGGCGAGCGCGATGTAGAAGCCGATCCAGAGTCCGCTCTCGCGCGGGGTCGGCACGTGCGGGCGCTTGTAGGCGAGCACCAGGTCGCCGATGAGGATGAGGAAGAGCACGGCGTAGGAGCCGAACTCGAACCAGAGCGGGAATTCGAGGTGCATGCGAGGCCTTCCGGGGTCGTTGAAACGGCTCCGAAAGTCTCTCCCGCGGCTGATGGCCGGCCGCCGCCGCGCCCGGGGCTGCTGTGCTTCCGCACGGCCCGTGATGACGAACGCGACGCCTAGGGATACTCCCCTTCGACCGGTTCAGGATATGCGAAGTCGGTGGTCGCGCCTACCGTGGGCGCATGGACGTCATCATGCTTCCCGGTTACTGGCTCGGCGGTTCCTCATGGAGCGAGGTCGCCCCGATCGTGGCGAGGGCCGGTCACTCGGTTCATCCGCTCACCCTGCCCGGGCTCGAGTCGGTCGCCTCGTCGCGGTCCGGCGTGACACTGCAGACGCAGATCGACGCGGTCATCGACGAGATCGACGGATGCCGGGGGCCGGTCGCCCTCGTCGCGCACTCCGGCGCGAGCGCCGTCGCGAACGGGGCGCTCGACGCCCGCCCGGGCCGTGTCACCCGCGTCGTCGAGGTCGACACGTTCCCCGTGCCCGAGCGCGGCCCGATGGAGCCCGAGTACCCGGCCGAAGGCGACGACGTTCCGCTGCCGGACTGGTCGGCGTTCGGCGAGGCGGAGCTCGCGGGGCTCACGCCGGAGCTGCGCGAGCAGTTCCGCGCGGAGGCCGTTCCCGAGCCGACGGGGGTTGCGACCGCAGCCGTCGAATTGCGCGACGACCACCGGCACGACGTTCCCCTGACGATGATCTGCACGTCGTTCCCCACAGCGGCGTACCGCCCGCTTCTTGACGAGGGCCACCCGTGGATGGCGGAGCTCGCGCAGTTCCGTGACGTCACGTGGGTCGACATCGACACGGGCCACTGGCCTCAGCTCACGAAGCCGGTCGAGCTCGGCGAGGCGATCGCGGCCGCGCTGGCGGAGTAGGCGGGCTGCCACGCGGCGAGAAGTGCCGCGATGTCGCTTGCGGCATCGGCTGACGACAACCTGGCACTTCTCGCCGTGGCACGGCGGCGTGCGTGGTGGCCGCCGAAGACATCTCTTCCCCAGCACAGGGCTGACCTTCTGGTACTTCTCCACTGTTCAGAGCGGGCGTCCGAACCCGACCGTCTGAGGACCCGCCACACTCGCGGCATGAGTCGTCCAGAGCCGCTGCCCGAACACCTCGCCGTAGCCCCGTTCACCGTCGCCGACGCGAGGGGTGCCCAGCTGACGCAGGGACGCGTCAGGTCATCGGATCTCGCTCAGCCGTTTCGCGGGGTCAGGGTGCCGCGAGCCCTGCTGGAGAAGGCGAGTCCTGAAGAGCAGTTCACGATTCTGTGCGACGCGTACCAGAAGCAGATGCCACGCGGGTGGTTCTTCAGCGGGCCGACCGCCGCACGCATCATGGGAGTCCCTCTGCCGCCTCGGCTCGAGCAGCTGAAGGTCCACGTCACCGCGGTGTCCGCATTCGCCCCGCGCGGCCGGTTCGTCATCGGGCACACCGCGAAGTCCGCCGAGACGACATGGTTCAACGGGAAGCGGGTCCGAGTCGCCTGCGAAGTGCTGTGCGAGCTGGCATCCGTTCTCGAACTCGACGAGCTGATCGCGGCGGGCGACCGGATGCTTGCGGACAAGCCGTACCTGCTCGCGACGCGGCGCCACCTCGAGTCCGCCGCTGCCGCGCACGGCTCGGGGCGTGGCGCACGCACGCTGCGGGACGCGATTCCGCAGATGAGGGAAGACGTATGGTCCCCTCGTGAGACCTGGGTTCGCCTCGTCATTGCGCGGGCCGGTCTGCCGGAGCCGAGCAGCAACCGCCGCATCGACGGCCCGGATGGGAAGCTCGTCGCGATCGGCGACCTCGTCTACGAGAAGCTCAAGATCGTCATCGAGTACGAGGGCGAGCGATGGCACAACGACCCGTGGTCCGTCATCGACGTCGACCGCTATAACAAGCTGGTTCTTCTCGGGTGGTCGATCATCAGGATCCGCAAGCACCACACCGCGGCCGACGTCGAGCGCATGGTCGGCGACGCGCTCGCGCTGCGCGGCTGGCGCCGGTGACGGATGCCACATCGAGAAGTGCCGCGATGTCGTCTCAACTCGAGGCTGACGACATCGCGGCACTTCTCGGCGAAGGATGCGCGAAGGCGCGGGCAGAGGACGCGCGGAGGCGCGGGTACAGCTAGACCAGGTCGAAGGACGGAGTCTGGCGCGACGGGTCCGCGTCCGCGCCGCGACGGGTCAGCGGCGCGCGCAGGCCGAGGTGCTCGCGCAGCGTGTCGCCGCGGTACTCCGTCGGGTAGACACCGCGCTCCTGCAGCTCGGGCACGAGGCGGTCGACGATGTCGTCGAGGCCCGTGGGGATCAGGTACGGCGAGACGTTGAAGCCGTCGACGACGTGCTCGTCGGCATAGCGCGCCAGCAGGTCGGCGACCGTCTGGTAGCTGCCGATGATGCCGCCCTCGAGACGACCGCCCACCTTGAACACGAACTCGCGGATGGAGAGGTTCTCGGCTGCGGCCTGCTCACGCCAGGCATCCGCCGTCTCTTTCGTCTTCTTGGCGCGGAAGCCGGCCCCGCGCGTCTCGCCCGTGACCTCGACGACGGGGTCGATGTCGGGCAGCGGCCCGTCGGGGTCGTAGGCGGCGAGCGACGTGCCCCAGATGTTCTCGAGGAAGGCGAGCGCCGTCGCCGGCGTGATCTGCTTCTCGCGCACCCAGATCGCCTTGTCCCGCGCCTCGGCGTCGGTCTCGGCGAGCACGAACTGCTGGCCGGGGAAGATCTTGAGGTCGTCGGCGGGGCGGCCTGCGGCGACCGTGCGGCGGCGGATGTCCTCGGCGAACGCCTTCGCCGGCTCGAACAGCCCATGGGCGCTGAAGATCACCTCGGCGCTGCGGGCGGCGAAGTCACGGCCTTCGTCGGAATCGCCCGCCTGGAAGAGCACGGGGTGCTCCTGCGCGCTGCGCGGCAGACGGCCGAGCCCGCGCACGTCGAACGCGCCGAAGTCGCGGGCGACGAGGTGGGCGCGGTCGTCGGAATCCCACGAGTCCCACACCGCGCGCACGGTCTCGACGACCTGCTCCGCGTGCGTGTAGCGGTCGGCGTGGTCGAGGTAGCCGCCTCGGCGGAAGTTCGCGCCCGTCCACGCGTTGTCGGTCGTCACGATGTTCCAGGCCGCGCGGCCGCCCGAGAGCAGGTCGAGACTCTGCAGGCGGTGGGCCAGGTCGAACGGGTCGTTGTAGGTGGCGTTCTGCGTCGCGACGAGGCCGATCTTCGAGGTCACGGCCGCGAGCGCCGCGAGCTGCGTCTGCGCGTCGGGGCGGCCGGCGACGTCGAGGTCGTGCAGCCTGCCGAGGTGCTCGCGCAGGCGCAGGCCCTCGCCGAGGAAGAACGCCGAGAAGAGGCCGCGCTCCGCGGTCTGGGCGACGCGGCGGAACGACTCGAAGTCGGTCTGCGAGCCGCTCTCGGGCTCTGTCCAGATCGTCGAGAAGTTGACCCCCTGGAAGAAGACGCCGAACTGGATCTGGTTGCGGGTGGGCCGGTCGGCGCTCATGCGGATGCCTTCGATGCGTAGCGGTTGACGGATGCCGGCAGGCCGATGCTCTCGCGCAGGGTGCTGCCGACGACGGGCGGAGTGTGGACGCCCAGGCGGCGCAGCTCGGGGAGGACGGCACGGCCAAGCTCTTCGAGGTCTTCGGCGAGCACGGCCGGGTGCATGCGCACGCCGTCGAACTGGCCCGCGAGCTCGGTGAGCAGGTCGACGAGGCCGGCTGCGTCGCCGACATAACGGCCGAAGCCCTCGCGCGCCCACGGAGTGACGCCGTCGAGCCGGTCGACGCGCTCGGCGCCGGGAAGGCCCGCGTGGTCGAGGGCGACCTCGAGCTCGAGCCAGACGAGCGCCGCACCCGACTCGCGCGCCGCGGCGACCGTGGCCTCGGCGCTCGAGGTGACCAGTGCGACGTCGCCGACGACACCGGACGAGGCATCCGCGAACACCGGAAGCTGTCCCTGCGGCGGCCTCGGGATGATGCTCGGGCCCTTCACCGAGAAGCTCGCGCCCTCGAAGTCGATGTAGTGCACTTTGGCGCGGTCGAGGTAGCGCCAGGTCGTGGCGTCGCGGATGACGGCGTCGTCCTCCCAGCTGTCCCAGAGCCGACGGGCGACCTCGACGGCATCCGTCGCGACGGCGGTCGCGTGCTCGGGGCCGACGGCCTCGCGGCCGTACTCGACAGCGATGCGCGGGTCGGCGTCGACTCCGACGATCCAGCCGGCGCGGCCATAGGACGCGAAGTCGACGGTGGCGAGCTGCGTCGCGACGTGGAACGGCTCGGAGTACACCGAGTGCGCAACCGGGATCAACCCGAGCGCGCTCGTCTGCGGCGCAGCGAACGACGCGCGCTGGATGGCGTCGATGCCGGACGACAGCGGCGAGTCGGCGAAGGTCGCCGCGGTGAACCCCGCGCGCTCGGCCGCACGCACGCCGGCGGCGAGACGCGACGGCGACAGCAGCTCGTGCGCGTCGAGGCCGTGCGAGCCGCCTGGGTGCGCACCGACGCCGTCAAGCTCGACGGCCAGTGAGAACGGGCTGGCGGTCATCGGGTCTCCTCGGTCACAGGCGCCTTCTCCCCCGCCTCGACGGCGACGCCGAGGCGGTTCTCGGCCGGGGGCAGCGGGCAGGTCGCGAACGGCGTGTACGCGCACGGCAGATTGGTCGAGCGGTTGAAGTCGATACGCACGTGCCCGTCTTCGTCCGGAGCGGTGGAGTTCACGCTGCGGTTCGCGGCATAGGTCGTGACGCCGCTCGTCAGGTCGGTGAACAGGAAGTGCAGACCCCCGCCGTGGCCGTTGAAGGCGAGCAGGGAGCGCGGCCCGTCGAGGTCGAAGTGGACCTCGCCGACCGCGTCGTAGACGTGCTGCAGGCCGTCGACGACCGAGCCGACGGTCACGGGGCGCGGCTCGGCGAACGCCTCGAAGCGGCCGTCGACGACGAAGTCGGGGGTCGGCTCATAGGCGGGTGTGCCTTTGTAGGCCGAGCGGATCGAAGCGTCAGGATGCCGAGGGCGGACGATGTCATTGCCACCGCGGCGCGCGATCTCGACCGCGGCGCGGCCGGCCGGCGTCTCCCAGTAGGCGAACCAGCTGGCCCGCTCAGGCAGCTGCCCGAACGCGTGGCGGCCGGTGAGCGCCGCGCCCTCGTACTCGAGCTCCTCGCCCTCGGCGAGCTCGACCAGGATTCCGTCGGATCCTGTGGACCACGCGCCCGGCACGTCGTCGAAGCGCTCGGGCGAGTCGCTGAGCCAGCGGATGCTGGTGATGGCCAGGAATCCGTGCTCGCTCGCCCTGTTCTGCTCGTGGGCCGCGTGCCATGCGCGCCACTGGTCTGCGAACCCGGTCGGAGTGTCTGTCAGCGTCGAGGTCATATTGCGACGCTATGGCGGGCGGCGCGGCGGATGCCACGCCGGGGTCGCCAGATGACGAACCGTTTCACCTCGTTACGCGGCGTTGCCGCGCGCGTGCGCGCGGGGAGTCGCCCTGCTTGCATCCGTGCCATGCCCAACATCCACTCCAGCATCACCGAGCTGATCGGGAACACCCCGCTTCTCGAGCTCAGCAAGTACTCCGAGAACCGCTCGCTCGCGGGCCGCATCGTCGCGAAGGTCGAGTACTTCAACCCGGCCGGCAGCGTGAAGGACCGCGCCGCGTACGCGATCATCCGCCAGGGCGAGCTCTCCGAGCAGCTCAAGCCGGGCGGCACGATCGTCGACATCACGAGCGGCAACACCGGCATCGCGCTCGCGGCGCTGGCCGCCCGCCTCGGCTACACGACCAAGTTCTACCTGAGCGACAACATCAGCCCCGACAAGATCACGCTGCTCGAGGCGTACGGCGCCGAACTGGTGAAGATCCCCAACAGCGAGTTCACCGACCCGGCGTTCCTGCCCGTCTTCCTCGAGAGGATCCAGGCGGACAACCCCGACGCGTTCTTCGCGAACCAGCTCGGCAACCCCGCGAACCCGCAGGTGCACTACGAGACCACCGGGCCGGAGATCTGGCGCGACACCGACGGCGAGGTCGCCGCGATCGTGGGCGGCGTCGGCACGGGCGGCACCATCTCAGGCACGGGCCGCTTCCTCAAAGAGCAGAACCCGGACGTCTTCGTAGCGGTCGCCGAACCGGGCCCCGGCTCGCTGCCGACTCCTGAGAACCCGTACCCCGCCGAGATCGACGGCGTGCACAAGGTCAGCGAGGTCGAGGCCGAGTTCCTGCCGGGCAACTACGACCTGGCTATCGCCGACGAGGTGATCGCGCTCGAGACGCAACAGGCGCGCGAGACCGCGCGCGCTCTGGCCCGTGAGGAGGGCCTTCTCATCGGCACCTCGAGCGGCGCCATCGTCTACGCGGCCACGCAGCTCGCCGCCCGCCCCGAGTTCGCCGGCCGCATCATCGTCGCCGTCCTGCCGGACACCGGCGAGCGCTACCTGTCGGCAGGCACCTTCGGGTGAGCCGCGCAAGCCGGCCGCAACATTTCGTCGCGGTTTGTCGCACTGTTGCGGCCGGCCTGCACCGGGCATCCGCCCGTCGCTATCAATGTCAACGACCTGCGCACCGCCATTCGGCACCCACTCACACCCGCACACCCCTGAGGAACACCATGAGCGACAACACGCCCACCTCCCCCGAGTCTGAGGACCAGAACGTCCTGCCCAGCGGCGCGCGCATCGAGAACACCGCAGCCGACGACCTCGACGCCCCGAAGAAGGTGTCGCGCCGCGGCCTGCTGACCGGCGTCGGCATCGGCGCGGCCGTCGTCGTGGCCGGCGGCCTCGGCGGCTGGGCCTTCGTCGCCAGCCAGCCCAAGAAGACCGCGAACGGCCTCGCCGTCACGAAGTCGTGGGCCGACAAGGAGATCAAGATCACGAGCCCCAGCGGCGTGTGCGAGGCTCCGCTCGTCGTCGCCTACGAGAAGGGCTACTTCACGAAGGCCGGCCTCAACGTCACGCTGCTCAAGACCGGTGACGGCGAGAACGTCGTCGAGGCGGTCGGCTCCGGCAAGTACACCGCGTCGAACGGCATCTTCTTCAACTACCTCGACCCGATCTACAACGGCACGCCCGTCAAGCTCTCGGGCGGCCTGCACCACGGCTGCCTCGACCTGTACGTGAAGTCGGACGGCCCGATCAGCAAGGTCGCCGACCTCAAGGGGAAGAAGATCGGCGTGACGAGCCTGCAGGGGTCCGCGACGAACTTCTTCTCGCTCGATCTGCTCGACGCCGGCATCAACTCGAGCCCGGAGGCCAAGCAGGTCGAGTGGGTGGTCATCACCGACCAGACCCTGCTGCCGCAGGCGCTCAAGGACGGCAAGGTCGACGCGATCGCGACGGCGGGCGGATTCCTGCCCGTCATCCAGGCCGTCCAGGACGGCTGGGCCACGGAGCTCTCGAACAACCGCGACCTCAGCAAGAACGCGAACGAGCCCTGCTGCGCGGTCGTGCTGAACGACACCTTCGTCGCGCAGGACCCGGTGACCGCCGCGAAGCTCGTCACCGCGTGGGCGCAGGGCTCGCGCTGGGCGGGCGCGAACCTCGAGGCTACCGCAGAGCTCGAGGCCGGGAAGTACGTCGCCGGCACGAAGGACGAGATCCTGCCGGTGCTCAAGACGCTGACCTTCGACCCGTCGCCGAAGAACCTGCACCAGGTGCTCGAGCCGGGCATCAAGAAGTACATCAAGACCGGATTCCTGCCGGCGAACACGAATGCCAAGGCTCTCGCCGACAAGGCGTTCGTGGACCTCGGCCTCAACTTCTGAGAAGAGCGATGGCTGACATCACCCAGACGGCGGTCGCCGTCCCGAGCCCGCACCGGGCCGGGGCGGCGGGCGCCGCGCCCACGCGGACCGAGCGCCAGACCCGCATCCACGCGGCACTGGAGCGCGTGGCGAACCCCGAGCGCGTCTACCCCGTGACGGTCGGCGCGGGTGTCGCCGCGTGGCTCGCGTTCGGCGCGATCTCGAAGTTCGTGCCAGACAACGTCGACCTGCCGATGGCCGCGACCGGCTCCATCGAGCAGACGACCGGCTTCGTCGTCATCGTGTCTCTCGTCATCGCGGCCGTCTGGGCCGCGATCTGGGTGCTCGGCTCGGTGAGGGGCCCGGCACGCGCCTGGGCGGTGCGGCACCTCACCCACGACGCCAAGTGGGTGCTCGGCGCGGGCCTCTGGTTCGTGTTCTGGGAGTTCAGCACCGCGAAGACCGGTCTGCTCGCGCCGCCGTACTTCGACGCCCCGCAGCAGATCCTCACCAGCCTGTGGGCCGAGCGCGGCATCCTCGCCGAGAGCCTCGGCTCCTCGCTGCTGCTGCTCGCAGTCGGCTTCGCCGTCGGCCTCGTCGCGGGTCTTGCGACCGGTGTGACGATCGGGTGGTTCCAGGCAGCCAATTACTGGGTGCACCCGATCCTGATCTTCATCGGGCCGGTGCCGTCGCTCGCGTGGGTGCCGATCGTGTTCGTGCTGTTCCCGTCGACCTACTCGGGCGCGGTGTTCATGATCGCGCTCAGCGTGTGGTTCCCGATCACGGTGCTGACCCGCGCCGGCATCCTCTCTGTGCCCCGCTCCTACTACGACGTGGCGCAGACGCTCGGCGCGAAGGGCTGGTTCCTCGTGGCGCGCATCAGCCTGCCCGCCGCGCTGCCGAGCATCTTCACGGGTGCCTTCATGGCCCTCGGCGCCTCGTTCGTCAGCCTCACCGTCGCCGAGAACTTCGGCGTCAACGCGGGCCTCGGCTGGTACCTCAACTACATGAAGGGCTTCGGGAACTACCCGGGCCTGTACGCGGGCATCGTCGTGCTCGTCCTCGTCTGCGGCGCGGCGCTGACCCTGCTGTTCCGCTTCCGCAACTTCGTGCTGCGGTGGGAGAAGGAGCTGACCAGATGGTGACGACGGATGCCGCAGCCACGGGCGCCCCGATCGACCTCGTCGGCGTGACCCAGGCGTTCCGCAGCCACGGCCACGACCTGCTTGTGCTCGACGACGTCTCGATCTCGGCGAAGCCGGGCGAGTTCATCGCACTCGTGGGGCCGAGCGGCTCGGGGAAGTCGACGCTGATCCGCCTGCTCGCCGGGCTCGACAAGCCGCTGTTCGGCACCGTCTACGTCGACGGCAAGCCCGTTGCCGGGCCCGACCCGAGCCGCGCCCTCGTGTTCCAGGACCCGACCCTGCTGCCGTGGCGGTCGGTGCGCCAGAACGTGGCGCTCGGGCCCCAGGCGCGCGGGATCCTCAAGGATTCCGCCGCGAAGATCGACGAGGTGCTCGAGCTGGTCGGCCTCTCCGACTTCGCCGACGCGTACCCGTCGCAGATCTCTGGCGGCATGGCGCAGCGCACGGCGCTCGCCCGCGCGCTCGTCAACGAGCCGTCCGTGCTGCTGCTCGACGAGCCGCTCGGCGCGCTCGACGCCCTCACCCGCCGGGTGCTGCAGAGCGAGCTCGCCCGACTCTGGCAGCAGCGCGGCTTCACCGCGGTGCTCATCACGCACGACGTGCCCGAGGCGCTCGTGCTCGCCGACCGCGTCGTCGTCTTCTCGCCCCGGCCCGCCACCGTGCGCGACATCATCGACGTCGACCTGCCCCGCCCCCGCGACCAGTCCTCGCCCGCGTTCATCGCCCTGCGCGACCGCATCCTCGGCGAGCTCGACGCGGCAGGGCTGCAGCCCGACGAACTGGAGAACGCCTCATGACCCGTCTCGCCGCACGCCTCACGGCGGGTGGTGCCGTGCTCGCGGCATCCGTCGCCATCGCCCTGGCCGCCACGCCCGCCGCATCGGCGCACGTCAAGGTGGATGCCTCGTCCACCGTCGCCGGCGGCTACTCGGTGCTGACCTTCCGTGTGCCGACCGAATCGGCCACGGCGAGCACCGTGTCGCTCACCGTGCAGCTGCCGACCGAACACCCGTTCACCTCGGTGTCGTATCAGCCGGTGCCCGGCTGGTCGGCGAAGCTCGTGACGACCGAGCTGCCGAAGCCGCTCAAGGACGACGACGGCAACACGATCGAATCCGCCGTCACCCAGGTGATCTGGACGGCGACCGACGGCGGCCTCGCACCGGGCCAGTTCGGCCAGTTCCCCTTGTCCGTCGGCCCGCTGCCCGACTCGGGCACCCTGTTCCTGCCCGCCGAGCAGAAATACTCCGACGGGTCGGTCGTCGACTGGTCGCAGCAGCCGCAGGGCTCGGCCGAGCCCGAGCATCCTGCCCCCAGCGTGGTCGTCACCAAGGCAGCGGCGGGCGCCGCGGCTCCGGCGGCCGATGTGACGGCGTCACAGGCGTCCTCCACCGCCTCTGACGCTTCTACGACCGCCGCGACGTCGCCCGTCGACGGCTGGGCGCTGGGCTTCGGCGTCGCCGGTGTCGTCGTGGCTCTCGCCGCGTCGGGCACCGCCGCCGTCGCCCTGCGACGCGCGCGGTCGTGACAAGCCGGCCGGGGGCGCGCACGCGCCGCTTCGCGCAGGTCGCGGCGCTCGGCGTCGCCCTCGGCCTTCTCCTCGGCGTCGCGGGCGCCCTCGCGCACCCGCGCGCGGCGTCCGCCCACGCCTATGTCGTCTCGAGCACACCCGCCAATGGGGCAGAGCTCACGGCGGCACCCACCACGGTGCGAGTGAGCTTCGACGAGCCCGTCACCTTGCCGGGCACCGCCGACGAGGCGACCGTGCTCGATGAATCCGGCGCACGGGTCGACGCCGGGGCGCCGCGCCTCGACGCCGCGCGCACGACCCTCACGATCGGCATCAAGCCCGGCATCCCGAAGGGCGCCTACATCGCGAGCTGGTCGGTGATCTCGGCCGACACCCACCCCGTCGGCGGCTCGCTCGAATTCGGCTACGGCGTTCCGGCGACTGCCGCGGCCGCGCCCGAGACCCCCCAGCCGAGCGCCGTCCTCTCGCTGTTCGTCGGGCTCGCCAAGGGACTGCTCTACCTCGGCCTCGTCGTGGGCCTCGGCGTCCCGCCCGCCGCCCTGCTCCTCGGCGCAGCGGCCGACGAGCGCCACCTCGTGCTGCGGGTCGCCCGCCTCGGTGTGGCGGCAGCGGCCGCGGCATCCGTTCTGCAGCTGGTCCTGCAGCATCTGTGGGAGTCGGGCGGACTCGCCACCTTCGCCGCCTCGTCGTATGCGATCGCCGTCTACGCGCGCATCGTCGCGCTCGGCATCGCGGCAATCGTCGCCGGCCCGGCGGCGGCCGACCGCCCGCACCGCACCGCGCGCGTCGTCTTCGCTGCGGCGGGGCTCATCGCAGTCGGCACCGTCGTCGTGAACGGGCACGGCGGCTCGCACGCCTGGTGGTACTTCGCGTCGACCGCGCTGCACGCGATCTCGGCGGTCGCGTGGATCGGCGGTCTCACGGTTCTCGGCTGGCTGCTGCTGCGTGGGCGGCTGAGCGCGGATCGGTTGCGGCGGATGCCTCACTGGTCGCTCTACGCCGGCCTGAGCGTCGCCGCGCTCGCGGCGTCCGGCATCACGCAGGGGCTCGTCGAGGTGCGCTACCCCGCTGCGCTCGTGACGACGCAGTACGGGTGGGTGCTGCTCATCAAGCTCGCGCTCGTCGCCGTGGTGCTCGCTCTGGCGGTGCGCGGCCACTTCTGGGTGCGGGCCGAGTCCCGGGCCGGCGACGGCGCCGCCGACGCGCAGCCCGCACCCGGCCGCACCGCCGCGCTGCGGAACCGGGTGCGATGGGAGGCCGGCGTCGCGGCATCCGTCGTCGTCATCTCCGGTGTGCTGTCGTCGATCACCCCGGCCGCCGCCGACTACGCGCCCACCGTGACCGCGCACGAGAAGATCGGACCGTACCGGGTGACGCTCGAGGTCGCGCCCGCACGCACCGGGCCGGAGACGCTCAAGGTCACCGTGCTCGAGCCGAGCTTCAACGCCGCGCTGCCCGATTCGATCGACGTCGAGCTGAGCCAGCCGGGCGGCCCCGTGAAGAGCCTTGATGTGCAGTTCCCATATCGCATCGCGGGCGTGCTGCACCCCGGAAGACCCACGCCCGTGACGTTCACGAGCGCCGCGATCACCGTGCCGCGCACCGGCGAGTGGACGGCGAGTGTCACCGTGGTCGCGAGCGCGTTGGAGCAGTACACCGCCGACCTGAGCTATCGGGTCCAATAGTCCACCAGGAGTTGAGATGACCCGCTTCGAATCCGTCGCAGAGGCGATCGGCGGCACGCCGCTGATCAGGCTCGTGAAGACCGGCCTGCGCCCGCGCATCTACGTGAAGCCTGAGTGGTACAACCCGGGCGGCAGTGTGAAGGACCGCGCGGCGCTGTCGATGCTGCGGCGGGCGGAAGCCGACGGGTCGCTGCGGCCGGGCGGCACGGTCGTCGAGACGACGAGCGGGAATACGGGCATCGGGCTCGCGCTGTATGCGGCGCACCTCGGCTATCGCTCGGTGATCTTCACGAGCTCGAGCATCTCCAAGGAGAAGCGCGACCTGCTCGTCGCGCACGGTGCGGAGCTGCGGCTCGTCGACGCGTTCGTGCCGAAGACGCACCCCGATTCGCTGAAGTCGGTCGCCGATCGCTTCGTCGCCGAGACGCCAGGGGCGTGGCTCGCCAACCAGTACGACAACCCGGGGAATCCGGCGGCGCACTATGTCTCGACCGGGCCCGAGATCTGGGCGGACACGTCCGGCGAAGTGACCCATTTCGTCGCGACCGTGGGCACGGGCGGAACGATCTCCGGCACCGGGCGGTACCTGAAGGAGGTGTCGGGCGGTTCGGTGCGTGTCATCGGGGCGGACCCCGCGACCTCGAGCTATTCGGGCGGCGACGGCAGCCAGAAGTTCATCGAGGGCGCCGGCCACTTCGTGCACCCGCTCGCCGAAGAGGATGTCTGGCCTGAGTCGCTTGACCTCTCTGTGATCGACGAGTACTCGGCGGTCGACGACGCCGAGGCGATCGCGACGATCCGCTCATTGGCCCGCACGGAGGGCATCCTCGCGGGCGGGTCGGCCGGCGTCGCCCTCGCGGCCGCCCTGCGGCTTGCCGAGGGCCTCACCGAAAGCGACACCGTCGTCGTGCTGCTTCCCGACTCGGGCCGCGCGTACCTCTCGACCTACTACAACGACGACTGGCTGCTGGCGAACGGATTCCGGACAGAAGCCGGCTCGGTGGTCGGCGATCTCGCGTCAGAGCTGCGCACCGTCGGCCGCTCGCGCACCGGCGCCGCGGCCGCCGCCGAACTCGTCGAGGCAGGCCTCGGGGACCAGCCCGTCGCCGTGCTCTACGAGCGCGACCGCCCGGCCACCGCCCCGCACCACTCCGACATCGCCGGCTGGGCGACCGCCGCACGCCTCGCCGAGGCCGACACCGCCGGCGGCGCCGCCACGGCGACCAAGGTGCGGCTCGGCGCGGGCGAGTCGGTTGCAGCGGCGGCCGCGCGTGCGGCATCCGTCGACCCCCACTGGCAGCTCGCTCTCGTGCTCCACGAAGGGCGCGTCACCGGCCTGATCGCGCGCGCACGGCTCGATCGGGCGGCGGATGCCGGCGCCTGACGCTCCCCTGCTGACGCGCCGCGGCGCGCTCGGCGCGGGCTGCGCGGGGCTCGCGCTCGGGGCAGCCGCCTGTCTCGCCGGGTGTTCGACGCACGCCTCGGCCGGCACCGACGACTCGTCGCCCAGCTCGACCGCCCCGACCCGCGTACCTACCGCGAAGGTGCCGGTCGGCGGGGCACTGGTGGTGTCGGTGAAGCCGTACTACGACGTGGTGGTCGCGCAGCCGACCGCCGGCACTTTCACGGCGCACAGCGCGATCTGCACGCACCAGGGCTGCGTGACCGCTGTCGACGGTGCGTCGCTCGCCTGCCCGTGCCACGGCTCGCGGTTCTCCGCGTTCACCGGCGCGGTGCAAGACGGCCCGGCCACGAAGCCGCTCGTCGCATGGCCGTTCACCGTCGATGGCGACGAGCTTGTGATTCCGCCGGGCAAGGGCTGACAGGAGTTTATCTCAACCCGGCATCCACCCCGCCTCCACCCGGGGGCTGAGGCGCCCGGCCGCGGCTTTCGCGAGCATCGAATGGGCGGACTCCGCCGCCCGGAAGATGCGGAAGCAGGTTGCCATGGCTCGGTGGTTGGAGGCGGTCGGCGCGTTCAGCGCACGACGTCGCTGGTGGGTGATCGTGGCGTGGGTCGTGCTGCTCGCCGCGGCGGTCGGCGGGATGGCGGCGTTCTCGAAGCCGCTCGACTCGAACATCACGGTCAAGGGTCTGCCGTCGATCACGACGCTGGATTCGGTGCAGAAGACCTTCGGCGGCGGCGACCGCGGCAGCGGACGCGTCGTGTTCGCGGCACCGAAGGGCGAGAAGCTGACGGATGCCGACGCGGCAGCCGTCGCGACGCTGACCGCGAAGCTCGCGGCGGTCCACGGCGTCGCCGGCGCGGTCGACCCCTTCGACCAGCCGAAGGCAGGCGGCCTCTCCCCCGCGGGCCGCGTCGGCTACATCACGGTGACGCTCGAGACGGCGTCGCCGTCGGCCGGCACGCAGTCGAGCATCCGCTCAGTCATCTCGCACGCCGAGACCGCGCACCTCGAGGTCGCGGCCACCTCTGACATCGTGGGCCAGACCGGTGCCTCCTCGAGCCAGCTGCCCGGCATCGTCCTCGCGCTGATCGTGCTGCTGGTGACGTTCGGCACGATCCTCGCGGCCGGCATGCCGCTGCTGTCGGCGCTGATCGGCCTCGGCACCGGCGTCACCGCGATCTACGCGGCCACGAGCTTCATCACGCTCAACGATGTCGCGCCGACGCTCGCGCTGCTGCTCGGGCTCGCGGTCGGCATCGACTACTCGCTGTTCATCGTGAGCCGCCACCGCCGCCAGCTGCTCGAGGGCATGACCCCGAAGGACTCGTTGCCGCTCGCGGTCGGCACCGCGGGCACCGCCGTGTTCTTCGCGGCGCTGACGGTCATCATCGCGCTTGCGGGACTCGCGGTCGAGAACCTCGGGTTCCTCACCCAGATGGGCCTCGCCGCCGCTTTCGCCGTCTTCGTGGCGATGCTCGTGTCGCTCACGCTGACCCCGGCGCTGCTGTCGCTCGCCGGCCCGCGCATCCTCACGCGTCGCGCACGGCGCCGGCTCGCCGCCGGTGAGGCGCGGCGACCCGGGCGCTTCGCCCCCGGCTGGATCGCCGCCGTGCAGAAGCGGCCGGTGCTCTTCCTCGTCGCGGCGCTCGTCGTGGTCGGGGTGCTCGCGGCGCCCGTGATGGGGCTGCGGCTCGGGCTCGGCAACGACGGCACGCAGCCGAGCGCCACGACCGAGCGGCAGGCATCCGATCTGCTCGCCGACGGCTTCGGCGCGGGCGTCAACGGGCCGCTCGAGATCCTCGCGAGCTACCCCGCCGCGCCGACGCAGACCGAGGCCGGAGCGCTCGCCCAGAAGGTCGGCCGCGTGACGGACGTCGCCGCGACGCAGCTCGCCGGTCTCAAGGGCGATCAGGTGCTGCTCGCGGTCGTGCCGAAGAGCGGGCCGTCGGACGACGCGACCGTCACGCTCGTGCACACACTGCGCGAAGCATCCCTCGCCCGCTCACTGCCGGGCTCGCCGAAACTCGAGGTGACCGGGCAGACCGCCGTCGACATCGACATCTCGGACCGTCTCGCCGGCGCGCTGCCTCTGTATCTCGGGCTGATCGCGGCGTTCGCCTTCGTGCTGATGGTCGCGGTGTTCCGCTCTCTGCTGGTACCGCTCAAGGCCGCGCTCACGTTCCTGCTCAGCCTCGGCGCCGCGCTCGGGGTGACCGTCGCGGTGTTCCAGTGGGGCTGGCTCGGCGGGCTGTTCGGCGTCGACCCGCCCGCACCGCTGCTCGCCTTCCTGCCGACCATCGTGATCGGCGTGCTGTTCGGTCTTTCGATGGACTACGAGATGTTCCTCGTCACGGGCATGCGCGAGCACTTCGTGCACCACGAGACGGCCAGAGGCGCCGTGTCGACGGGGTTCCAGCAGGGCGCGAAGATCGTCGCCGCTGCCGCGCTGATCATGATCGGCGTGTTCGGCAACGGCGTCATCGAGGGCGACTCGACGATCAGGCCGATCGCCTTCGCGCTCGCGATCGGCATCGTGATCGACGCGTTCGTGGTGCGCATGACACTCGTGCCCGCCCTGCTCACGCTGTTCGGCCGCGCTGCCTGGTGGCTGCCGAAGTGGCTCGGTCGCATCGTGCCGAACGTCGACGTCGAGGGCGCAGCGCTGCAGCGACCGACGCTGAACCGCTGAACTGCGTCAGAGCAGGCGGACGGGCGAACCGTCGTCCCACGCGACGATGTCCTCGACCACGTCTGCGTAGAAGTGCGCGTACTGGTCGGTGGTGACATAGCCGAGGTGGGGCAGCAGCAGCGTGTTCGGCGCCGATCGCAGCGGGTGGTCCCGCGGAAGCGGCTCGGTCTCGTACACGTCGAGCGCCGCGCCGGCGATGCGCCGCTCGGCGAGCGCGGCGAGCAGCGCGGACTCGTCGACGATCGGCCCGCGCGAGGTGTTGATGAGATACGCCGTCGGCTTCATGACGGCGAGCTCGCGCGCGCCGACGAGGCCGCGGCTCGATTCGGTGAGGGGCAGGTGGATGGTGAGCAGATCGGATTCCTCGAACAGCTCGCGCTTGTGCACGAGGGTCGCCCCGTGCTGAGCCGCCCGCTCGCGCGTGATCGAGCGGTCCCACGCGATGACGTGCATGCCGAAGGCGCGTGCGAGATCGGCGACCGGGCCGCCGAGGCGGCCGAGGCCGAGCACGCCGAGCGTCTTCCCCTGCAAGCCGGGGCCGATCGTGTGCTGCCAGCCGCCCGCGCGGATGGACGCGTCCTCTTCGGCGAAGTGCCGCGTCAGGGCGATCATCATGCCGAGCGTGAGTTCCGGCACGCTGTTCCCGCCGCCGCGTGCGCCCGAGACCGTGACCCCGTGGGCGGCCGCAGCGCCGAGGTCGATGACCGCGTTCATCATGCCGGTCGTGACGAGCAGCTTCAGCTCGGGCAGTCGCGGGAACAACTCGGCGGGGAATGCCGTGCGCTCGCGCATCACGACGACGACCTCGCTGTGCGCGAGGCGTTCGGCCAGGGCATCCGCACCGAGATGCTCGTCGATCACCTCGAGCTCGAAGCGCTCGGCCACCGCCGACCAGTCGGCAGAGCTCAGGGCAACACGCTGATAGTCATCGAGGATCGTCACCCGTCGCACACGATGAGCCTAGAGCCGCGGTGAGGCTCGCCTCTGCGGGCGGCTTCAACTCAGCTCAGCTCGTCGAAGTCGCCGCGCATCCAGGCGATCTGCCGCTCGGTAGGTCGCTTCCATGGTCGAGACCCTACCGATGCCGCATACGACCAACCGTGCATGCGACAACCGATCCCTTCGCGCGCAACGGTGCTACTGCCTTCACCGGCAGATTGGCTTGGATTCCGCCGGCTGTCAGCTCAGATTCGTGGAGTGGGATCGAGGGCGTCTACAAGTGCCGCGTCTGACAGACCCTCGAGTGTGAGTAGCGCGTCGTACGGGTTCCCGAGTTCAAGTCCGAGAGCCTCGGCGAATGCGTGCTCGGTGCCCTGGCGGCTCGCCTTGCGCACCATGACCGCCTGCCTCAGGTTCTCGCCGAATAGGCGAAGCAGCCGGCCCTCGACGAGCATGTGCCGGAACGCGTCCTGCTGGACCACCGGGAGCGCCTGCCCGAAAACCTCGATCTGTGTTCCCTCGAAGCGAAGCATGATGACACTGGCCGGTGGTTGCGTGTTCCGACGGTGGGAGGCGACCCATGCCCCTCCCGCGATCGTCTTGACGGTCTGTTCGAACGAAATGAGGTCGGACGCATGGCAGGCGATGTCAATGTCGCTATTCGGCGTCTGCACGCCGATCGGCATGGAGCCGACAATCGCCGGCTGGTACTCAGCCAGCGCGCGAATCAGTGCACCGAGGTCCATGAGTTCATGATGATGGACCCTCCGCAGCGCCGTCGTGGTGAACGTCCGCGATACCTTCGGTCGCAACGGCATCGGCAAGCCGTTTGCGCGTCGCGATGACGGCACGCGAGAGGTTCTGAGGATCGCTGTCGAGTCCGGTGATGACCTCATCGAGCCAACGCAGGCCCGCCTTGGTGAGCAATTGCTTTTCGTTTGTGACCCATTCGCCTCGGTGAGCGAGGATCGCGTGAGCCGCGTAGCACGCCCCTTCGCTCAGCAGGCCTGCGCACTGGGCCGCACGGCCGTGCCTCGCATGTCCTTCCTCCGCGTATTGAAACGTGAAGTCAGCCCATTCCCACCAGATGCCGGGGGCCCGGCGGCGCAACGCTTCGGGGTATTCCCAGCGCGACAGCGACCCGCGCAGAGTCCTATTGATTCCGAGTTCGGCCAAGAGAATGTAGCTCGGCAGACCCGCTTGATGAAAGAGAAGTCGCTCGACGGAGTACTCCCCTCGGCAGGCATCGTCGTGAATCTGGTCGATCAGGTGAAGGTCGCGGTAGTGGATGTCGATCGCGTGACCGTCCACAGTGAGCTTGCCGCCGCCATTGAAGATCGGGCTCCACGCGCCGAGCTCGCTGATCTGGCCCGGCCACCCGAGATCTCGGATGGACTGCGGATCGAAGCCGCCCCGGTAGTAGACCGCGACGTCCCAGTCGCTGTCTGCGTGGTGTGTTCCCTGCGCACGGGAGCCGCCGAGAGCGACGGCCTCCACGCCGGGTAGGCGGTAGAGCGAGTCGGCAACGTAGTCGACGAATGACGGATTGAAAGCATGGTCTGACGTAAGCAATGTGTTCTCCTTGCATGCCGGATCGATCAACTCGCACGCGAAGGCGGCGAGGACTGAATCAGCGGCTAAAGGATCACGAAACTCAGTGTTGCACGGGGTTCGTTTGCAGGCCAAGCCCATCGGCGAAGGCTGCACGCAGGGTCCTCCACTGGCCATGAATGGAGTCCATCGGTGGCTGCGGCCCGCGATCAGCCATGTGTGGCGCACGGGAGGATCGTTCACCGCGCGGTCAAGAACTCCGTCAGTGCCGCCATCCACTGGTCAAACGCGTCGAGATGCGCGTCATGTGACGCGCCGTCAAGATCGACCCGGGTGACGTTCACACCCCTGGCGACAAAGTCTGCCTTCTGTTCCTCGGTGAACATGCCGCCATCGGCGTACACGACGAGGGTCGGCGCCGTGACACTCTGCCATTCCTGCCAGCGCGGAACCGCCACTGCGGTGATCGTCGCGACCATCACATCGGCATCAAATCGCGGGTAGAGGCCGTCCGGGCGTTCCTCCAGATCAGCTACCCATGCCTGCGCCAAAGGCCCGTCACCGAGTGCCGCCGCCGCCGCTTCACGGCTCGCGAACGGCACCTCCCAAGACCGGAAGTAATCGCCGAGAGCAGCGTGGTCCTCAGCCGAGCCACCGCCCTCATTGCCTTCCAACAGGACCAGCCTGCGCACCAGATCGCGGCGTGCGGCCGCGACGAGCATGGCCGTGTGGGCGCCCATAGACTGACCGACCAAGTCCACCGGCTGCGACGACTCGGCTTCGATAACGCGCACCACGTCCTCGACGAACGCCGTGCGCGAGGTGTCGGCCGGGACCCTTGTACTGTGTCCGTGCCCGCGCTGGTCGATGAGGATCACCTGCCGCGGCGAGAGCGCGGACGCTGTCGGGATGAATTCGCGGCTGCTGCCAGCCAAACCATGAAGGATGACGATCGCTGGACTGTCACCGTCGAAGACCGAATACGACACGTTGATGCCGCCGCCGGTCGTAAGTACGCGACTCGCTCCACCCACCCGGCAACACTACTGAGCGCCAATCACCCGACCGCAAGCCAGTCGGCCAGCGTACACGTTGAGCCTTATCGCCTCCTGACCCGCGGAACCGCTCTGTCCGAGATCCTCGCGCTCGGGCGCGACACCGGCAAACTCGACGCTTTCGCCAGCCGCGGACTCCGCACCGCCGTTGTCGATATCACCGACGAGACCACGGCGACCCGGAGGCCGTCACTCTCCTCTCAAGCTTCACGGATGCCGGCGCGTTCGCCCCTGTTGTCGTCGGCGCCCTGGGCGACAGCGCTTTCCATGCAACCCGACAGTCCCATCTTCTCTTCGGGCGACACCCGTCAGCCCCATCAGCGCGATGTCGCCGATCCGCCCGACCGTGCAGCTCCTGCCGACCTCTCCGTCAGACCCGCTCACGAAGCGGCTCCGATAGCCTGGTCCTACATGTGACACGGGGTGCCCTGCGGGGCTGAGATCACACCCGTTGAACCTGATCTAGTTCGTACTAGCGAAGGGATGTCGCGCATGACGCGCACGCCAGAAAACCTGACTACGTCCACCGTCGAGGCCTGGGGGGCAGTGCGGGCGCACCGGCCGCTCGTGCAATGCCTGACCAACACGGTGGTCACGAACTTCACCGCGAATGTGCTGCTGGCCCTCGGTGCGACGCCTGCGATGGTCGACCTCCCGGGTGAGGCAGGGTGGTTCGCCCAGGTCGCATCGGGTGTGCTGATCAATCTCGGCACGCCGACGCAGGAGCAGCGCAGTGCGATGCGTGAAGCAGCGGCAGCGGCAGCGGATGCCGGGACTCCATGGGTGCTGGACCCCGTGGCGATCGGGGCGCTCCCGGTGCGGACTGCCCTCGCGAAGGAGCTCACGGCACTTCATCCGACAATCGTGCGGGGCAACGCATCCGAGATCATCGCATTGGACGGGGCTGGTGTGGGCGGTCGCGGTGTGGATGCGACCGATTCAGTGGAGGAAGCGGTGGCGGCGGCTGTTCGTATCGCGCGCCGTGGCGGCGGGGTCGTCGCGGTGTCCGGGCCGACCGACGTCGTGACCGACGGCGTGGAGACGGTGAGGCTCGGCAACGGTGACACGCTGCTCACCCGGGTGACCGGTGGCGGGTGCGCGCTGGGCGCCGTGATGGCGGCGTTCGCAGGTGAGGAAGACCCGTTCACGGCAAGCGTTGCGGCGATCACGGTGTACAACGTGGCTGCTGAGATCGCGGCTCAGTCTGCGGCGGGGCCGGGGAGCTTCGCCGTCGCTTTCATCGACGCGCTCGCGGGTCTCGACGCCGCGACGCTGCGACGCCGGGCAGTGATCTCGTGAATGCAGATCTGTCGGTGTACCTCGTGACCGATGCCGGGATCGCTGCTGCTGCCGGGCATGATCTTGTGGAGGTTGTGCAAGCAGCAACGGCGGCCGGGGTGACGGCGGTGCAGATTCGGGAGAAACAGGCGTCGGCCCGCCGATTCTTCGACACCGTGATCCGGGCGTCGAAGGTGATTCCGGATCATGTGGCCCTGATCGTCAACGACCGAGTGGACGTGTTCCTGGCCGCCCGCGACGCCGGCGTCCGGGTCTCGGGGGTGCACGTCGGCCAGTCTGATCTGCCGGCCGTCGCGGTGCGGCACCTGATCGGCGCCGACGCGATCGTCGGGCTGAGCGCGGAGACACCGGAGCAACTTGCTGCGGCAGCCGAGTCGGGTGTCGTCGACTATGTCGGTGTCGGCTCGCTCCACGCGACCGCGACCAAGAGCGATGCGCCGCCACCGCTCGGGCACGACGGGTTCGCGAGGCTCCTCGCGCAGCACAGCACATTGCCCGTCGTGGCGATCGGTGGCGTCACCGCTGCGGACCTGCGTGTGCTGCGGAAAGCGGGGGCCGCGGGGGCGGCGGTCGTCTCTCCGATCTGCGGTGCCGACGATCCGCGGCAGGCGGCCCGCGCTCTGCGGGCAGCATGGGATGCGGCGTGACCGGGCCGAGGCGGGTGCCGAGGGTGCTGAGCATCGCAGGGACCGACCCGACGGGGGGCGCCGGCATCCACGCGGATCTGAAGAGCATCGCCGCGAACGGCGGCTACGGCATGGCCGTGGTCACCGCGCTCGTGGCGCAGAACACGCAGGGTGTCCGCTCGGTGCACGTGCCCCCGGTGGCTTTTCTCGCTGAGCAGCTCGACGCAGTGTCCGACGATGTCGACATCGACGCCGTCAAGATCGGGATGCTCGCAGGCGTCGACGTGATCCGCGCGGTCGCGGACTGGCTCGACCGGGTGCGGCCCCCGGTCGTCGTGCTCGATCCGGTGATGGTCGCCACCAGCGGCGACCGGTTGCTGGATGCGGACGCCGTGGAGGCGCTGCGAGGTCTGCTCTCCCGCGCCGACCTCGTGACTCCAAACGTCCCCGAGCTGGCGATCCTCGCCGGCGAACCCGCCGCCGGTACGTGGGACGACGTGCTGGAACAGGCCATCCGGGTCGCGGCGCAGCACCGGGTGCGGGTGCTCGCCAAGGGCGGGCACCTCACAGGGCAGCATCTGCCCGACGCTCTCGTTGACCCGACTGGCGGGACTGTGATCGTGACCGAGTTCTCCGGCACCCGCATCGAGACCAGCAACACGCACGGCACCGGATGCTCGCTGTCCTCCGCGATCGCCACCCTGGTCGCCGGCAGCGGCGACTGGGCGAACGCAGCAGCGGAGTCCAAGCGCTGGCTCACAGAGAGTATTCGTCACGGGCCGGAGCTCCACGTCGGCGTAGGGCACGGCCCGATCAGCCACTTCGCCGGCCTCTGGAACCGCGGCGGGATAGTCACCGCGCCCACCGCGTCGGAGGTCGAGGCCGACTGGTGGGCCGAGATCGCAGGCATCCGCGCCGACATCGACGACCTGCCCTTCGTGCGCGGACTCGGCGACGGCACCCTGGACCGTGACGTTTTCCTGCGCTACCTCGCGCAGGACGCCCTTTATCTACGCGACTATGCCCGCATGCTCGCCGTCGCTGCGAGTCTTGCCCCGACGCCGGACGAGCAAGCTTTCTGGGCCGGATCCGCACAAGGCGCCATCGCGGAAGAGATGAGCCTGCACGAGAGCTGGCTCACCAACGCGGATGGGTCGCTCCGCACGGCCGGACTCGACTCTGTGACCACGGCTTACCTGAACCATCTGCTCGCCGCCGCCGCCCGCAGCGACTACCACCTGCTCATCGCCGCGCTGCTGCCCTGCTTCTGGGTATATCAGGACGTCGGCGAGCGACTTCGCCCGCTCTCGCACCCGGAGCACCCGTACCGCTCGTGGCTCGACACCTACGCCGATCCGGTCTTCGCCGCTTCCGTCCGTCAGGCAATCGATATCGTCACCAAGGCGGCGACTGGCGCAGGCGACGCGGGACGCGCGGCAATGCGGGAAGCTTTCCGCGCGTCCGCCGAACACGAACGCCGTTTCTTCGATGCGCAGGGAGCTTGACCGGAGGGGGCTGCAGAATCGTCGCACTCCGACCCCGGCGCGATGCTGCAAGTGCCTCGAAGAGCCCGTCGAGTCCCGTGGTCAGAATGCGCCAGCGAGTCCGGAACTCCAACGACTCCCCTCAACATCGAGGCAGAAGTGTCAGGACCAAACGGCGCCGAAACGTCAGAGATCTACTGATGCAGAACTGTCAACCATGTCCTGAGACATCACAAGGCGTTCGACCTGGCTGAGCTCGGGATCGTTCTCGTCGTGTGCGAGTTCGATGTCGTAGTCGGTCTGCAGGTTCAGCCAGAACCGCTCGGAGAGTCCGAATGCCTGCGACAGCCGCAGCGCGGTGTCGGTCGTGATGCGCCGCTTGCCGCGGATGATCTCGCTCAGCCGAGTCTGCGGCAGACCCGTCGCCTGAGCGAGCCGGTACGCGGTGATGCCAAGCGGCTCCAAGAACTCGGTCTGCAGGATCTCCCCCGGCGTGATCGGCTCGTGTGCCTTGCTCATGATGCGCTCCTCTCAGTGGTAGTCGACGATTTGGACTTCGGCCGGCCCGGCAGCCGTCCAGACGAAGCAGATTCGGTATTGGCCATTGATGCGGATCGAGTGCTGCCCCTCGCGGTCGCCCGAGAGCTTCTCGAGCCGGTTTCCCGGCGGAATGCGTAGGTCATTGAGAACGTCTGCCGCGTTGAGCAGGCGCAGCTTCTTCTGGGCGGCGCGTTGCAGATCGGGGCCGAATCTCTTGACGTGCTCGCGCTCCCAGACCTTCTTCGTCTGCTCATCCGCGAAGGACTGGATCACAGCCCCATACTATCGTCAAACGACAGTATGCGCGCTGCTGCCGCAGCAGCGACGGGGCTTCGAAGGGTCGACCGCCCGCAACGAGGCCCGGCTCCGAGCCGCAGTCTTCCTCGCGGTGTCGTGGTGCTGTCATGCTCGATGAATGGACCCTCTGCCGGAGCTCGCGGACGTGCAAGACCTGTTGACCGGCGTGCTGGTGCTCGACGTTGCACGATTGAGCGACTCCGCAGTCGCCCAGATTGCAGCACTTCGTGGCGTGAGCGGGTCGGTCACAATGCTCGACCTCGACATCCCCACCGATGCTCCGAACCTCGCCCTATCGAGTCCCGCTCGTCGATCGTTCGCAGAGGCAGTAGTCGTTGGCGATTCTGGCGAGGAGATCGGCGGCATCATTTTGTGGGCGTCGAATGAGCGTCTCAGCGCGCTCGAGTTCTATTGGTACACAGACGAGCGTCCAGCCCGCCTCCCGCGAGCCAACCAACTGGTTGCCGCCGTAGCGCATTGATGGGGTCGCCTGCGCGCAGCGTGGGCGCGCGACGTCACGTCGTCACGGTCCAGCGGAACCTCTCGCGGAAATCGTTGAAACACTCCGGGCAGATCCATGTGTAGCCGTCGTCGGCAGTCACCCATGCCTCGTTGTATTTCGCGTGGCCCGTAGTGTCGTCGGAAATCTCTGCTTGGCAAAACCCGCAATGGTCGTGGTCCCAACCAGCGCGATACCCGACCCACAGCGCCAAGCGCAATGACCGGTCCTGGAGGTACGACTCCTGCCCCGTGAGCCGCCAGTCCTGATCCATTCGCTAACAGTACGAGCTCGCAACAACGTGCGGGATTACGGATCCGTCAGCGCGCGGTTGAGCCTTCAGGCAGGCGTAAATGTGTGGGACCGTGGAGTCACCGTGTTGTCCGAATCCCGCCGGTGTTGAGCTGGCACGGCGGCTGCACTTGGAGTTGTGAACAACAACACCACAGAAAACGCCATCGCCTTCCGCTCCCCCCACGACCTCCAGCACCCGCTCGCACTCGCCAACGTCTGGGACGTTGCCAGCGCACTCGTCACTCAAGCCGCAGGGGCACGCGCCATCGCAACGACCAGCGCCGGGCTCGCCTGGTCGCTCGGATTTCCAGATGGGGATGCCCTTGACCGGGTTCTGGCCGCCCAGGCGGTTGCCCGTATCACCAGCGCGGTCTCCCTGCCGGTCACCGTCGATATCGAAGGTGGGTACGCCACAACCACCGCCGGCGTCGAAGAGACAACGGCCGCGATGTTGGACGCCGGCGCGATCGGCATCAACATCGAGGACGGCCGGCGCACCCCCAGGAACTCGCCTCCGCGATCGCAGCAGCCCGCAAGGCCGCAGAGCGCGCGCACGTCCCGATGTTCATCAACGCACGCACCGACATGTACCTCGCCAGCATCGGAGACCCAGCAGCCCGCCTCACCGAGACACTCGACCGGGCCGCGCGATACCTGGATGCCGGAGCAGATGGGATCTTCGTCCCCGGCGTCATCGACCCGGAGACGATCACCACCCTCGCCGCCGGCATCAGCGCACCACCGAACATCATGGCAGGGCCCGGAGCGCCGAGCGTCGCGGAATTGAGCCGACTCGGTGTTGCGCGAGTCAGCCTCGGATCCGGCATCGCAGAAGCCGTCTACGCGCTGGTCGCGCGCGCTGCCACTGAACTCGAAACGACCGGCACATACCAATCACTCGCCGGCACCGCCGACTACGCAAGGATCAACACCCTCTTGGCGGAGGCACGCGAACGCTAACCGGATCGGCCCGCGTGCAGCATCCGGCTAAGGTGAGCGCGTGCGACTGCGTCGTCTGCTTGCCTTTGCGATCGACTGGTGCTGCATGCTCGCATGGGTCGGACTGGTTGCAGCTGTCGGTGTGCCGCTCTACGCACTTGGCGTTCTGAATCTGAGCGATGCACTGGCGCAGAATCTGGTCGGGCTCTCGGTCGTGGTCCCGATCGTTCTCGCTGCGGCGCGGTGCGAATCGCACCCACGCGCAGCGACCGTCGGCAAACGCGTCCTGCGCCTCACTGTCGAGCACGATGGGGGCCGACCGACATTCACGCTGGCGTTGCTACGCAACACCCTCAAGCTCGGCACTCCGTGGATCGTCGCCCACGCAGCGGTCTTTGCCGTGGTTGACAGCTCGGCGCAAGGCGCGACGCCCGCTTGGGCGATGTGGTTGCTCCTCGGCGCCTACGTCCTGCCCGTCGTCTGGGTCGTGTCCCTACTCCTGCCAGGCGGGCAAACTCTCTACGACCGGCTCAGCTCGACGCGGGTGGCATCACCAAAAGCGACTATCGCTGCAGAACGCTAGAAGATCCCCTGTCGAACTGCGGCTCGCCCTACCAGCGAAATGAATCGCCTTCGGTGGCAGAAGCAGGCTCTCCAGCCCATGCTCGAACCAGGGAAAGCTTGGTTTGAAGGTCAGAACGCAGCGAGGTGTTCATGCCTCCTGTTCGTCCCTGGTCTCGGTACAGGGCCAGTCCGGTGAGCCATGTGCGGTGATCGCGTTGCGCGCCGTCTCGCCAGATCACCAGCGGCTCGTCGGTGACCTTCTTGATGGCATTGCGCGGCACGGTTCGTGTTGAGAACTGGCCGCGGAGAACGAGGAAGTCGGTGGTGAGCGTCACAGAGACGCTGCCGGTGCGTGCGATGAGCAACAGCGATAGGAGTACGCCGGCTGCGCCGACGATGATGAGGCCGGCCGCAGCAACAGTAGGGAGCACGCCGAAAACCCCGGCGGCGAGAACGCCCAGACCGAGGACGCCGACGTAGAGCGCCCCGAGCCTGCTTGTCGTAGTTGCGCGCGCCAGTGGCTTCAAAGTCATCGGCAGCTGCGACTCGTCGAACGCAGACATCAGGCTCGACGTAATGCTTAGGGGCGCCGGAAGAGATGCCCGCTGACCGAACCGTTTGCGGACACTGGAGAACTTCGATTGCACGAGAATTCCGACATGGCATGTGTCGAAGAGATCCTTTGCCAGCTCGTTGAAGCGTTCGCCTGGTGGGACGCGAAGCTCGCTGACGGACAGGTAGTCCTTGCCAATGCCGCGACCGACGCCCTAATGGCCGGTCTCGACGGCGAGGCACTGGCCGAAATGGCGGGCCTCCCACGGCGTGAGAATCCCTTCGAAGTTGATCGCCTCGTTGCCCGTGTTGCCGATGAGCTCGCGCTCGATGTCGAGCAATGGTCCAAGTCAGATGAAGTTGCGGCGCGTCGAATGTGCCGAGAGCTTCTCGCTGGCAGGTGCAGCGAACGAGAGCTGAGTTCGTGGGCGCACTCGCGATTTCACCACGAGAGCGATTCTGAGCCGCTCAATCGTCTCGCCGAGCTTGACGACGAATACGACGAACTCGAGTCCATGGGTGAAGACACGACAGGTATTGAACAGGGGATCCGCGACGTCGCAGCCTCGATTGTGCGCTAGGGAATCGGCTATCGGCGGGTCTCGGCGACGGTGTCAATCAGTCGGCGCCGCTGACTCGGAAGTCAGCACGTTCTGCGGTCGCGTCTTGCGCGAAGAACACGTCTTCCTCGCGCATCCAGCGCTCCCAGAGGGCGCGGTGCTCGCTGCCATCGCGCTCAAGCCCTCGCGTCAGGCGCTCGGCGGCGGGAGCCCCTACCCACACTCCCCCGTGCGGGCACAAACAAAAAGCCCGCTTCCCTTGCAAGAGAAGGGAAGCGGGCTGTTGTGACCCCAGCGGGATTTGAACCCGCGTTACCGCCGTGAGAGGGCGACGTCCTAGGCCGCTAAACGATGGGGCCGGACTGGCTGCGCACTCGCAGGAGCGCGGCGCAACGGGTTCTACTTTACATGGCCGCCACGGGGCGGACAAATCGAGGCGGCTATCGCAGCAGACGCACCGCGCCGGGCACGATGGACACCTCGACGGGCAAGGGCCCCACCCGCTCGCCGTCCGCGTAAGCGACCACGCCGGCCGCCTCGATGCGCACCGAGCGCACCCGCTCGAGATGCACCTCGGGCTCCCCCGTGTGCTCGCCTTTGAACACTTTCGGGAAGATGCGCAGGAACCGGAGCTTCGACATCCGATCGACGACGAACAGGTCGAAGAATCCGTCGTTCATCTCGGCGTCGGGCGCGATTTTCATGCCGCCGCCGATCGACGTGTGGTTCGCGATCGCCACGAGCATCGCCGAGAACGCGCGCTCGTGCCCGTCGACGACGACCCGGTAGTGCGGCGCGCGGAAGGTGAGCAGCTCGCGCACGACGGCGATCGTGTAGCGCCGCTCGCTGTTCGGCCACGACATGAAGTTCGCCCGCTCGTTCACGGCGGCGTCGAAGCCGGCCGAGAGGGCGCCGAGCATCCAGGTGGTGTGGGGGCCGTGCACGACGCGTCCGGCATCCACCGCCTGCGCGTCACCGGACAGAGCCGCCACGATCTGCCTCGCCGCGGCAGCGGGGTCGCCGATCGGCATGCCGATGTTGCGGGCGGTGTCGTTGCCGGTGCCGACGGGCACGACGCCGAGCGGGATGCCCGTCTCGGCCACCGCGTTGACGCCGAGGCTCACCATGCCGTCGCCGCCGACGACGATCAGCGCCGCGCGATCGGGTGCGTCGACCGCGCGCACCTCACGCTCGACCTCGCGCCGCAGCAGCTCGTAGTTCGGCTGCCGCACCTCGATGACGGTGTGGCCGGTTGCGGCGAAGATCTCCGACGCGGCGGCGCCCGCGCCGTGGTGGCGCCCGAAGGCGGCGGTCGGGTTGATCGCGACGATCAGTCGTCTGGGCATCGTCGTCGAGCTCGGCGGCATGGATCACCATCATCCGGCACAGCGAATAGCCTGGCAACATGCGCATCACAAAGCTGGAACACGCCGCATTCATCCTCGAGAAGGACGGCGCCAAGCTCGTCGTCGACCCTGGCAGCTTCGCCCGACCGCTGCCCGACGCGACCGGCGTCGCGGCGATCGTCATCACCCACGAGCACGCTGACCACTGGGACGCCCCGCACCTGCAGGCCGTCCTCGACGCGAACCCGGCCGCGCCGATCTACGCGCCGCAGGGGGTCGCGGACGCGGCATCCGACTTCGACATCACCGTCGTCGCGCCCGGCGACTCGGTCGTCGCAGGCCCCTTCGAGCTCGAGTTCTTCGGCGGCACGCACGCGGTCATCCACTCGTCGATCCCCGTGGTCGACAACGTGGGCGTCTCGGTCGACGGCGGCGCCCTCTACTACCCGGGCGACTCGTTCGCCGTGCCGGACGGCGTCGAGGTCGACGTGCTCGCCGCCCCGTCGAGCGCACCGTGGCTCAAGGTCGGCGAGGCGATCGACTTCGTACTCGCCGTCAAGCCGCGCCGCGCGTTCCCGACGCACGAGATGATCAACTCCGACGCCGGCAAGGCGATGGCGAAGGCCCGCATCGAGTGGGCCGCTCAGCAGAACGGCGGCACCCTGCTCGACCTCACGCCAGGAGCGTCTGCCGAGCTGTGAGCTCGTCGAGCAGCCGCAGCACGGCGCGCGCGACGCGGTCGTTCTCGCGGAAGCTCATCGCGTCCGTCGACGGCCGGGCGAACGCCCCGGCGTTCGGCGCCGACGTGAACGGCCCGATGGCGAAGCGCGCCGCGTGCGGCTCGCCGTCGGGCCCGATCAGGCGCGAGTCATCGGGGTGCACGGCGACCAGGGCGGCGAGGGATGCCTCACCGGACGACGCCCGCACCGCATCGCGCAGCGCCGCGTTCTCACTGCGGTGCGCCGCGTCCTCCGGAAGCCAGGCGTCGACGAGGTAGTTCGACGTGAGCTCGCCAGGAACGGAAGGGCTCGACGCGCGGAAGACGCCGGCGCCGCCGTCAGCAGAGCCATCCGCCCGCACCTCGAGCTCGGCGCCGAGGAAGCGCACGACACCCGCCTCCACGAGCGCGAGCAGCTCCTCCAGACGGTGCACCGGCGGCCCCGACGCGACGTAGCTGAAGAAGGCCTTGAACCACGGCGGCACCTCGATGCCCGAGCCGCCGGTGGCGAAGAGCGCGAACAGCAGCGACGTGAAGAGGCCGAGCGTCGCCGAGTGCTCGGCCGCGGTGCGGCGGTGCACGTCGTCCGCGATGTATTCGACGAGGTGCCGCTGCAGCTCGTCGTGACTCGCGAAACTGAGCCCGGCGAGCGGCCGGTCGAAGACAGAGAGGTCGAGCGCATCGGCGGGGTCGACGAGCGCCTCGACCGCCAGCTCGCGCAGCGCGTCCGACCAGGGGTCGAGCTCGGCGAAGCGCGCGAGGAACTCGTCCCACGGAAGCCGCACGCGGTCGGGGTGGCCGAGGAACAGCTCGTGGTAGTAGCCGTGCAGCGCCTCTTTGGCGATCAGCGGCCACACGTCCGCGGCGAAGTCGAGGTCGGCGCGCGCACCCAGCACCGCCGCGATGTCACGGGTGAAGAAGCGCAGCTCTGCACGTGGTGCGACGAGCTTCGAGGTGACCTTCGAGTGGTACGGCACGCCCCGACGCGAGCCGAGGTGCAGACGCGGCTCGCGGCCGCTCGGCACGTAGCGCAGGCCGCCCTCGGTCTCTTCGAACCGTCCGCCGCGGCCCTGCGTCAGCAGCACCACGAGGTCGACGGCGGCGAGGCCCATGCCGCGCACGATGATGTCGGCGCCGGCCGGGAGCCCGTCGAGATCCGCGTCTGCGGTGAACGCCGGCGCCAGGTAGTAGGCGCCGTGCTCGCGCGCGAACCGGTCGAGCACCTCATGCTCGCCGGCGAGCGTCGACCCGTTGTGGCCGAGCGCGTACAGCACGGCGTCGGCCGGGACCGCGCCGCCGTCGGCGAGGCCGACGAGCTGTCGGTCGCCGTCGTCGGCGACCGACACGGCGGACGTGTTGAGCCATTCGACCTCGACGCCTGCCGGCAGGTTCGCGAGGGTGCGGCGGTGGAACCAGTCGAGGTAGAAGCTCTGCAGCCGCCGCGTCGGGAAGCTCGCCGGCCCGAGCGCCTCGAGCTCGGCGCGCACGGCCTCGTCGTCGACGGTCACGTCGAGTGAGCCGGCGCGCCAGAGCTCTGCCCACTCGGCGAGCGACGGCCCGGGCACGATGGGCCCTTCGACCGTGCACGAGGCATCCGTGAACATCGTCACGTCGGCGGCGAGCGAGTTGAGCTTCAGCAGCGGCGACTGGTCGTAGCGCCACAGCCGTCCGGGCCCCGGCTGGTACGGGTCGATGAGGACGATGCGGATGCCTGCGGCCGCCGCCCCCTGCCCGAGTCCGCCCGCCCGCAGGTTCTCGACGAATCGCTCGAGCCAGCCGACACCGCGCGGGCCTGCGCCGAGGACGGCGACGGTGAGTTCGGGCATGAGTGCCAGCATGCCCCGAGTGGGCACTCGAGCCGCCCCAATGTTGCGCTCCGTTTCAGCCGTGACGCATTGTGTCCGGCTCGTTTCCGCCCGCTCCGAGCATCCCCCTAGCGTCGCCGACCATGACCACCGCATCCCTTCGCTCACGCCTCACGGCGCCGGATATCCCGGCCGCAGCCGTCACCCGGCGCGTGCAGCCGCTGCGCCGTCCGTGGCAGTGGATGGCGACCGCCGTCGTCCTGCTGCTCGCGCTGAACTTCGCCCAGACGCTGTTCACCAACCCCGCGTGGGAATGGAACCGCGTCGGCCACTGGTTCTTGAGCCCGGCGATCCTGCGCGGTCTCACCCTGACGATCGAGGCGACCGCGATCAGCGCGGTCGTCAGCTTCGTGGCCGGCGTCCTGGTGGCGCTCGCCCGCCAGTCGCGCAACCGCGTGCTGAGCGGGGCGGCGTGGCTGTACATCTGGGTGTTCCGCTCGGTGCCGCTGCTGCTCGTGCTGGTGTTCCTCTACAACCTCGGCAACCTGTACCCGAAGATCGGCATCGGCATCCCGTTCGGCCCGCAGCTGCAGGTGCCGACCGTCAGCGTGCTCGGCGATCTCGCCCTCGGCGTCATCGGGCTCAGCCTGTCGGAGATCGCCTACGCCGCCGAGGTGGTGCGCTCCGGTCTGCTCGCGGTGGACCCCGGCCAGCACGAGGCGGCCAAAGCACTCGGCATCCCCCGCTACCGTCGTTTCACCCGCGTCGTGCTGCCGCAGGCGCTGCGCTCGATCGTGCCCGCCTACGTCAACCAGATCGTCGGGCTGATCAAGTCGAGCTCTCTGCTGTTCTACGTGAGCCTGCTCGATCTGTTCGGTGTGGTGCAGAACCTGGGCTCGACCTACCCGAGCGACATCATCCCGCTGCTCGTGGTCGCGAGCGTGTGGTACCTGATCCTCACCGGATTCATCGGCATCGTGCAGCACTTCGTCGAGCGGTTCTACAACCGCGGTCTGGCCGGTGCCCGATGAGCGCCGCGGCCGTGCAGATCGTCGGAGCGCGCAAGTCGTTCGGCGGCAAGAAGGTGCTGCAGGGCATCGACCTCACGATCGCGCAGGGCACCGTCACGGTGATCCTCGGCCCCTCGGGCTCCGGCAAGTCGACCCTCCTGCGCGCGGTCAACCACCTCGAGAAGCTCGACGAGGGCTACGTCGTCGTCGACGGCGAGCTGATCGGCGTGCGCCTCGTCGGCGAGCGGCTGAAGGAGCTGCACGAGAAGCAGATCCTCACGCAGCGCGCCCGCATCGGCTTCGTCTTCCAGAACTTCAACCTGTTCCCGCATCTGACGGTGCTCGAGAACATCATCGAGGCACCCGTGTCCACCGGACTGCTGGCGAAGGCGCCTGCCCGCGAGCGGGCGTACGAGCTGCTCGCGCAGATCGGGCTGAGCGACAAGGCGGATGCCTTCCCGCGACAGCTCTCCGGCGGGCAGCAGCAGCGCGTGGCCATCGCCCGCGCCCTCGCGCTCGACCCGCAGCTGATCCTGTTCGACGAGCCGACTTCTGCGCTCGACCCCGAGCTGGTCGGCGAGGTGCTCACGGTCATCCGACGCCTCGCCGAATCAGGACGCACGCTCGTCGTCGTCACGCATGAGATCGGCTTCGCCCGCGAGGTCGCCGACCACGTCGTCTTCCTCGACGACGGCGTCATCGTCGAGCAGGGCGCCCCTGGCGACGTGCTCGTGAACCCGAGCCACGCGCGCACGCGCGACTTCCTTTCCCGGGTGCTCTGACCACAGGCATCCGCACCGCACCCCATCCAAGAGAAGAGGAACCACCATGACGACCCACACCACCCGCCTGCGACGTGCAGGCTCCGCGCTGCTGGTCGCCGGCGCGCTCGTCGCGACCGTCGCCGGCTGCGCGGGCAACTCGGCCTCGGCCAGCACCACGGACAAGAAGGGCGAGGTCACCGTCGGGGCGCACAGCAACGGCGCCGCGAAGCAGGTCACGCTCGACGTGCCCGAGGTCGCGAAGATCCGCGCGGAGCTGCCGGCCTCTGTGCGCACGAGCGGCGAGCTGACGATCGGCATCGGCGCGCTGCCCGCCGGCTTCCCGCCGCTCGCCTACCTCGGCGACGACCAGAAGACTCTGACCGGCGCGGAGCCCGACCTCGGCCGCCTCGTCGCCGCGGTCTTCGGCCTCAAGCCCGTCGTCTCGAACGCCACCTGGGACAACCTGTTCGTCGGCATCGACACCGGGAAGACCGACATCGGCTTCTCGAACATCACCGACACCGAGCAGCGCAAGCAGAAGTACGACTTCGCCTCCTACCGCGACGACAACCTCGCGCTGCAGGTGCTGAAGAAGAACGACTGGAAGTGGACCGGCCCCGATTCGCTCGCCGGCAAGACCGTCGCGGTCAGCGCGGGCACCAATCAGGAGAAGATCCTGCTCGCCTGGCAGAAGCAGCTGCAGGGTGAGGGCAAGGACTTCACGATCAAGTACTTCCAGGACGCGAACGCGACCTATCTCGCGCTCGACTCCGGGAAGATCGACATCGACTTCACGCCGAACCCGTCGGCCGCCTACCAGAACACGCAGTCGGCGAAGTCGGCGAACCCGACCCGCACCGAGGCGACGTACTCGGGTGCCGGCGCGAGCCTGCAGGGTCTCATCGCCGCGACCACCAAGAAGGGCAGCGGCCTGGCGCAGCCGACCGTCGACGCGATCAACTACCTGATCGAGAACGGCCAGTATGCGAAGTGGCTCGCGGCCTACAACCTCGCGAACGAGGGCGTGCAGAAGTCCGAGCTGAACCCGCCCGGGCTGCCGATCACGAACGAGTAGCGTTCGACCTCAGGCTCAGGCATCCACCGCATAACTGCTGAGCGGATGCCTGAGCCCGAGGTGCCCACGCAAGGTGCGCCCCTCATACTCGGTGCGCACGACACCCCGCGCCTGCAGCTCCGGGACCACGAGCTCGGCGAAGGCGTCGAGCTGCGCGGGCATCCACGCCGACAGGATCTGGAAGCCGTCGACGGCGCCCGAGCCGAACCACTGCTCGAGGCGGTCTGCGACCGCCGGGCCGTCGCCGACGAGCAGCCCGGGCAGGCGCGCGCGGGTTCCCGGTGCGATCAGCGACAGCAGCTCGTCAGCAAGCGCTTGCGCCCGCTCGGGGGTCGCCGCCACGACCGGCAGCACCGGGATCACGAGCTTCGGCAGCTCCGACTCCTCGCGACCGGCCGCGAGCGCCGCCGCCCGCAGCTCTGCGCGATAGTTGAATGCCTCAGCGGCGCTCTCGAAGTCGGCGATCGCGAGATTCCCTCGCGTCGCGACGAGCTCGTGGGCCCGCGGCGACGTGCCCGTGTGCGTGATCGGCACGGCGCCCTGCACCGGCCGCAGCGCGTTGAGCGGACCGGCCGTCTGCACGAAGCGGCCCGTGAAGTCGGTCGGATGCAGGCGGCTCTGGTCGATGAGGCGGCCGCTTGCGGCATCCGCCACGAATGCATCGTCGTCCCAGCTGTCCCAGAGAAGCCGCATCGCGTCGAGGAACTCGACGGCGCGGTCGTAGGCGTTGAGCCGGTCCCACTCGACGTCCTTGCCGTGGTTCGCGGCGGCGAGCGCGTTCGCGCCGACGTGCAGGTTGAGCCCGAGCCGACCACCGGAGAGCAGATCGACCGACGCCGTCTGGCGCGCGATCGCGTAGACCTCGCTGTAGGTGGTGTTCACGCTCGTGATCAGCCCGATGCGGCGGGTGGATGCCGCGAGGAACGCCACGGCGCTCAGCGGGTCGACCCGCGCGAGCAGGTGCGGCGCCGTCGCCTCGAGCTCGGGCCCCGTCGACAGCCAGTCACCGAAGTAGAGGTAGTCGAAGCGCGCCTGCTCGGCGATCTTCGCGGCTTTGACGAGAACCGTCGGCTCACGGCGCGGGGAACGCTCGGCGCCGGGCATCCGCCACCCGGAGGGGAACCCGCCGAGGGCGCGGAATGCCGCACCGAGGATCATGTGCTCGCCCATGCCCTGACGGTAGATCGGGGCGGCGGCGCGGCGCTCGCGTGTTACGACACAGTGTTACGACAGGTCACGAACTCGGGAACTGCAGCATGCCGGGCGGCGTGTTCCACCGCACCACCACCGGCTGCGCATGCTCGAAGCCGAGCACGCTGACGGTCGCGGTCGCGAGCGAGAACGCCTGCGCGTCGACGGGGCGCAGCCCAAGCCAGGCTGCGGCCATTGCGCGCAGGAAGTGCCCGTGCGCGAAGCAGATCACATCCTGACCGCTCCACATCGTGTCGAGCGCACGGGCGATGACGCGCTTGGCGCGCAGCTGCACGTCGGCGGCGGACTCCCCCGGCGTCGCCGCAGCCGGCACCCCGTTGCGCCACAGGTTCCAGTTGGCGCCACGCTGCTGGATGATCTGCGGCGTGGTGAGTCCCTCGTACGCGCCGTAGTCGAACTCGGCGAGGTCGTCGTCGATCACGAGCCGGTCGCCGTAGCCGGCCAGCTCGGCCGTGCGGATCGCGCGGTGCCGCGGGCTCGACAGCACCAGCCCGAACAGATGCCCGTTCAGCACCTCGGCGATCGCCGCCGCCTCCGCCTCGCCCGCGGCGGTGAGCGGCAGGTCGGTGACACTCGTATGCCGGCCGGAAAGGCTCCACTCGGTCTGGCCGTGCCGCACAAGAACGAGGCGCGCCTTGTTCGCGCCGCCGTGCTCGGAGAACTCCTCGCCGGGGCGGGTGGAACGCACGGTCAGTCGCACAGTGGGGGTCATATCGCCGATCTCTCAAGACGTCGAAGCAGCAGGTACGCATCCTCGAGGCGGTAGTCGAGGAACGGCGCGAAGTACGGGTCGTCGTCGAAGCGCGCGGTCAGACCCAGCTCGTGCTCGCGCTGCAGCCAGTCGAGCTCGGCGCCGACGGTCTGTGCGAACGTCTCGCCCTGCCAGCCGAGCTCGCGCGCGGCGGTGAGGTCGAGCACGACGGGCGGCACCACATCCCACGGGTGCGCGCCGTACTGAGGGTCGACGTCGTCGTCGATCGCGATGATCTCGAAATCGGAACCCAGCCCCGCGTGCGCGGCGACGGTCTCGGCTATCGCGAGGCCGGTCGGGGCGTCCGCATCGCCGACATTGAGAATTCGAGCGGCCGGATGCTGCACCACGGCCTCGACGAGCGAGGCGACGTTCGCGGCGGCCGTCGTGTGGTCGCCGCCGCGCCCGCGATGCGCCAGCGCGAGCTGCTCGCGGCCATCGAGCGCGCGCTTCAGGAACGCCCACTCGCGCGGCCGAGCGGCGCCCGCCCCGTGCACGCGTCCGGCGCGCAGCACGGTAACCGGCAGGCCGGAGTCGAGCAGCGCGTTCTCGGCCGCGACACGGTTCGCCGCGTAGCCGTCGCGCGTCGCCGGGTCGCCGCGCCCGGGGGCGACGGTCGCGTCGACCTCGCGGATCGGCAGGGGGAAGACCGGCTTCACCAGCGAGTTGCCGTGGTTGCCGAACTCGTCGACGTACACCGCCTTTGTCGACAGCGTGACCGCCGCGTCGGCGTCGGCGAGGAACGGCGCGACCGCGCGTGCATCCGCTTCCGTGAAGCACAGGCAGTCGACGATCAACTCGGCACCCTCGCCGATCGCGGCGCGCATGGCGCGGGCATCCGTTCGCTCGCTCTGCACGAAGGTGAAGCCGGATGCCGCTGCGAGGTCGTCCGGCACGTGCGCGGCGTCGCGACCGGTAACGTCGACCTGCCAGCCCGCTGCCAGCAGCCGGGTTGCGACGGCACGGCCGATCACTCCTGTTCCACCGAGGATGACTGCGCGCGCCACACCCTCAAGGCTAGCCGGGTCGGCGGCGCATACGCCGACCGGGCGTGGGGCCGCCGCGCCGACCGGCGCCGTCGGGGCATGATCGATGCATGCGTATCGAGGTGCGGGTGCGGCCCGGAGCGTCGCGCACCCTGGTGGGCGGCGAGCACGACGGCGCGCTCGTCGTGCGGGTGGCCGAGCGCGCCGTCGACGGCAAGGCGACGGATGCCGCGCTCGCGGCGCTCGCCAAGGCGTTCGGCGTTCGACGTCGCGACGTGTCGCTGGTGACGGGTGCGACCAGCCGCACGAAGCTCGTCGACATCGACGGCGCAACGGAGGCCCGGCTGGAATCGCTCAAGCGGCTACCGTGATCCTGTGGATCTGGTGGAGAACCCCCTCGACGGCACCCGCATCAGCTACCGCGTCTTCGGCGAGGGCTCGCCGGGCGCTCCGGCGGTCGTGCTCGTGCACGGCACCGCTCTGACCCAGGCGATCTGGCGCGGTTTCGGCTGGGTGCGCGAGCTGCAGACGACGCACCGCGTGATCACGCTCGACCTGCGCGGCCACGGCCGAAGCGACAAGCCGTACGACGAGGACGCCTACGACCAGGCGCTCTTCGTCGGCGACGTGCTCTCGGTCATGGAGGCCACCGGCGTCGAGAAGGCGCATTACGTCGGCTATTCGCTCGGCGGCCGGGTCGGCTTCGAGATCGCCTACTCGCACCCCGGCCGGCTCGCCAGTCTCGTGACGCTCGGCGGCTCGCCGCGCACCGGCGGCCAGGGCATCTTCGACCGGACGTTCTTCCCCGGCGTCGTCGACACCCTCGTGGCGCGCGGCATGCAGGCGTTCGTCGATCGCTGGGCCGAGCACCTCGGGAAGCCCCTCGACAACTCGACGGCCGTCGCGCTGCTCGCCAACGACCCCCGCGCCCTCGCCGCATACATGCGCAAGACAGAGGACGACCCTGGCGTGCCCGCCCACGCGCTCTTAGCCCTGCCGATGCCGGTGCTGATGGTCGCGGGCACCGAGGACCACATCCGCGTGCGCGCCGCAGCGCGCATGCAGTCGCTGCTGCCCTCGATGCCCGTGCGGCTTCTCGACGGCGCCACCCATGGCCGCACCCCACGCCACCCGGACGCGCTGCCCGCGATCCGCGAGTGGCTCGCTACACGTACTGCTTGATGAGCGACCAGTCGGCCGGCGAGAGGCGGTCGGTCGAGGTGTTGCGCTGGTGCCAGAACGGGTAGCGCAGGTCGGGCAGGGTCAGCTGATCGATGCGGGCGCGCTCGTCGTCGGTGAGCACGAGGGATGCCGCGGCGAGGTTGTCGGAGAGCTGCTCGTCGGTGCGGCCGGCGATGATCAGCGAGCTGATCTGCGGGCGGCCGAGGGTCCAGGCGAGCGCGACCTGCGCGGCCGAGACGCCGTGGCCGTCCCCGATCTCGACGAGCAGGTCGATGAGGTCGTAGAGCAGCGCCTCGTCGTAGACCGGCGGCTCCGTCCAGCCCTGGAAGCGGCGCGAGCCCTCAGGGGCATCCTGGCCGCGGCGGTACTTGCCGGAGAGCAGGCCGCCGGCGAGCGGGCTCCACACGAGAATCCCCAGCCCCTGATCGATCGCGGCCGGAATCACCTCGCCCTCGATGTCGCGGGTCTGCGGCGAGTAGTGCACCTGGGTGGCGACGGGCTTCGTGAAGCCGTGCCTCTCGGCGGCGGTCACGGCCTTCACGGTCTGCCAGCCGGTGTAGTTCGAGATTCCGAGGTAGCGCACCTTGCCCGACTGCACGAGGTGGTCGAGGGCAGCCCAGGTCTCCTCGAGCGGCGTCTGCCCGTCCCACTCGTGCAGCTGGTACAGGTCGATGTAGTCGGTGCCGAGGCGGCGCAGGCTGTCCTCGGCGCCCGTGATGATGTGGTGGCGGCTGGCGCCAGCGTCGTTCGGGCCTTCACCCATTGCCATGCGGACCTTGGTGGCGACGATCCACTCGTCGCGGCTGTCGCCGAGCGCCTCGCCGAGGAGCTGCTCGGAGAGGCCGTTCGAATAGACATCCGCCGTGTCGATGATGTTGACGCCCGCGTCCTTCGCGAGGCCGAGCTGACGCTTCACGTCGTCGACCTGCAGGTTGCCGACGGGAGTCGCCCAGCCCGTCCCGCCGTAGCCCATCGTGCCGAGGGTGAGAGATGAGATGCGCAGGCCAGAGCTGCCGAGCTGACGGTAATCCATGTCTTCGAGCCTAGGGCCGAATCGATTCGACTCGCCAGCGATTAGGCTCGAGACATGCCACTTCAGGGAGAGTACGAGCCCAGCGACTCAGAGCGCTCGCGGACCCAGGTCGAACGATTCGAAGCATCCAACGGCCAGGAGGCGAACGATCTGCGCGGCAGGCCGATCGTCGTCGTCACGAACATCGGCGCGAAGTCCGGGAAGCTGCGCAAGACCCCGGTCATGCGCGTCGAGCACGACGGGCGGTACGCGGTGCTCGCGTCGAAGGGCGGCGCGCTGCAGAATCCGACCTGGTACGCGAACCTCAAGAAGAACCCGCACGTCGAGCTGCAGGACGGCGCGCATCGCGCCGACTACGACGCCCGCGAGCTCGAGCCCGGCGCCGAACGCGACGAATGGTGGGAGCGCGCCGTCGAGGCCTGGCCCGACTACGCGAGCTACCAGACGAAGACCGACCGGCTGATCCCGGTCTTCCTGCTCACGCCGCGCGATGAGCAGCACCTGGCGTAGCAGACGAGCGCGCCGGGTCGACCTGGAGGCGCCGGCCGGGCGCTGGGGTCGCCGTAACATTCGCGAAACGTGCTGATCGGGGCGGCGTCGGGTCACGGCACGCGCGGAAAGCCGGGTCGCTGAGCCGAACACCTGACGCGTTTTCCCAGGTCGGGAACGATATCGGCGGGAGCGCCGCCGGTGAAACAAAGTGTTTACAGCGCGCGTGTTGCCGCGAAACACGACGAAGGCCGAGCCTTTCGTCATGTCATACGACCCCTTCCGCGATCAGATGCGGGGCGTGCTCCCGCCCTCTCGTGAACTCGCCGTGCGCCGGCTGCGCGACCTGATCAGGGTGTCGATCAGCGACGGGACCGCGGAGCATGCGCCGGGCGGGGCCCTGATCGACGAGCACGCCCTCATGGTGACGTTCGACGCGCCCCGAGACACCGTCCGCCACGCCCTGTCCCTGCTGGTCGAGGAGGGCCTGATCGTACGTCGCCGCGGCATCGGCACGACGGCCGGCGATCAGTACCAGTTCAGCGCACTGCTGCCGCCCACGGGCCAGACTCTGGAATCCCATCACCATGTGGGGCGCCTGTCGCCATTGCTCCTGCACTGGGGCTGGATGAAGGCGCCGGATTCCGTGGCGTCCCGCCTCGACGACGTCGAGACGGGCGACGACTGTCTCTGCGTCGACTATGTGCTGCTGCGCGACGACGAGCCGTCCTCGGTGATCACCAACTACCTGCGCGCAGACGAGGCGACCAGGTTGAGCGTCGCCGACTTTCAGACCGACTTCTATCAGCTGCTCGAGACCACAGGGCCCGTCGCGTCGCACGATGTCGTGCTCCAGGCCGCCAACGCCGACGAGCAGGTAGCCGCCCTTCTGCACATTCTGCCCGGCGAGGCGGTGCTCTGGTTCGAGCAGGTACTCCGCAACGCAGCGGGCGAGGCGATCGATTTCGCGGTCGCGACTTTCCGACGCGAGACGCGCATCGAGTTCCAGGCCATTCCGCGACTCGACGTGACCGCGCTCCTCCAGCCCGCGCCCGGGTCGATGCACGAGGAGGCGAAGCCGTGATTCAGTTCGCCGCCAAGAGGCTGGGGCTGGCCGCGGTCGTCATCATCGGCGTCTCGGCCGTCGTGTTCCTGACGATGAAGATCATTCCCGGGAATCCGGTCGCGGCGCTCCTCGGCCCGAACTCGACCCCGGGCCAGCGCGAGGCGCTCACCGAACGGCTGGGGCTTGACCAGCCCATCTACGTCCAATATGCGGACTGGGCCCGTGCCGCGGCGCACGGCGACCTCGGCGCCTCGATCTCCCTTCATCAGGGCGCAGCGGGACTGGTGCTCGCGGCGTTCCTGAACACCCTCATCCTGATCGGCGCCGCGCTTGTGCTGGCGGCATGCGGCGGATTCGTACTCGGCACGATCGCGGCGCTCCGCCCCGGCACCCGCACGGGGCGACTGGTCAACGGCGCGGCCCTCACCGCGCTGTCGCTGCCGCAGTACACGGTCGCGCTGGTCCTGCTCTGGTTCGCGGTGCAGACGCGCCTGCTGCCGAGCGGCGGGATGGTCTCGACCGGCGGCAGTGGCGCTGCGACGGTGCTGCAGCACCTCGTCCTTCCTGCGCTGGCTGCGTCACTGGCCCCGATGGGCGGTATCGCCCGCATGTTCTCCACGGCGCTTCAAGAGGTGCTCGGTCAGCCGTTCGTGACCTCATATCGGGCGCGCGGGCTGCGCCGGGCCGCCGTCGTGCGGCACGCGATCCGCAACACGATCCCCGCTCTGCTCGGCATCACCGGACTGCAGGTGTCCTATCTGCTGGGCGGCGCCGTGTTCATCGAGGTCATCTTCGCCTGGCCCGGCCTCGGCCAGCTGCTGTTCAACGCCATCGCGGCGCGGGACTACCCGCTCGTCCAGGCCGGCGTCCTGGTGTCTGCAGTGCTGCTCGTGCTCGTCAACGCTGCGGTCGACACGGCGCACGCCGGATTGGACCCTCGCGTTCGCACCTGACTGACGGCGCCGCCGTCAGCGCTCACCCACGTTCGAGCTTTCCCGAACCTTTCGATCCCTCCGTCTGAAAGGGCGATCAGTCATGTCCTCCCACACCCTGTACGTTGCTGCCGCGGCGGCCCCACTCGCCCGGCGGCGGCCCCTTGGGCGCGGGCTTCCCAGAGAGGCCTTCGTCGGCGGCGGCATCGTGTTCGCCCTCCTCGCTGTCGCTGTCCTCGCCCCTCTCATCTCTCCGCACTCGCCGACGACCGGGGCGATCGCACAGCGCTTGTGGAACGTCGGCACGGCGGGCCACGTGCTCGGCACGGACGGTCAAGGCCGCGACATCCTCTCTCGTCTCATCTGGGGCGCCAGGCCGGCGCTTCTGGGCGGCCTCACCCCCGTCCTGATCGCGGGCGTCATCGGCACAGTGCTCGGCACGGCTGCCGGGATGTCGCGATCCGGTCCGCGGGCGCTCATCATGCGCGTCCTCGACGTGGTCTACGCATTTCCCGCGATCCTGCTGGCGATCGCGATCGGCGCCGCCCTCGGACCGGGGCTCGGGAACTCGATCGTCTCCCTGTCGGTCGTTCTGATCGCCCCGGTGGCTCGTGTGGCCGAAGGAGAGGTGCTGCGAATCCGCTCGCTGGACTTCATGGATGCCGCGCGCGCAAGCGGCGCCGGCGGCTGGGTGATCGGGGTGCGCCAGGTGCTGCCCAACATCGCGCCGGCTCTGGTGGTCTACTGCACGTCGCTGGTCGGCGTGGCGATCGTCTACTCGGCAGGCATGTCCTTCCTCGGCCTCGGAGTCGTTCCGCCGGCCGCCGACTGGGGGCAGATGATCAACGACCTGCGCCAGTACCTCTACGAACGCCCGGCGTTGGCTCTGCTGCCCGCCGCAATGATCTTCATCGCCTCAATCGGCTTCAACCTGTTGGGCGACGGGCTCAAGTCCGCCCTCAGCGCGGGCCGTGGGGAAGTGGCGCTGTGACCGCGGATGCCGTGCTCAGCGTGCGGGACCTGGCCGTCTCGTTCCGACGCGACGGCCGGGAGACCCGGGCGGTGCGAGGCGTCGACCTCGACCTGCACAGCGGCCGTACGCTGGTGCTCCTCGGCGAATCCGGCTCCGGGAAGTCCGTGACGTCGAACGCGATTCTCGGGCTGCACTCGCGATCTGCCACGATCTCCGGTGCGATCGAGCTCGACGGCGTCGATCTGACCCGGCTCGACGAGGATCGGCTGCGGCGGCTCCGCGGCGGGACGATCGGAACCGTCCCCCAGGATCCGAGCGCCGCATTGGATCCGCTCCGCAGAGTCGGCGACCAGATCGCCGAGGTCGTTCGCCTGCACGGCGACGGCGTGCAGAGGTCGCGCGCACGGGCAGCCGCGCTCGATCTGCTCGCCCAGGTCGGCATCGTCGAGCCGGCGCGCACCGCCCGGTCTCTGCCCTTCGAGCTCTCCGGTGGCATGCGGCAGCGCGTCGCCATCGCGATCGCGATCGCACGCCGGCCCCGCGTCCTGATCGCCGACGAGCCCACGACGGCGCTGGACGTCACCGTCCAGGCGCAGATCCTCGAGCTGTTCGCAGCCCTGCAGCGCGAGCTCGATCTCGCCATCCTGCTCGTCACCCATGATGTCGGAGTGGCTCGGATGCTGGGCCACGACGTCGCAGTCATGTACGCAGGCCGGGTGGTCGAGCGCGGGCCCGTCGAGCGCGTGCTGCTCGCGCCGCGGCACCCGTATACCGCGGGGTTGTTGGCGGCCATGCCTTCACCGCAGCATCCGCGCGGGCGACTTCCGGTGATCCCGGGACTGCCGCCCGGCCCGGACGACGCGCTCGCCGATGAATCCTGCGCCTTCGCTCCGCGGTGCGCATCGGCCGTGTCGGCCTGTACCGCGCATCGTCCACCGCTGGCCGGCGACGCCGAGGGTCGCGCTGCGGCGTGCGACGTGCCGGCGGCCGCTGCTCACGCAGTGCCGAGCCTGGTGTCCGGGGAGTCGGCGCTGTGAACGGGGCGCCGATCTTGCGCGCAGAGCACCTCTCGCTGCGATATCCAGGCGGGAAGCAGGCGGTCTCGGATGTGTCGCTGTCCATCAGCGCGGGGACGACCCTCGGGATCGTCGGCGAAAGCGGCTCCGGAAAGTCGACCACGGCGAAGATGATCCTGCGCCTTCTCAAGCCCGCAGCGGGCGGATCGGTGGTCTTCGACGGCGTCGAGCTCACCAGCCTGCCGCAGCGCAGCCTCAAACGGATCCGCCGCCGGCTCCAGGTGATCCCGCAGAACCCTCAGGCGTCATTCAACCCGCGCATGACGGTCGGCGCCTCCGTGGCGTTCAACCTGCGCGTCCACGGCGCCACTCGCAGCGTCGCGTGGGACAGAGCCGCCCACATGCTCGACAGGGTGGGCATTCCGGCCGCCTACGCGCACAGGTTTCCGCGCGAACTGTCCGGTGGACAGCTCCAGCGGTGCGCCATCGCCCGAGCCCTGATCACCGAGCCTGAGCTGGTGGTGTGCGACGAGGCGGTCTCGGCGCTGGACAAGAGTGTGCAGGCGCAGGTGCTGAACCTCCTGGCACACATCCAGGCCGAGTCGGGAATCGCCTACCTGTTCGTCTCTCACGACCTCGCCGTCGTCGAGCACGTGGCTGATCACGTTCTGGTGATGCAGCACGGACGCGTCGTCGAGGAAGGCACCGCGGCACAGATCTGGAGCGCGCCGAGCCAGCCGTACACCCGCTCGCTCCTCGATGCCGCCCCCGACCGGCTCCTTGCCAGGAAGCCGACCCCATCGACCCACGCGGCGACCGCGTGGAAAGCCCCTCTCGATTAGGACAGACCGTGAACCTCATCTCCCCCTTTGAACGCGCCGTCGGCGATCGCCTTCGGCTCACGCGCCGCCGGGTCGCTGCCGGCAGTGTGCTCCTCGCACTCGCTGCGGCCGTGTCGGGATGCGCCAGCGGCAGCTCACCCGCCGCAGGCACCGCCGCCGACCTCACCACCGCGAAGACCTCCGCAGGGACCGTCAGCGGCGGCACGCTCGTGGTCGGCCTCACTGCGGCGAACCTGCCGTCCGCCGACACGGTGCTCGCGGGCCAGCAGGGAAACGAGGGGCTGCGCTTCGTCGCCTACCAGCTCTACGACGGGCTGACACGCCTCGACCTCGACAGCACGACCGCGACCCCCCAGCCGCAACCGGACCTGGCCACGTCCTGGTCGGCGAATGCCGATGCCACCGTGTGGACGTTCCGCCTGCGCACCGACGTCGCGTTCACCGACGGGACCCCGTTCAACGCAGACGCGGTCATCTTCAATCTCGACCGCTACTTCGACGCCGACTCACCGTTCGCGGACCCTTCGATCCAGGGTCTGGCCGCATCCTACGTCCCCGGCGTCGCCTCGTTCAGGGCGCTCGACGCCGATACCGTCGAGATCACCACACGCACCCCGGACGCGGGTTTTCCCGAGGACGCCGCGAACCTGTTCATGGCCAGCCCCACGGCGGTGCGGAAATCCGGCAACGACGGGTTCGCATCATCACCGGTCGGCACCGGCCCCTTCGTCTACGAAGGATCCGCGAACAACCAGCTCACGATGGCGGCGAACCCCCGCTACTGGGCGGGCGCCCCCAAGCTCGACAAGGTCGTCCTCAAACCCATCCCCGACTCGGCGCAGCGGACGGCCGCTCTGAGATCCGGATCGGTCAACTGGGTAGAGGATCCCAACCCCGACGACCTCGCGGGGCTGAAGGACGCCGGCTTCCAGGTGCTGTCCAACTCGTACGACCACGACTGGACCTGGGTCTTCAACCTGCAGGCGGGTCCATTGGGGAAGGCGCAGGTCCGCCGGGCGCTGAACTACGGCATCGACCGCGCCACGATGTCATCGGACCTCCTGCACGGCACCGGCAACGCCTCGTATCAGGTCGCCCCTGTCTCGAACTCCGCCTACAGCAAATCCAACGACCTCTACAGCTACGACCCTGACAAGGCGAAGAAGCTGCTGGCGGAGGCCGGTTACCCCGACGGCTTCTCCCTCACCGTTGAGTACCCGACCGCGGGGTCGGGCAACATGATCCCGACGCCCATGAACGAGGAGCTCCAGGCCGACCTCGCGAAGATCGGCGTGGAGGTCAAGCTCCTGCCGACCGAATGGGCCACGCTGCTCACCCAGTACCAGTCCGGGAAGTTCGCCCCAGGCGTGGATGCGCTCAACATCTCGCTGCCCTTCAACCAGGAGGCGATCTGGTCCGAGGCCTTCGGCACCGGCGGAGTCATCAATGCCGGCGGCTACTCGAACCCGCACGTCGACGAACTCATCGCCGAGGCGCAGAAGACGGTCGACAGCGACAAGCGCTACGCCATCCTGCAGACCGTCGCCGGACTCGTCACGCGCGACGCCCCCTGGCTGTTCATCGTCAACGACCGCGCGCCACGCGCCATGGCTCCTTCCGTCCACAACTTCACCCAGCCCAAGGCATGGTTCATCGACCTGACCAAGGCCAGCGTCTCGAACTGAGCGCGATCCCGATGAACCGCATCATCACAGATCCCCACGACCCTGCATCGGCAGAGAGGACCCACATGAACGCCATACCTTTGACGGTCACCGAGGCCGCGGCGGCGCTGCGCGCCGGAACCGTAACTGCGACCGAGCTCATGGACCACGCCCTTCAGCGCGCCGACCAGCTCGATGCGCAGCTGGGCGTCTACATCACGCGCTACGACGACAGCGCCCGGGCCGCGGCGGCAGCCGTGGACGACAGAGTGGCCGCGGGTGAGACGCTCCGCCCGCTGGAGGGCATCCCCCTCGGCGTCAAGGACATCTTCGCGGAATCCCAGGGACCCACGACCGCTCAAAGCCTCGTCCTCGACCCCGCGTGGGCCGAAGCGGTCGGCGAGGCGGTGACGGTGACGCGCCTCAAAGAAGCAGGAGCGATTGTGACGGGGAAGGTCACCACGATGGAGTTCGCGATGGGCGCCCCCGACCCGCAGAAGCCCTTCCCGATCCCACGGAATGCGTGGGACCTGGAGCGGTGGGCAGGCGGCTCCAGCTCCGGATCCGGATCCGGCGTCGCCGCGGGGATGTTCCTCGCCGCCAACGGCACAGACACCGGCGGCAGCATCCGCATCCCCTCGGCCTACAACGGCGTCACCGGGATCAAGCCCACTTACGGCCTCGTGCCGAATTCCGGGCTCACCCCGCTCAGCTTCTCCATGGACCACGTCGGCCCCCTCGCCCGCAGCGCCGCGGATTGCGCGCTGCTGCTCACCACCATGGCCGGCGCCGACCCGTCGGACCAGGACTCCGTGCAGCGCCCGGCGCTCGACTATCCTTCCCTGCTCACGGGCGAGTTGGCGGGCGTGCGGATCGGAGTCGACGACCTCGACCGATTCGCCGACGGAGGCATCGACCCGCGCCAGGCCGACCTGTTCGCCGCTGCCCTCTCGCACCTCAGCGATGCGGGAGCAGACCTCGTGCCCGTCCAGCTCCCGATGTACCGCGAGGTCACCGTCGTGGGAATCGTCACGATGCTCAGCGAGGCGTTGGCCTACCACCGCAATGACCTCGTGTCCCGATGGGACGACTACAGCCAGAGCCTGCGCATCGGTCTGGCCCTCGGCGATGCGTTCACCGCCGCGGACTACATCCAGGCTCAACGCGTCCGCCGCATCGCCGGCGACAAGCTCCGGGATCTCTTCTCGCAGGTCGATCTCGTGGTCACGCCCACCGCGCACATGGGCGCCCCACGGCTCGACAGCATGTCGCATCTGCGGCCGCTCGAGTCCATGCCATCGATGCACACCATCTACTGGGACCCCATGGGCAACCCGAGCCTGTCTCTGCCGATCGGCCTCTCCGCCGAGTCGACGCCCCTCGCGATGTCGATCATCGGCGCCCACTGGGCGGATGGCCTCGTGCTGCGGGCAGGAGACGCCATCCAGCAGCGCTCGCAGCACCACCTGACCCTCAGCCCCCTGGTCGCGCAGCCACAGCCAGCCTGACCCAGCCCGCACAACGACAAGGAGAACACACATGAGCGACGAGCAACCCACGTGGTCGGACGACGCCGAAGAGCGAGAGACGATCCAGGCATCCCAACAGGTCCTCAAGTCCCTGGCACAAGCCCTCTACCAGGTTCCCGAAACGCGGTACGCCAGGCCGGCCGGCGGATTCAACATCGCCCGATGATCACCCAGGCGCCTTCGCACGCCCCTGTGACCCGGGCGATCGCCCGGGTCACAGGGCTGTACCGCTACCCCGTCAAGGGTCTCTCACCCGAGCGGCTCGAGATCGTCGATCTCGAAGCCGACCGAGGTTTCCCGCTCGACCGCATCTACGCGCTCGCCCGGCACGGCGGTCTCTTCGAGCCCGGAAGCACCCAGGGTCTGCCGAAGTACGAGTTCCACATGCTCGCCAAAGACGCGCGGCTCGCCGCGTTGCAGACCGCGATCGCCGCCGACGGCGAGACCCTGGTGGTCGCCGTCCGCGGACACGAGGTGCTGCGCAGCAACCTCTCCACCGCCGCGGGGCGAGCCGCTGCCCAGTCGTTCTTCGCGCGCGTGCTGGACTGCGCGCCCGGCAGGGAGCCCCTGATCGCCCGGGTCCCGGGCCGGCGGTTCACGGACGCGGCCCCCGCTGGCGACCTCGGCATGAACGCCGTCTCGCTGATCAACATCGCGAGCGTCCGAGACGTGTCGGAGCGCATCGGCATCGACCTCGACCCGCTTCGCTTCCGCGCCAACATCTACGTCGACGACCTCGCCGCCTTCGCGGAGCAGGACCTGATCGGCGCGCGGCTGCAGATCGGCGAGACCCGGTTCGAGGTGCTCTCGCCGACGCCCCGGTGCGCGGCGACCGAAGTCGACCCCACCACCGGCCGACGCAATGCCCGGGTGCCGAAACTGATGATGCAGCACTACGGCCACAGCGTCCTCGGCGTCTACCTCCGGGTGGCTTCCGCCGGGAGGCTGCGCACGGCGGACGCGGTGTCGATCGACGATGACCACTCGTACGCACCGGGGCCGCATGCCTGAGACATCCATCGCAGCGGTCATCGCCCGCAAGCAGCAGGTCGCCGCTCAGGTGTGGCGATTCGAATTCGCCGCCGCGGACGGCGCGGTGCTTCCCCCATACACGGCGGGGGCACACGTGGACGTGTGGTGCCCCAACGGGGCGAGACGCAGCTACTCGCTCGTCGACGCCCCCGGGGAGAGTCCGCGTTACGCCATCAGCGTGCTGCGCCAACCCGGCGGTCGCGGCGGCTCGCTGAGCCTCATCGACGACGCCCATGAAGGCGACCGGATCAACATCACCAGCCCGATCAACACCTTCCCGCTAGAGGCGTCAGCAAGTTACCTCCTTGTCGCCGGCGGCATCGGAATCACCGCCATCCGCTCCATGCATCGCGCCTTGCGCGAAGAGGGACATCCCCGGGTGCGGGTGCTCTACCTCGCCCGCAGCCGAAGCGAAGCAGCCTACGTCGAGGAGTTCGAGGACAGCGGGGACGCTTCCGCGGTCGTCCATCACAGCCGCGACACCGGAACCCGGCTCGACCTCTGGCCGTACCTGGCCGAACCGAACGACACGCAGATCTACTGCTGCGGATCGGCGGCCCTCATGGACGAAGTGTCAGCTTTGACCGCCCATTGGAACCCCCGCAGCATCCACTTCGAAGACTTCGTCGGCGTCGCCGCACGTCAGAAGGGGGACAGCGAATTCCGGTTGATCTGGCGGCCGACCGGTACGACGCTCAACGTCCCCGCTGACACAACCGCGCTGGACGCCATCAGATCAGCGGGGATCTACGTCGACAGCTCCTGTCAGGCCGGCACCTGCGGAACATGCCGCCTCACGCTGTTCTCCGGAGATGCCGATCACCGCGACGCAGTCCTCACCGAAGACGAGCGCGCCTCCGGCTTCATGCCCTGCGTCTCCCGCGCCGCAGCCGACTTCATCGAGATCGGCCCATGACCTCGACGGAAGCTCGCGAGCCGAGCGGCCGATCCCGCCGGAGGGAAGGCGCCGCCTAGCGACCGGCAAGCGCCTGTTCGTACGCCGCGACGAGCTGCTGCGCCGCACCCGTCGGCGCCTGGGGCACCATCGTCAGCAGGTGCCCGAGCGGGATCGCCGCGAACATCTTGCCCTCGTTCGTCGTCACGTCGAGCTGGAACGCGTGCGCGTCCGGCAGCTGCGCGATCGCACCCTGCAGCACCTGCGCGCCGATCGGGTCCGCGAACCAGTCCGCGATCGACGAGAACTGCGTCAGCTTCAGCGCGGGGCCCTGAGCGGCAAGCCGCACGTCCCCGGACAGCCGCAGGTCGCGGCTCGAGGCGCCGACCGAGAGCGTGAACAGCCCCTCGTCGACGATCCAGCCGTGACGGGCGATCGACCAGTACGCGAAGGCACGGGAGTCGAGCTCGATCGTCACGGTCTCCGACTCCCCTGGCTCGAGGAACACCTTCCGGAATCCGACCAGCTCGTGCACGGGCCGATCGATCTTGCTGTGCCGGTCGCCGCGATAGACCTGCGCTACCTCGGCGCCGGCGACCTCGCCGACGTTGGTCACCGTGAAGACGACGGATGCCCCGGAATCCGTCGCCGAAACAGAGAGTCCCGAGTACTCGAACTCGGTATAGCTCAGCCCGTGCCCGAACGGGTACGAGACCGGCAGTCCGCGGGTGTCGTAGTAGCGGTAGCCGACGTAGATCCGCTCGCCATAGACCACCTGACCGTCGCAGCCGGGGAAGTTGATGTAGGCGGGGGTCTCTTCGAGCTTCACCGGGATCGACTCGGTGAGCTTCCCGCTCGGGTTCGCCCGGCCGACGAGCAGCTGGGCGAGGGCGGCGCCGCCGGCCTGCCCGAGCAGCCAGCCCTCGAGAATGGCGCGGGCGCGGAACTCCCAGCTCTCGGTCTCGACCAGGCCGCCGTTCGACAGCACGACGACGACCCGGCGGGTCACCGCCGACACGGTCTCGAGCAGCGCCAGCTGGTTCGCGGGCAGGTCGATCGAGGCGCGGTCGAAGCCCTCCGATTCGTACGAATCGGGAAGGCCGAGGAAGAGCACGGTCCAGTCGGACTCTGCGGCAAGAGAGCGCGCCTCTCGGGCGAGGGCCTCGTCGGCCTCAGCCGAGCCGTCGAAGGTGAAACCGGGCGCGAACCGCACCCGGTCACCGAGCAGCTCACTCAGCTCGCCGAGCGCCGAGTCGACCTTCGCCGCGGGCACCTGTGAGCTGCCGGAGCCCTGGAATCGCGGCGTGCGCGCGAACTCTCCGACGACCGCGATGCGGGTCGAGCCGGTCTCTGGCAGCGGCAGTGCGCCGTTCTCGTTCTTGAGCAGCACCGGCCCCTCGAGAGCGGCGCGCAGCGCGAGCTCGTGCTGGGCGTCGAAATCGATCGTGACCGGGCCGAGCCGCGAGGCATCCGCCCGATCGGCCAGCTTCTGCAGCCGCGCGACCACACGGTCGAGCACGAACTCGGGCAGCTCGCCCGACTCCGCGGCCGCGATCATGCGGTCGTCCCCCGTGGCCGTCGGCATCTTCAGGTCGAGGCCGGCCTTCACCGCCTCGACGCGATCGACGACGGCGCCCCAGTCGCTCACGACCACGCCGTCGAAGCCCCAGTCGTCGCGCAGCACCTTCGACAGCAGCCATTCGTTCTGCGAGGCGTAGACCCCGTTGACGCGGTTGTACGAGCACATCACCGTGGCAGGCGCGGCGTTCTTCACGACCTGCTCGAATGCCGGCAGGTAGATCTCGCGCAGGGTGCGCTCGTCGACCTCGGCCGAGACCTGCATGCGGTCGGTCTCTTGATTGTTGGCGGCGAAGTGCTTCACCGACGCGCCGACGCCCTGCGACTGGATGCCCTCGACCAGCGCCTGCCCGAAGCTGCCTGCGACCAGCGGGTCCTCGCTGACGTACTCGAAGTTGCGGCCGCACAGCGGGCTGCGCTTGATGTTGATGCCGGGGCCGAGCACGATGTCGACGCCGAGCGCCCGGGCCTCACGGCCGATGGCCGCGCCCACCTCGCGCTGCAGCGCCGGGTTCCAGGTCGCGCCCAGCCCGACCGCCGGCGGGAAGCAGGTGGCCTTCTTGTCGCTCTTGATGCCGATGTCGCCGACGACCCGCATGCCGTGCGGCCCGTCGTTCATCGTGATGCGGCGGATGCCCGGCACGGGCTTCGTGCTCCAGAAATCGGCGCCTGAGGCCAGCGTCGCCTTCTGCTCGATGGTCAGATCGGGAATGACTTCGTCGTCCTCGCGCGGCATGACCTCACTCTATGGTCGCGCCCATTCCAGGAACCAGGGATACAGCTCTTCGATATGCGGGGCGCGCACCGTGGGCGCGGCGCCCTCGGGAACAGGCATCCGATCGATCAGCGCCGTCGCAGACCCCAGCACCGCGACGGGTGCGAGGTCGTTGGCCCAGATGTCGCCGACCGACAGCAGCTGAGAGGCCGCGACGCCCTGCTCGGCGAGCAGCCGCTCGGCGATCGCCGGCAGCCCTGCCGGCTTGTTCGCGCTCGTCACGATCTCGTCGAACGAGCGGGTGAGCTCGAGCTTGGCGAGCTGCTCGCGCAGCCCGTTCTCCGGCGAGTTCGAGACCAGAACGCGGTGAACGGATGCCGGGAAGGCGGCCAGGAACGACACGAACCCCTCCGGCGCATGCGTCGAGATGAGCCCGTCGGCGAGGTCGGCGCGGCTCGCCTGGTAGGCGGCATCGATGCCCTCCGGTGTGACACCGACGAGCCCCGCCAGCCTCTGCGCCGCGTAGTACCCGTCGATCGCCCCGTCGACGACGTGCAGGCCGAGGAACACCGGATCGGCATCCGTCAGCCCGTCGATCGCCTCGGCCAGTCGGCCGTCGGCGGCGAGCCAGCGCGACACGACGCGAGTGATCAGGTCGACCGTGCTGCCCGCCTGCTCGTCGAGGTGGCGGGCGTACGCGATCACCGGCTCGTCGCCGAGGCTCACGGTGCCGTCGAAGTCGAAGATCACCACGTGGGACGTCACCCGGCCACCCTACCGGGCGCTCAGCAACCGGTCACCGACCGGTCATCGCGCCCCGGCACGGCCGGCGTCCGGACCCCACTCGGCGAGCACGATCGTCTCGATGATCGACGCGATCGTGTACCCCACGATCGACAGACCGGTCACGAACACGACGATCGCCCAGATGCCGCCGTAGTCGAAGTGCGACTTCGCCGTGTTGATGCCGGCGCCGAGGCCCTCGAAGGTGAACAGCCATTCGTAGAGCATCGCACCCGTGATCGCGCCGGGCACCGCGATGCGCAAGCTCGCGAAGAAGTGCGGAAGGGCGTGCGGGAACGAGACCTTGCGCCACACCGTCCAGCTGCTGCCGCCGTACACCCTGATCACATCGGTCTGCTGCGCGCTCACCGAGCGGTAGCCCAGTGTCAGGTTCACGAGCAGCGGGAAGAACACGACGACCGTGCCGACGAGCGACGCGGTGACGAGGCCGTTGCCGAAGACGAGGTAGATGACCGGCGCCATCGCGAGCAGCGGCACGACGCGCAGCAGCATCGCGATCGGCATGAACATGAACTCGACGACGGGCACGAGCGTGAACGCGACGGCGATCGCCATCGAGGCGAGCACGCCGATGACGAAGCCCCAGGCGGCGTGCCAGAGCGTCGTCCACATCCAGCCGATGAGCTGCGCGCGGTGCTGCGCGGCCGTCGTCGTCGTGGTCTGGTGCGCGCCGAACAGGTAGTCGAAGACGCCGAGCGGGGTGCGCGAGATCAGCGGGTTCGCGTGCAGCAGCACGAGTGCGAGCTGCCAGAGCAGGCAGAGGATGATGACGGATGCCACGACCGTCGCGATCGTGACGCCGATGCGCCTCAGGGCGAACACGACCATCAGCGCGCCTCCCCCGACGACCACGGGCTCACGAGCCGGCCGATGAGCCCGATCACCCAGTAGGCGAGGCCGGCGACGCCGCCCGAGATGAGCGCGAGGGTCCACAGGCTCACGGGGTTCGCGGAGGCCTGCGCGGCGAGCAGCATGATGCCGAGTCCTTTGTCGACGCCGATGAGGAAGTACTCCCCCAGCACCGAGCCGAGGAACGCCGCGGGCGCCGCGATCTTGAGCGCCGCCATGATGCTCGGCAGGGCCGCGATGAGGCGCACCTTGACGAGCTGGGTGAGGCGGCCGCCGCCGTAGGCGCTGATGACGTCGAGCTGGGTGGGGCTCGCGGCGCGCAGGCCGAGCAGCGAGCCGACGACGGTCGTGAAGATGACGCTGAGCGCGGCGAGGAAGATCGAGGTCGCGCGGCTTCCGGGGTGTGAGAGCAGCGTGACGATCGGAGCGATCGCGGTGATGGGGATGCAGGAGCAGACCACCGCGAGCTGGGTCGCGAGCCCGTCGAACCACGGCGCGATCAGCACGAGGAACGCGAGGACGAACGCGATGAGGTTGCCCCAGACGTAGCCCCAGAGCGCCGCGCCGCCGGTGGCGCCGATGGCCGACCAGTAGATCGGGTCGACGAGCGCACCGGCGAGGTGCTGTGCGACCTGCCATGGCGTCGGCACGGAGCCGGTGACGCGGAAGAAGGTGACGGCGACGAGCCACCACACCGCGATGAGGACGACGATGCCGATGACCGCGCCGGCCCACGGCGGCATGCCCGCGATGGCGCCCAGCATGTTGCGCCGGGAGCGACCCCTGGCCGTCTCGACGCCGAGTGCGATGCTGCTGCCGAGCTCGCGGTCGACGTCAGTCATCCGCGCCCGCTGGGCCGTGCGCGCCGAACAGGATGCCGGTGATGTAGTCGTGGTACTCGTGGAATTCGGGCGAGCGCATGATCTCGGTGGTGCGTGGGCGGGGCAAGTCGATCTCGACCAGCTCGGCGATCGCGCCCGGCCTGGGCGTCATCACCGCGACCACGTCGGAGAGGAAGATCGCCTCGGCGATGCCGTGCGTGACCATCAGCGTGGTGGCGGGCTTCTCGCCCCAGATGCGCTGCAGTTCGAGGTTCATGCGCTGGCGGGTCATGTCGTCGAGCGCGCCGAACGGCTCGTCGAGCAGCATGATCGACGGCTGCACGACGAGGCAGCGGGCGATCGACACACGCTGCCGCATACCGCCGGAGAGCTGCGCGGGCTTCGCGTGCTCGAAGCCCTTGAGACCGACGAGGTCGATGAGGTCCTCGATGAGACCGGGCTCGGGCGTGATCCCCGCCACCTCGAGCGGCAGGCGGATGTTCTTGTGCACGGTGCGCCACGGCAGCAGCGCCGCGTCCTGGAACGCGATGCCGATCTCGTGGCTGCGCTGCACCTCGGCCGACGACTTGCCGTTGATCGCCGTCGTGCCGCTCGAGGGCGACTCCAGGCCCGCCAGGATGCGCAAGATCGTCGACTTGCCGCACCCTGACGGGCCGAGGAGCGAGAGGAAGGAATCCTTCTTCGTCCCCAGCTCGATGTTCCCCAGTGCCGAGACGGTCTTCCGCCCCGAGGAGAAGGTCTTCGTCAGGCCCTGGATGTTGATGCCGGTCGCGAGGGCGGGCGCCCCTGCAGGGTCCTGCGTCGCGATCGTGGTCGTGCTGAGAGACATGGTGCTCAATTTAGGATGCTGCGGTTCAGGAGGCTGCGGGGATGGTGAACTGCACCTTGAGGTCGGGGTTCTCCTTGTAGACCTCGTCGAGCAGGGACAGGTCGAACAGCTTGTCGGCGGTGAGCGTGGTGCCCATGACGCCGAGCGCCTTGATGTTCGCGCCGATCAGGTCCTTCGTCATCGTGAACAGGCCGTTCGTGTTGACGTCGTCCGTGAGGATCAGCGTGTTCTGCGCGGTCGCCTCGCTGGTCTGCTCGGTCTGCTCGAGCTTCTGGTCCTTGCCGTAGACGGTGACGGCCTTGGTCGCCGAATCCGCCGGCGACTTGACGGCGTCCGTCCAGCCCTGGATCTCGGCCTTCAGGAACGCCTTCAGCAGGTCGCGCTTGTTGTCGATGGTGTCCTGCAGCACGGTGAAGGTCTCGGCGACGAACGGCAGGCCGTTCTCGGCGAGCTCCAGGAGCACGGGCGTGTAGCCGTCCTTCTTGGCGAGGATCGGCTCATTGCTGACGTAGGACATGTGCGCGTCGTACTTGCCGGCCTCGAGCGGCGCGATGTCGTACTGCGTGGCGACGAGCTCGACGTCCTTGTCGGTGAGGCCGTTGGCCTTGAGGAAGCCCTCGAAGATCGTCTGGTTGCCGCCGGACTGCACGCCGATGCGCTTGCCCTTCATGTCGTCGACCGTCTTGATCGGCGTCTTCTCGGCCAGCGACATGAGGCAGAAAGGGTTCTTCTGGTACGTCGAGCCGATGATCTTCAGCGGCGCGCCCTGAGCGACGGCCGGGCCGGTGATCGACGGCGACGAGAGGCCGACGAGCGCTTGACCTGAGGTGACCGCCTCTTCCGCGGTGGTCTGGCCGCCGCCCGCGAGCAGGTTCACGGCTGAGAATCCCGCGTCCTTGTAATAGCCCTTGTCGGTCGCGAAGTACTCACCCGCGAACTCGATGTTCTTGATCCACGACAGCTGCACGGCGATCGTGCCGTAGTCAGCCTTCTTCGACCCGGATGACGAGGTGGTGCTGCTCGCCTTCGAGTCGGTCGAGCAGGCTGCGAGGATGCTGGCGCCGGCGATGGCGAGGGCGCCGGTGCCGGAGATGCGCAGGAAGGAACGCCGGTCGACGGCGGTCTTGGTGAAGGCGGAAAGGGGCATGTGGGCTCCCGTCGGGTGCGGAGGAGTAGCTGGAATGTGGTGCGTTGACTGCGAAGCTAATCTCGGCGCGTTACGGCGTTGTATCGGCTTCATTGCGCGTTTCGCACACTGACCGTTCCCCGGTCGCGCGCGTGATTCGATCGGGTCATGAAGACGATCCACCTCGGAGTGTTCGAAGTCGCCGGCCCTCAGGTCGGCGGCACCCTCAGCTGGCCCCACCCCCGCAGTAGCTCCGCCCGGTTCCACGAGCTCGACCACTGGGTGCACGTCGCGAAGGTGCTGGACGCGGGCGGGTTCGACTTCCTCTTCTTCGCCGACGGCTACGGCTACCCGTCCGTCGCTGGCGACCTGCCCGAGACCGCCGCGCGCGGCGGCATCAACTTCCCCTCGCTCGACCCGGCCGTCTTGATCCCCGCGCTCGCGCGGGAGACCGAGCGGCTCGGCTTCGTCGTCACCTCATCCACCGGCCTCGACCACCCGGTGCAGACCGCGCGCCGCTTCGCGAGCCTCGACCACTTCACCGGCGGCCGCGTGGGCTGGAACATCGTCACGGGCGCCTCGCAGAACACGGTCGCCGAGCTGTTCGGCCACCGCACGATGCAGGCGCACGACGCGAGATACGACCAGGCCGACGAGTACCTCGACCTCGCGCTCGCGCTGTGGCAGGACTCATGGGAAGACGATGCGGTGCGGGCGGATGCCTCAGCCGGCGTCTACGCCGACAGAGACAAGCTGCACCGCGTCGAGTTCGAGGGCGAGCACTTCCGTTCGTCCGGCTACTTCACCGTCGACCCGTCGCCGCAGCGCGTGCCCGTGCTGTTCCAGGCCGGCACCTCGGGGCGCGGCCGCGAGTACGCGGCCCGCAACGCCGAGTGCGTCTTCGTGCAGGGCACGACCGTCGCTCAGACGGCGGCCAACGTCGCCGACATCCGCGCCCGGGCGGCGGCCTGGGGCCGCGACCCCGACTCGATCCGCATCCTCGTCGGCCTCACCGTCACCGTCCGCCCGACGCGCGCAGAGGCCGAGCAGCTGCGCGCCGAGTTCGAGGCGCTGCAGACCGACGAGACGGTCGCCACGCTCTACGCCGGCAACACCGGCATCGATCTGCTCGCCCTCGACCCGACACGCGACCTCACTCAGTTGCTCGACGGCGCCGACGCGGGCCCTGTCGGGCAGATGGGCCAGAGCAACATCGACCGCTTCCTGCCGAAGGACGGCAGCAAGGCCCCTACGGTGCGCCAGATCCTCGACGATCTCAAGGGCAAGGGCACGCGCGGATTCCAGGTGTGGGGCTCGCCGGCCGACGTCGCCGACGATCTCGAGCGCCTGATGGACGAGGTCGACCTCGACGGCTTCCTCATCGAGCCGATCTTCGACCCGGCCGACCTCGAAGACGTCGCGACCTTGCTCGTGCCCGAGCTGCGCAGGCGCGGGCGGATGCCCGCCGCGCCGATCGCCGCCCCGACGCTGCGCGAGCGCCTGATCGGCTCAGAGGACTACTTCACGCGGCGCGCTCAAGCAGCTGAGTCAGTTCCCCAAGGGTCGTGATCTCGCGGTCGGGCTCGGGCTGGTGGCGGCCGCGGGTCCAGCCGTTGCGGTTGATCCACACGCTGCCGACGCCCGCGGCCTGTGCGCCTGCGATGTCGTATTCGAGGCTGTCGCCCACGTGCCAGACCTGCGCCGGATCGCTGCCGAGCGCTTCGAGCGCCGCCTCGAAAATACCTGTGTCGGGCTTGGCGACGCCGACCTCCGCTGAGATCAGCAGGGCGTCGAAGGCATCCGTCAGCCCGACGCGCTCGAGCTTCGCGCGCTGCACGCTGCTCGGCCCGTTGGTGACCAGCGCGAGGCGGATGCCCGCCGCCTGCGCCCCGTCGATCAGCGCGGTCACGTCGTCGTAGGCGCGGTACGCCGCGATCTCTGCCTGCCACTGCGCGGCGGCGAGGAATTCGGCGGGGTCGTCGTCGAGTCCGTACTCGCCGAGCAGGCGTCGCCAGATGGCGAGGCCGAGCTCGGGGGCGCCGACACCGCCCAGGGTCCACCCCGTGGCGTGCAGCTCGAACACCTCGGCCTCGAAGGCGAGCGTGCGGGCGGCGACCTCGGCCGCGTCGAGGCCGTGCAGCCTCGCGACCTGTGCGGCGGCGGCGTGCACCCCCGCTTCGAGCGCGCCCGTCCAGTCGACGAGCGTTCCGTCGAAGTCGAGCAGGAGTGCCTCCGGCGTCATGCGAGCAGAGTAGCCCAGCCCCGTGACAATCGGATTTCCACCGCGGTGTTTCTAGATCAGGCTCGCGCGCGCCGCCGTGGTCACCGCCGCGGTGACCTCGTCGAGCACGGTCGACGCGATCGCCCAGCGCTGCCAGTGGAGCGGCAGGTGGATGCTGCGCGCACCGCCGAGGCGCACGAGCTCACCGCGCTCGAGCTCGGCGGCGCACTGCTGGTCGGGCAGCAGCCCCCAGCCGAGACCGCCGATCACGGCTCGAGCGAAGTCCGCCGAGGTCGGCACGTAGTGCCGCGGCGCCCGGCCGCCCGTGCCGATCACCGCGTGATAGAGCCGGTGCTGCAGCTGGTCCTTGCGGTCGAAGTCGACGTAGGGCGCGTCGGCGATCCGCTTGATGTGCGCGACGCCGCCGAGGTGCGCCTCTGCGTAGGCCGGCGAGCACACCGCGCGGTAGCGCATTCGACCGATCGGAGTGCTGGTCGCGCCTTGAACGGGCTCGGCGATGCTCGTGACCGCCGCCGCGACCTCACCAGAGCGCAGCAGCTCGAGCGTGTGCTCCTGGTCCTCCCGGCGCAGGTCGAAGACGATGTCGGTGCGCGGCGCGAGCGACACGAGGGCGTCAAGGAACCAGGTCGCGAGCGAGTCGGCGTTCACCGCGATCGGCACAGAGAGCGCCACGCCCTCGCGGCCCGCGGCGCCCAGCTCGCGGGTCAGGTCGAGATCGAGCAGGGCGAGCTTGCGCGCATGCCGCAGCACGACCAGCCCGGCATCCGTCGCCTGAATCGGCGTGCTGCGCCGCACCAGCACCGCGCCCGCCGCCTGCTCGAGCGCCTTGATGCGCTGCGACACGGCCGACGGTGTGACGTGCAACCGCGCGGCGGCCGCGTCGAAGGTGCCCTCATCGATCACTGCGAGCAGGGTGCGCAGCTGATCGGAGTTCAACTCTGTCATAAGTGCAGCTTATGCCGCATGAGATTCTTTAGCTGGCATGATGGCCTACGGATTCCTAACGTTGGAGTCGTGTCACCCAGCTCCACCCTGCTCCCCGCCCTGCTCGGCCTCGGTACCGGGCTCTCCCTCATCGTCGCGATCGGCGCTCAGAACGCGTATCTGCTGCGCCTCGGCGTCGTCGCCACCCGGCGCGTCATGCTGCCGGTCGTCCTCTTGTGCGCAGTGTCCGACGCGGTGCTGATCTCGGCAGGCACCGCGGGGGTCGGCGCCGTGATCCAGCGCGCCCCCGAGGTGCTCGTGGTGGTGCGCGTGATCGGCGCGGGCTTCCTGATGGTCTACGGATTCCTCGCCGCACGACGCGCCGTCAGGCCGAACGGCGAGACGCTGACCGTCACGACGGGCGCTGAGGGCCGCGGTGTGCGCCTCGGCACGGCGATCGCCACGGTGTCGGCGCTCACCTGGCTCAATCCGCACGTCTATCTCGACGCGGTCGTGTTCCTCGGGTCGATCGCGAACCAGCAGGCGCCCGATGCCCGCTGGTGGTGGGTCGGCGGCGCCGTGACGGCGAGCTTCGTCTGGTTCTTCTCGCTCGGCTTCGGCGCCCGTCTGCTGCGACCGCTGTTCGCGCGGCCGATGTCCTGGCGCGTGCTCGACGCCCTGATCGCAGTGATCATGGTGTCGCTCGGCGTCAAGCTGCTGCTCGGTTCGTGATTTCTGCCCGCGCGTTGTTTCCTGCACGTATCAGCCGTGCAACCAGCAACTCATTCCTATTGACTAAGCAACATCGCGGCCGCTAGAGATGTGAGATTGGCCCCCGACCGTGGGCCAATCTCTCTCGCATTTCCAACGGAGGTACTGTGCGCTCTCGCCGTTCGCGCACGGTTGTCGTCGCCATAAGCGCCGGCGCCGTGCTGCTTTCCACCCTTGTCGGAACGGCGGCCGCGAACGCGGCCGACGGCGGCCGGCACTCCCTCGGCGGTGCGCCCTCGTGGGCCACCCCCGGTCACCGGCAGGGCAGCGTGCCCGGCGGGCGGCGGATCCCGTTCCGCGTCGTCGTCGGCAACTCGCACCAGCCGAGCATCGACGCCCTCATCAAGGACATCACCGACCCACACAGCCGCGACTACGGCCGCTACCTGACGCCGGCGCAATACGACGCGAAGTACGCGCCGTCGAGCGCAGACGTGCAGTCGGTCGAGTCATTCCTGAGCAGCCAGGGCATCCAGGTGACCAGCGTCGCGCAGGGCAACAAGTGGGTCGACGCCTCGGGCACCGCCGCCCAGATCGGCAAGGCGTTCGACACCTCGCTCGCCACCTACTCCCACAATGGCAAGCAGCAGTACGCGCCAACGGGCGACCTCTCGGTTCCGGCATCCGTCGCCGGTGTCGTCGCGGGTGTCACCGGACTCGCGCAGGGCGACAACGCCCGCACGCCCGGAACCGTCACGCCCGAGCCCACGCCCAGCGGCGTCGCGGCCGCGCCCGCCGCTGACAAGCCGCCGGCATCGCAGTGCTCGGACTACTGGGGCGAGTACCAGCAGACGCTGCCGCAGGCGTTCGGCCAGACGAGGTTCAACACCTACCTCTGCGGCGAGACGCCCGACCAGCTGCGCAAGCTGTACGGCACGACGAGCTCCATCGCGCGCGGCGACACCGGCAGGGGCGTGACCGTCGCGATCCTCGACGCGTACGCCAACCCGACCATGCTGTCCGACGCGAACCAGACCGCGACCGCGGTCGGCGACAAGCCGTTCGCGGCCGGCCAGTACTCCGAGCACATCATGGGGCCGTTCGGCCTGCAGGACGAGTGCGCGGGCGAAGCCGGCTGGAACGGCGAGGAAGCGCTCGACGTCGAGGCTGTGCACGGCATGGCTCCCGACGCCAAGGTGCTCTACGTCGGCGCCACCGACTGCGACACCGGGCTCGACGACGCCGCGAACTGGGTCGTCGAGACGCATGCGGCATCCATCGTCTCCAACTCCTACAGCTGGGGCAGCGAGCCGACCGACGCCGAGGATCAGGCCGAGATCCAGCTCGAGCATGCCATCTGGGAGCAGGCGGCAGCCGAAGGCATCGGCTTCTACTTCTCGACCGGCGACGACGGCGACACCGTGATCGACGGCCAGAGCCCGCAGCCGGAGTACATGGCCTCCGACCCGTACGTCACGGGTGTCGGCGGCACCAGCGAGATCATCGGCAAGAACGACCAGTTGGTCGCCCGCACCGGGTGGGAGACGCTGTTCGACCGCGTCGACTACACGGGTGCCACGCCCGCCTACCAAGACGGCCCCGTTCCCGGCGACTACTTCTACGGGGGTGCCGGCGGCGGCACCAGCCAGCTGTTCCCGCAGCCCTGGTACCAGGTGTCGAAGGTGCCGAACAGCCTCTCGCAGGCACGCGGCGCCACCAAGATGCGCACCGTTCCGGACGTCGCGGCCGACGCCGACCCGTACACGGGCATGTACTACGGCGTGACCACCGACGGCGCGTTCACGCTCAGCGCGATCGGCGGAACCAGCCTCTCGACGCCGTTGTTCGCGGGCATCCAGGCGCTCGCGCAGCAGAACCGGCCGTTCGCCATCGGGTTCGCGAACCCGCTGCTCTACGAGGTCGCCGGTCAGGGCCTCACGGACGTGACGCCGCACCCCGGCATCCACTTCGCGAGCACCGCGGGCAGTTACCTCGGCACGTTCGACGCAGGTGACACGCAGAAGACGACGTACGGCTACGACGACGAGACCGGTCTCGGTGTGCCGAACGGCGCGTTCATCGCGGCGGAGGCGGTCGGCGGCAGGCGGTAGTCGGCTCACTTCATTCGAAGGGGGTTCCGGATGCTTTCCGGGGCCCCCTTCGCTTCGTGTCAGTTCCTGCCGGCTTTGGCGAAGACGTGGGGGAAGTCCGAGAGCCACGACCAGCCCGAGATCGGCCAGCTGATGACGAAGGCGCGGCCGACGACGTCCTTCTCGGGGACGAAGCCCTTCGTCGGCAGGCCCTGGTTGAGGCTCGAGTCCTGTGAATCGCCACGGTTGTCGCCGAGGACCCAGAGCTTGCCGGGCGGCACGGTCACGTCGAACGGGTTCGAGTCAGCGCGCGCGCCATCGGGCCATTGAGCCTGCGAGGCGATGAACGGCTCGTTCAGCGGAACGCCGTTGAGCGTCACACGGCCGACCGCGGTGCAGCACACGACGTGGTCGCCGGGGAGCCCGATGACGCGCTTGACGAGATGGTTGTCACTGTCGGCGGTTCCGAGGCCGATGAAGGTCAGGGCGTCGCTGAGGCCGCGCGCGACAGGGTTGGCGGGCGCCGCGGGCGGGGCGGGCTCGCCGCGCAGCCACCCGCCCGGGTCGGCGAACACGACGATGTCGCCGCGGTGCACGGGAACGAGCCTCGGCTCGAGCTCGTTGACGACCACGCGATCGTCGGCTGCTGTGCCCGGGCCGCCGATCAGCGTGTTCTCCATGGATGCCGACGGGATGTAGAACGAGCGGATCAGGAACGTCTTGATGAGAAAGGAGGCGAGCAGCGCGGCGAGAAGGACGACGATGTCGCGGGCGAACAACCAGGTCTTCTGACCGCGAGTCTGAACGGCGCGTGCCACGTACTCTCCTTCTGATGCACCGTGCGGCGTCGCAATGCTACTGGAGCAAGACTTCGCATTGGTGACGTACGTGTGTTCTATCTTAGCGGCGTTTTCTCAGCTTATAGTCGCCGTGAGTATCGAATATTTGATACACTTGCGGTAGGTGATCGGGGGCGGGTCAGTGACAGCAGTCGGCGAGGGTCTAGGGGCGGCGTTCCACCGCGTCGAACCTTCGCTTCCCCTGCGCCTCCCTGCGCTGACGGATGATCAGCTGGTCGGCTTCGCGCAGGACGCCGAAGAGGTGCTGCGACAGGCCGAGGCGATCACGCTCGCCGTCGCCAGGGAGTTCGACCGCCGCTCCGACGAGTCGCTCGGGGAGGACTCGCTGGCGCGCAAGCTCGGGGCGAAGAAGCCCTGGGGTGCGATCGAGACCGTCACCCGCACCAGCGCCGGTGACGCGCGGGCCCGCGTGCTGGAATCGCGGGCGCTGGCGAAGCTGCCCGTCCTCGAAGACGCCGTCTCTTCCGGGGCGCTCTCCCGTGCCCAGGCGGAAGTGATCGGCGCACCGATCCTGAAGACCGTTCCCGTCGCAGACCCTGCCGCTGTCGATATCGCCTGCACAGAGCTCGTGGAGCTGTCCGCCGCATTGCCCGCCTCCGCGGCGGCGGACGCGGCGAGAGTGTGGGCGGCCGTTCTGGACCCCGACGGCGTCGAACCCGTCGAGAAGGCCGCGATCGAGAAACGCTTCCTCACCCTAGGGCCTGCCCGCAACGGCCTGGTGAAACTCACCGGGCTCCTGCCGATCGAGCAGGCCGCCGCCATCCGCGCCGTCCTCGACGCGCATGTGAATCCGCGCGCCGGCGCCGAGGTGCGCTTCACCCCAAGCCCCGACGTGCTCGGCGACGCCGACCCCGACGACACAAAACCGCTGCTGACGGGAACGCTCGATCTGCCGCCCGTCGACACCCGCTCGGCGAAACAGAAACGCGCCGACATCCTCCACGCCGTGTTCACCGCCGCAGCCCGGGCCCCGCAGACCCCGACCATGGGCGGCGCGCACCCCACCATCCTCGTCACCACAACGAAAGACGAGCTCGAGACCGGCCACGGCGTGGCATGGGTCGATGGCGAAAACGAGCCCATCAGCGCCCATGCCGCGAAGCGCATCGCCGACGCCGGCGGCTACCAGGAAGTCGACCTCTCCCCCACCGGCGAGATCCTGAACCTCGGCCGCACCCAACGCTGCTTCACCCCGCAACAGCGCAGAGCCCTCGCCGCCCGAGACAAAGGCTGCATCATCCCCGGCTGCACCACACCCGCCCGATGGTGCGAAACCCACCACCTCACACCCTGGAAAGACGGCGGCAAAACCAATGTCATCAACGCCGCACTCCTGTGCTGGTGGCACCACCACCTCATCGACGACGGCCCCTACCAACTCCGCACCAGCAAAGACGGCACACCCGAAATCAGATGGGTCTACGGCTCCCACGCCTCACCCTGGGTACCAGCCATCCACCGACCCGCACGCTGAACCGCGAGGCAGAACTCTGCCCAGCGGAGGGTTCAGGAAGCCAGGAAGTCGGTGGCCACATGGCCCCACGCGCGCAGTTCGGCGAGCGTAGTGCCGAGTTGCAGGCGCGCGTCGGGCAGCGCCTCGAGCAGAGCCTCTGAGGTGGCGACGGGGTGGCCGGGGTCGTCCGACCATGGCAGGAGCAGAACGGGCACATCGAGCGCGGCGATCGCGTCGATCGGGGGCAGGTCGGTCTGAGCGGCGCCGCGCAAGACCGTCGGCAGCAGTTCCACGCTCACCTGCGGGGTGAACGCGTCGGGGTCGAGGCCCTCGAACGGTGCGGGCACATGCGCCTCGGGCGAAGCCATGAGTCTGCGGAAGGCATCCAGCCCTTCGCTCTCGATCAGACTCGCCAAGCCCAGGTACATGCCCGCCTGCGCCGCGCGCGTCTGCCACGCCGTCGGTGCACTGGTGAGCACGAGGCGCCGGAAGCGCGACGGCTCGGCCAGAGCGGCGTAGATGAGCGTCGCGGTGCCCATCGACGAGCCCACGCCGGCGACCTGCTCCCCCGGCGCGATGTGGTCGAGGAGCGCGAGCAGATCCTGCGCGAGCTCCGGCCAGACATAGTCGCCCTCGTTCGACGTTCCCGTCGACGAGCCGTGGCCGCGTGCGTCGAAGCGGACCAGGCGGTGACCGGAGTCAGAGACAGGCGACCAGTCGAACTGGCCACCGAGCTCCTGTGCCCAGCCGCTCGAGCTCATGCCGTGCGCCCAGACGACGGTGGGGCCGGTGCCGGTCTCCGTCCAGCTCAGGCGCGCACCGCGCACCTCGGTCTCGTGGCGATCGGGGGCGGGATCCGTCATGCTGCCACCCTATGCGCGGCGTGCGCGCCGTCGCGCGACGGGAAGAGAGCGCCGTGTTACGGCGTGGGTGGACCACCCCCAGAAGCCCCGCCAGACTGTCGCTATGAGAGCAGTCGCCGTCGTCGGCAACCCGAAGCCCGCCTCCCGCACCGCCGATGCGGCGCAGCGTCTCGCCGTGGCCCTCGGCGCGGACGAGGTCGAGCTGATCGACCTCATCGACCTCGGCGCCGGCCTGATCGGCTGGGGCGACGAGCGGGTCAAGGCCGCAGTGGCGCAGGTGCAGGCATCCGACCTCGCGATCTTCGCCTCGCCCACCTTCAAGGCCACCTACACCGGCCTGCTCAAGCTGTTCCTCGACCAGTTCGCCACTGCGACCGGCCTCGAGGGTGTCGTCGCCGTCCCGCTCATGCTGGGTGCGGGCCCTGCGCACGCCCTCGCACCCGATCTGCTGCTCAAGCCGGTGCTCGTCGAGCTCGGCGCGATCACCCCTGCGCCCGGCCTGTACCAGCTCGACTCCGCGTACATCGACGACCCGAAGGCGGCAGAGTACGCCGCGCGCTGGTCGCCGGTGATCGCGGCGATCACCGCTCTCTGACGAACAGAGGTCCGATTCTCAGAGCCCCAGCCGCCGCAGCGCGAGCTGCATCGCGGACGGGAATGCGCTGCGGTAGGCAGGCGCCGCACCGGCCCCGACGAAGAATCCGCCGCCCTCCCCCGAGCGGATGGTCACAACGTCCGTGCCGCCCGCGTCCACCAGCCATCCGCCACCGGGGGCGCGGTTCACGTTCAGCTGTATACCGCCGATCACGAACTTCTGCCCGTGTCCGACGGGGGTCGCGGTCTCGTCATAGATCCTGCCCATGAGCACGCGGTACCCCCGCTACCCTCGACGCATGTACACCCCGCGGTTCAACCTGGTCGACGACGAGGCAGAGATCAGGCGCATGGTCGCCGAGGCCCGCGTCGCCTGGCTGGTCACCGCCGGCGCCGACGGGGTCCCGCAGGCGACGCTGCTGCCGATCATCTGGCGCGCAGCCCCGGCCGCTGCGGGGACAGAGGCGGGCGCAGCCGCCCACGGCACCGTGATCGCCCATCTCGCCCGCGCGAACCGGCACTGGCGGGCGATCGCGCAGGGCTCCCCCGCGCTGCTGATCGTCACCGGGCCCGACGCCTACATCCATCCCGGCTGGTATGCGACGAAGGCAGAGACCGGGAAGGTGGTGCCGACCTGGAACTACTCGGCCGTGCACCTGAGCGGCCCCATCACGGTGCACGACGACCCCGAGTGGCTGCGCGCCGCCGTCACCGAGCTGACCGAGACGCACGAGGCCGGCAGGCCCGACGAGTGGGCCGTGGCCGACGCCCCCGCCGACTACGTCGAGATGCAGCTCTCCGGCATCGTCGGCATCGAGGTCGCCGTCGAGCGGGTCGAGGGCAAGGCGAAGCTGAGCCAGAACCGGTCGGAGGAGGACCGCCGCGGCGTGGTGGCCGGGCTCGAGCACGAGCCCTTCCCCGGCGCCGATGCGGTGGCCTCCGCGATGGAGGCCGGGCTCTAGTCCGGCTGGCCCGTCAGCGCCGCGACCACCTGCTCGGCATCCGGCCAGTACTGCGCGTAATAGTCGGGGTCTGCGTTGCGCTGCACCGTGTGCGCAAGCTGGGTCGGCGCCATCGTCTGCCAGCCGGGCACCGTGATCGCCTTCTGGAAGAAGTGCAGCGCCGCGGTGTACGGGTCCATCCGCTCGGCGTACGTGCCCCACGCGCCGTTGTCGCGCTGCTGGAACAGCCCGCGGCTGTCCGGCCCGGCGGCATCGCCGTGGTCCAGGTTCACCAGCCCGCTCTCGCCGATGGCCGTCATCACGCCGATCGTCTGCGTGCGCGTGCCGATGCCGAGCGACTCGGCCGCCCTGATGACCTGCGCCGCGTTCACGAGCCGGTCCTGGCAGTACCCGGCGACCGGCCCGCGCGGCACAACGACATCGCCGACGGTCACGGGGTCTGCCGCGGGGCATTGTGGGCCGAGGGATGCCGGCGGGGCCGACGCCTGCGACGCCGCGTTCCCCGCCGCGATCGCGATGCCGACGACCCCCGCGACGATGAGGACGACGACGAGGCCGGCCGTGCCGAGCACGGCGCCCACGAGGCGCCGCCCGCGCTTTCGTCCCCGCCTGCGTCCGCCCATCGTGTCGAGACACTAGAGGGTGCGGCTGACCGGCTCCTGCCAGAGGCCGCGGACGAGGCGTGACGCCTGGGCGAGCGACAGCGACGGAAGGTAGGCGCGCACGAGCGCGATCCCGATCTCGGGCAGGGCCGCCGCGTCGGGGTAGGCGATCAGCAACGGGCGCAACTCTGGCTGGAACTTGAGCTTGAAGTCGAGCAGGCTGCGGAATCCGTATGCGGGCTCGAGGCGCCGCGACAGCCGGTCGAGCAGATCGTCAAGGCCGTCGGACTCGGCAGCGCTGACGCGCGCGAGCGGCGCGGCCGACAGGCTCAGCATGCCGATGCCCTCGTTGCGCAGCCGGGCGATGACCTCGGCGATCACGAACTCCATCGCGCCGTGCGCGCCGTCGCGCCGGCGCCGCATGAGGTCGTTGGTGTAGCCGACCACCACGCCGTCTCGGTAGACCGGAAGCCAGCTCGTGAAGGCATGCACTCTCTCGTCGGAGTCGACCGCGACCATGAGGCGCACAACCGGGTCTCGCGCCTCGTCGAGGCCACCGAGCGTGAAGCCCATCTCGGGCAGCTCCTTGTTCGAGACCCATTCCTCCGAGATCTCCTCGAGCTGGCGGGCGAGGTGCCACGGAAGCTCACCGAGCGAGGACCACAGCGAGCGGATGCCCTCACGATCGGCGCGGTTCACCGCCGACCGCACCTTCTGCCATCTGCGACCGCCGAAGTCGATCTCCGTCGGATTCAGCACGGCCTCGTCGGCGACGGCTCGATGCTGCCAGCCGAGGGCGGCGAAGGCCGTGGACAGACCGGCGTCGACGCTGTAGAACACCGGCATCCACCCGTTGTCATCGCAGTGCCGTGCGAAGCCCTCGATCACGGCGCGCGGGTCGTCCGCCCGACCGATAGGACCGCCGACCGTCAGCGCGATGCGCCCGACCACGCGATAGGCGACCGCCGCCGCGCCGTCTTCCGCGATCCAGCGCGCGTTGCCCGGCCACTGCGACATGAACGAGAGCGCGTCGCCGCCGCTCTCGACGATGCGCCGGATCGGCGCCGCATCGCCCACGAGCTGGCGAGGGCCCGCGCCGAACAGTGGGCGCAGTGCCGCCCCGGCCACGACGAGCCAGAACAGCGGGCCGATCAGATGACCGAGCAGCCTGCCGCCCGGCGAGAGCGGCACGACCAGAGCGCCGTCCCCGCCCAGGAACGAGACGGGCACGAAGCGCTCTGACGCAGAGGCGACGAGGCGGCCGACGCCGGGGTGCGCGCCGAAGACATGGGTGCCTCCGAGCAGCAGCACGACGAGATAGCCGCCGCCGAGGGCCAGCAGCGCACCGGCCGCCGCGACGGCGAACCCCGCCACGGCTCGCCCGTCGCTCGGAACGGCGAAGCTGCGCCGGGCGACCAGCAGCGCCGCGGCCATCACCAGCGGCAGCCCGATCGAGATCACCGCGTCGAACTGGAACTGCACGTCGCGGTACGCCTCGATCGCCGGGTTCGGCGCGACGGCGGGCAGCAGCCCGAAGTACACGGCCGCCAGACCGCCGAGCAGCACCTCGATGCCGACCGCCAGCCAGACCGCGAAGCGCCTACCGCGCACGAGCCCCCAGGCGGCGAGCAGCAGCAGCATGAGCGGCACGACCGACACGACGATGGGGCCGGGGCCGGCGATCCGCGCGAGAGTGAGCTGCCCCACGCACGCGTGCGTGAGCTGGAACAGGTCGCATCGCGCCGCGATCTGGCGGGGGCTCTGCGCGTCGGGCGCGGCCAGCAGCATCCCGATCGGCCCCAACGGCCCGACTCTGCTGCGCGAAAAGAGGGCGATCATGGGGCCGACAGCGGTCAGCGCGGTGGCCGCGGCGAGCAGTCGACGCACCTCGTGCCGGGAGCTGCGCGCCCACCCCGGTCGACGACGGCGTGTGAGCACCAGCCCGAGCGCGAGTCCGGCGAGAGTGGCGGTGAGGCGGTACACATCCGCGGGCTCGCCGGAGTAGAGCAGGAACACCAGCGACACGAGCACGACGACCAGCCGGATGCGTCGCCGCCAGAGCGCGCCCGCGAAGGCGCTCGCGGTCGCGATCGCGCCGAAGATCCCCGACTGCGGGTCCACCGTCGCGATCCGCGCGATGCTGCGCGCCCACGAGATGTGGTCGAGCTCGCCGAGCACGATGAGACCCGCACCGGCAGTCGTGCCGACGATCGCGGTCACTGCGAACGCGACGGCCGTGCGCCGCCAGCCCATGAGCCGCTCTGACGCGCCGAGGAGCACGAGGCTGCCGACCACGGCGACCGTCAGCTCGGGCAAGCCCCGGGCGATCAGCGTGCCTGTCATCGGACTCCACCAGTGCGACACCGGCTCGTCTGAGCCGAGCACGACCCACAGTCGCTGCCGCAGCAGCCCGTCCGGCCCGGCGAAGGGCGCCGTCACAAGTGCGACGACGAGGTAGACCGCCGCCATGGTCGAGCTGAACGGATGCCGCATGAGATGTGCCCCGAGCCGCTGCCCGCGGGGCTTACGGTCGGACCCGCTCACGCCGCCTGCCCCAAATGCTCGATGAGCGGAGCGAGGTCGTGCGCGAACGCGTACCGCACGGTGTTCCAGTCGTGGGCCGTGCCTGGTGAGAGCAGCAGCGTCGTGGTCATCCCCGCCGCCTTCGCGGCGGCGTCGAGCGCGATCGCGTTGGGTCGGTAGCGCGCGTCGTCGGCGCCCACCGCGAACTCCGCGAAGCTGTGGCGGTACGGCGCCCCACGGCGCAGCAGCGCCTCGGGGCTCGCCGCCGCATACTCCGCGGTCGAGCCGTCAAATGCCTCCGCCACGGTCTTCGGCCCATTCCAGGGAGCCAGTTCGCTCGAGATCGAGAGCTCGGCGCTGAACTGGCCCGGATCGCTGGCGAGGAACTGGTTGGCGCACGTCGCCCCCTCGCTGAATCCGAGCAGCCCCCACCCGCTCGGGCTGCTCTCGACGTTGAGATGCGCCCGCACCCAATCGACGACATCGGTCTTCACGTAGCTCGCGACGTTGCCGAGCGGAGAGTCCACGCACATCGGATTCCGGTTCGCGGCCCCCAGCTGATCGGGGACCACGACGATGGGGGCGATGCCGTGATTCGCCTGGGCGTAGGCGTTCAAGTAGGCGTCGAGATGACCGAGTTCGAACAGGTCGGCCGGGGCGCCCGGCTGCCCCGACAATCCGACGATCACGGGAAGCGCGGGAGCGTTCCGCACCAGCGCGGCAGGCGGCAGGTAGAGCTCTGCGTCGCGGGCCTGGAAATGCGAGACGGTGCCGGGAATGCGCACGCTGTACAGCCGTCCGCTCCCGGGCAGCGGGCTGCCTGCGCGCCACTCCGCGCCTGCAGGTGCCGCACCGTCGGCCTCGGAGTGCGGCGGCAGCTGGGCCACCCCCGCCAGCACGCGACCCGGCGCCCCGAGGGCCTGGCCGAGGTGCGTGTAGCCGCCCGCATCGACGTTGAGCCCGACGGCCGCGGCGATTGCGATGAGCGGAAGGCAGACGGCCGCGACAGCCCGGCGCCAGTTCGGCCGAAGCACGACGTTCACGACCACGAGCGCGAGACCCGCTGTGCTGAAGGCCACCCACATGCGGCTGATCGGCGTGGGTGAGAACCCCAGCAGGTCGAGTTCGTCACCGACGAACCAGCACAGCAGGTAGCCCACGCCGGCTCCGCCGACGGCAGCCGTCGCCGCGGTCGCCGCCCAGCGCCAGGTCGGCCGACGCACGATCAGGAACAACCCGGCCGCAATAGCCGCGGCGTCGACGACGATGAGGAACGCGCCCCCGGTGATTCGCAGTTCGAGAAGCCCGTGCAGCAACATCTTTATCTTTCTCTAAGGTGCACTGGCCACAGTGGTGCACCCACTTGTGCGCGGACTATGGATGCTCCGGAGGGTCGCTGGAATGCGACGGGTGCGCTGCTCAGCGCCGGTACGTGTCGCGCGCCTCCGCGATCAGCTTCTCGGCCTTCTCCAGACTCTTCTCGCTCTGCCGCGTGCCGCGGGGCGGCAGCTGGATCTCCTCAGCCGCATCCATGCCCGCTTGCAGCTCTCGGCCGCGCTCGACCTCGGCGTCGAACTCGGCGCCGAAGAGCAGCACGAGGTTCGCGATCCACAGCCAGACGAGGAAGATGATCACCCCGCCGAGCGAGCCGTATGACTTGTTGTAGTTGGCGAAGTTGGCGACATAGAAGCCGAAACCGAGCGTCGCGATCGCGAGGACGACGATGGCGATGACGCCGCCGAGCGAGATCCAGCGGAACCTGGGCTGCTTGACGTTCGGCGTGCCCCAGTACAGCAGGGCGACGGCGACGATGAGCGCCAGCACCATAACAGGCCAGCGGGCGATCGACCACACTGCGACGGCGGCGGAGCCGATGCCGACCGCGTCCCCGATCGCGCGGATGAGCGGGCCCGAGATGACGAGCAGCACGGCCATGATCGCCACCAGCACGATGAGCGCGAGGGTGAGCAGCACCTGCGACGGCTTCAGCACCCAGAACGGCCGCCCCTCGTCGATCTCGTAGATGCGGTTCATCGCGCGCGAGAACGCGCCGACGTAGCCTGAGGCGCTCCACACCGCGAGCACGATGCCGACGACCAGCCCGAGGCCGGCGGCCGACGACGAGGCGAACTGATGGATCGGCCCACGCACGAGATCGACCGTCGAACCGGGGGCCACCTGCCCGATGATGTTCAGCACGGCCTTCGCGGCGCTGTCGCCCTGGCCCACGACTCCGAGCAGCGAGAAGATCGCGAGCAACGCAGGGAATGCGGACAGCACGCCGTAGTAGGTGAGCGCCGCCGCCGCATCCTGGCACTGGTCAGCCGAGAACTCGGCGAGCGTGCGCCGACCGATGTACTTCCACGTGCGCTTGTGCACGCGCGGCGGCGTCTGCGGCTTGCGCGGATCGTCCGGCCTGGGCGCACTCTCGTGCACGTCACTCTCGCCGATCTCCGTCACGACTCCCCCTTCCGTGAGATGGCCCCTCTTGTGAGATGAGTTTCCGGCTCGGCATCCGCGAAAACCCACCCGGGTACTCCCATACCGTGTATCCGATGCCACCCTGGGGGGAAGTCTGATGGGGCTGTTGTCGCGACTGCGCAAGGGGCAGGAGCCGGCGGCGAGCGCGCCGCCGACCGCGCACGAGACCGGTCACGTGAAGCTGATGATCATCTTCGGCATCCCGCTCACCGACCCCGCGGAGGAGCAGAGCACGCCGCCGGGCATGATCGTGCGTGGCGACTGGAAGCGCATCGTGACGATGCGGCCGGACGAGTACGGCTACCCGTACGGGGTCATCCCCCGCCGCATCATGCTGTGGCTCGCGCGGAGGGCGCGAGAGACGGGCTCGCCGGTCATCGAACTGGGCGCCACCCCGCAGGACTTCGTCGCCGAGCTGGGCCTTCCGTCCGCCGCGGTGAGCGACGTGCTGTGGCAGGCGCAGCGCCTGTTCGGCGCGTCGATCACGCTCGGTGACGCGACCGTCGGCAAACGGACTCCGACGGCGATCACCATGCGCGTCGCCGAGAGCTTCCGCTTCTGGGACGGACAGGCGGGGCAGGTCACGCTCGCCGACCACCTTTTCCGGTCGATCACCGAGCACCAGGCGCCGCTCGACTGGGAGGCGGTCAGGAACGGCGACCTGTCGGCCATGGCCATTGACGTTTACGGCTGGCTGAGCCTGTGGGTGCAGTACAACACGAGCGTGGATTCCGAGCGGCTCGGGTGGGGCCGCCTGCACGAGCTCTTCGGGCACCGACTGCCTATGCCCGAGTTCGAGATGATGTTCGCGGATGCCGCGAACCAGGCCGCCCCGCTCGTGTCGGCTGCCACGCTCGAGGCCCTGCCCGACGGGGCACTCGTGCGCAGGCGCATGCACGCGGCAACATAGTTCGGGTGGGGAAGCTCAGAGCCGCGCTCGCGGCGCTCGACTAGCGCCTCTGCCCACCTCAGTTCCAGAGCGACAGCTTCGCCGGGTTCATCACCAGCTTGATGTCGGCGACAAGCCCACCCTCGACCTCGAGGGTGACGACGCCGATGATGCGGCCGTCGTTCCACATGGCGAAGCCGAGGCCGTCGTTCGTCTCCTGCTCGAGCACCTCGACCTCCGGCCGCTTCTGCAGGATGCCGACGATGAATCGGGCGACGTGGTCGGGACCGAACAGCGGGTTGCGGGCCGCGCTGACGACCCCGCCGCCGTCGGAGCGCAGCGCCACGTTCGGGTCGAGTACGGCGATCAGCCGATCGAGCTCGCCGGAGCGGGTGGCCGCGGCGAAGGCGCGGACCACGGCGTCGTGCTCCTCGCGCGAGACCTTGCGGGCGGCCGCGCCGCGCACCTTCCGCCGCGCCGCGGTGGCGAGCTGGCGGCAGGCGGCTGCGCTGCGCCCGACCGACTCGGCGATCTCGGGGAACGGCACAGTGAAGACGTCGTGCAGCACGAACACGACCCGCTCGGCCGGCGTCAGCGACTCGAGCACCATCAGCAGCGCGCTGCTCACCGAGTCGTCGAGCGTCACCCGGTCGAGCGGGTCTGGCGGCGCGGCGACGAAGGCGCTCGTCGGCACCGGCTCGGGCAGCCACGGCCCGACGTACTGCTCGCGCCGCACCCGCGCGGACGCCAGCACGTCGAGGCACACCCGGCTCGCAACCCGCGTGAGCCAGCCGCGCGGCGACTCGATGGCGTCGCGCTCCTCCGGCGGCAGCCGGTACCAGCGCGCGTAGGTCTCCTGCACGGCATCCTCGGCCTCCGCGACCGTGCCGAGCATGCGGAACGCGAGCGACACCAGGTGGCGCCGCTCGCCGATCGCCTCTGCGTCGACTGCGGGGCGGTCCGTCACCTCTGATGCTCCAGCCACTCGTCGAAGGTCTGCCTGCCCCGCTTCGCCGACGGGCCGCCCAGAAGCGATCCGTCGGCGCTCGCCCGACCCATCACACCCGGAAGACGGAGCTCGAGCACAGGGCGCCTCTGGCCGGTCGCGCGCAGATACGTGCGCACCATGTCTGCCATGTTCTCCGGCCGCGGCCCGGCGAGGTCTCTCGCGTAGCCCTGCGGCGCCCCTTCCGCGATCGCGACGAGTTCCTCGGCGACCTCGACCGCGGCAACCGGCTGCGAGAGCATCTTCGGCACCACGACCACCCCGGCCATCGCGCCGCGCTGCACCATCTGCGCCGCGAACTCGTGGAACTGCGCGGCGCGCAGGATCGACCAGCGGTCGCCGGATTCCTCAAGCATCCGCTCTTGCACCGCCTTGCCCGCGTAGTAGCCGGAAGGCGCCCCGGCCGCGCCGATGATCGACAGCGCGACGTGATGGCGCACCCCCGCACCTGCTTCCGCGCTCAGCAGGTTGCGCGTCGCTTTCTCGAAGAATGCGACGGATGCCTTCGCCGACAGCGTCCCGATCGACGACACGTCGATCGCGACCTCGACGCCGTCGAGCGCTGCCGCCAGCCCGTCGCCGGCGATGAGATCGATACCCGTCGACCGGGCGAGCACCACGGCCTCGTGGCCGGCCTGTCGTGCCAGGTCGACGACGTGCGCGCCGACCACGCCGGTTCCGCCTGCGATCGCGATCCTGGTCATGCGCGGACCTCCTTCGTCGTCGTTCATACCTATCAGGACGAGATAGGCGCCCGAAGTGTGAGGCCGCTTCGGACACGCATCCGCGATACTCGAGACATGGCTTTCGAGCGCGAGTACTCAGAGCTCGCGGCCGTCGCCGACGCGGCCGGCCCCGAGGCTCCGACCTGGACGCTCACGACCGCCGCCGACCGGTCCCTGCTGTTCCGCATCGATCTCGAGGCGCCGTTCGAAGCAACGGTGTCGGTCGGCGACCAGTGGCGGCTGTGGACGCTGCGCCTGGTGCTCGGCGATGGCGACGAGCGATTCGTCAGAGTCGGGTTCGGGGGCGACTATGCCGGGGTCCTCCGGAACATCGGCCTCGCGCTGCTCGAGGTCGGTGAGGAACTTCGAGACGCCGGCAGCGACGGCGACTACGAGTTCACTGCCGCCGCACTGAACTGGGCGCTCTCGGTCGATGAGAAGCCGGTGGTCGCCGCAGCCGCAGAGACGCTCGGCCGGCTGCTGATCGCCGGTGGGGACGACGACGAGGGCGTGCAGCTCCTCGAGGAGTACGCGGTGCCCGCGCTGCTCGCGATCGGCCAGGACCGGCGGGCTGCCGAACTGCGGCGGCTGACGACCCCGCCCGCGCGCTGATCGGCGCGCTCAGCGCGAGCCGACGGCCCGCGCAGCCCGGCTTCCAGCCACTGCGGCCCAGACGAGTGACAGCAGCAGGAAGAACACGACACCCCAGTAGGCCGGGGTGAAGAACAGCCCGGTGACGGCACTGGCGAACCCGCCCGCGAAGCCGACCCACGCCGCGGGAACCGCCGCGGCGTGTCCGGCCGTCCAGGTCTCGTCGCTCTTCATCAGCGCAGGCAGGCGGATGCCCACCGAGCTGTTGAGCGGAATCGCGCCCCGGCTCGCGAGCGTGCAGATGAGGACCACGAACGCGAGCAGCGCGCAGAAGACCCACCCGAGGATCGCCAACCCGCCCGCACTGTCGTCCGCCATGCCGCAAGCATCCTGGGATCAGCTATCGGTTTGCCACCAGTTGCGGCGGCTCACGCGCGTGCCGGGATGCGGATCAGGAAGAGCGCCAGCGTCTGAGCGGCGCGGTTCCGCAGCACAGGAGAGCGGCCGATCACGTCGACCCTGATCGACACGGCGACGAAGAGCAGGCCTACTCCCCCGCCAGTTGTGCCTGCAGCAGGTCGGCCGGGTAGTACAGGCGGATGCCGGTGATCGTGTCGCCTGTGATGTCGAAGAACATCGCCATCGGGACGCTCACCGCGCGCCCGGTCGCAAGAACGCCGCCGTACTCGCCGATGTGCGTGCGATGCACCCAGCGCTCGATCGCCGCGCGGCCGTGCAGGCCCCAGGCGGTTGCGGGAACCGACAGCGTGGCATCGGCGGCCAGGAATGCGCCGACGTCCGTCCGCTCCCGAATCGCGTCGACATACGCCTCGACCACACGCGCGACCCGTTCCGCAGACACAGCCGGATCGTATTCGGAGTTCATGCCGGTCGCCAGGAGAACAAGAAAACCCTCGCTCTGCGAGGGCTCTTGCACTGTCTCAACTCAGTGCTGGGGTACCTGGACTCGAACCAAGAATGGCGGTACCAGAAACCGCTGTGTTGCCAATTACACCATACCCCAATGGCCGGAACCGAAGCTCGGGCACAAGAGAACACTTTACCCGATGAACCCGCGGACTCTGAAATCGGCGAGCCCTCAGAGCACGTCGTCGAGCAGGTCGAGATGGATGGTCCGAGCGACCACCGCACCCTCCCCTGCAGCGACCGCGATCTGCATCGGCTCGCGCGCCGTCACGTCGCCCGCGGCGTACAGCCCGGGCGCCGTCGTGCGGAAACGCGCGTCGACGATCACGCGGCCGGCGTCGTCGAAAGAAGCATCCGTCGAGCTCAGGAAAGCCGCCTGCGGAACCCAGTCGGGCCGCACGAAGCCGCCCTCGCGCACGACCACGCGGCCCGATTCGAGACGGATGCCGGTCATGACGGCCCGCTCGCCCTCGATCGCGACGACGGGCTCGCGCTCGACGGCGATGCCGGCCCTGGCCAGCCGCGCGGTGTCACCCTCGCTCAACGACGACGAGAAGACGATGAGATCGGGCGCCCAGTGCGCGATCTCGAGCGCACGCGTGGCCAGATCGGGCCCCGAGCCGAGCAGCGCAAGCGCCTTCCCGCTCTCCTCATACGCGTCGCACTCGATGCACGAATGCAGCGCCGTGCCGTAATACGCGCGCAGGTTCTCGATGGAAGGCAGCACCTCGGTGAGCCCCGTCGCGACGAGCACCGCGCGCGGCTGCAGCGTCAGATCAGGGCCGCCGCGCACGCCGGAGACCGACACCGTCAGGTCGGGCGCGACGGCCGAGACGAGCCCCGTCGTGTGCTCGGCCCCCGGGTACGCGAGGAACTGCTCGCGACCGATCTTCCGCAGCTCGAGCGGCGGAATCCCGTCGAGGCCGAGCGTGCCGTGCGAATGCAGCGTCGGCGCGTGCCGCGGACGGTTGGTGTCGACCAGCAGCACGCTGCGACGCGCGCGCACCAGATTGAGGCCAGCCGTCAGTCCGGCCGGCCCCGCCCCGATGATGACGACGTCAGGCTGCGAGGCGGTCATTCAGCTTCCGCAGGCGCGCCAGACTCTCACCCTTGCCGAGGATCTCGAACGACTCGAACAGGGGCGGCGAGATCCGGCGACCGGATGCCGCGACCCGCAGCGGCCCGAACGCGACGCGCGGCTTCAGCCCGAGGTTCTCGATCAGCTCGGCGCGCAGCGCCTCCTCGATGGCGGCGGTCGTCCACTCATCGAGCGGCGCGAGCGCGCCAAGGGATGCCTCGAGGATCGACGGCGCAACGTCGTTCAGGGTCGCAAGCGCGTCGTCCTCATAGCTCAGCTCATCGGCTGTGGTGAACAGGAACCCGAACATGCCGGGAGTCTCGCCGAGCAGCTGCACGCGCTCCTGCACGAGGGGCGCGGCCTGCAGCAGCACCTCGCGCTCGGCATCCGTCACCTGCTCGCCCAGCACGCCCGCGGCCTGCAGATACGGCACGGTGCGCTCGGCGAAATCCGCCACGTCGAGCAGCCGGATGTGGTCGCCGTTGATCGACTCCGCCTTCTTCTGGTCGAAGCGGGCGGGGTTCGGGTTCACGTCGACGATGTCGAACCTCTCGACCAGCTCGGCCATCGAGAACACGTCGCGGTCGGCCGAGTAGCCCCAGCCGAGCAGCGCGAGGTAGTTGTCGAGCCCCTCGGGGATGAACCCGCGGTCGCGGTGGTGGAACAGGTTCGACTGCGGGTCGCGCTTCGAGAGCTTCTTGTTGCCCTCGCCGAGCACCGACGGCATGTGGCCGAAGCGCGGCACGAACGTCGTGACGCCGAGATCGATGAGCGCGCGGTACAGCGCGATCTGGCGGCCGGTCGACGGCAGCAGGTCCTCACCGCGCAGCACATGGGTGATCTGCATGATCGCGTCGTCGACGGGGTTGACGAGCGTGTAGAGCGGATGCCCGTTCGGGCGCACGATCACGAAATCGCTGTTCGTGCCGGCCGGGAACGTGATCTCGCCGCGGATCAGATCGTGGAAGGTGACGTCCTCGTCGGGCACGCGCAGGCGGATCGCCGGCTCGCGCCCCTCAGCCCGGAACGCCGCCTTCTGCTCGTCGGTCAGCGTGCGGTCGAAGTTGTCGTAGCCCTGCTCCTTGGGCCGCCCGTTCGCGACGTTGCGCGCATCGATCTCGTCGGCGTTCGAGAACGACTCGTAGGCGTGGCCGGATGCGAGCAGCTTCGCGACCACGTCGCGGTAGATGTCGTAGCGCTGCGACTGGCGGTAGGGCTCGTGCGGCCCGCCCTTGTTCACACCCTCGTCCCAGTCGATGCCGAGCCAGGTGAGCCCGTCGAGGATCTGCTCGAAGCTCTCCTCGCTGTCGCGTGCCGCGTCGGTGTCCTCGATGCGGAAGATCAGCTTGCCGCCGGTGTGCCGCGCGTACGCCCAGTTGAACAGGGCGGTGCGGATGAGGCCGACGTGCGGCGTGCCGGTCGGAGAGGGGCAGAACCGCACGCGCACCTCGGCGCCGGTCGCTGATGAGAACGGGTACTCGCGTGCGTCAGACATACGCCCGACAGTTTATCGGGCGGGCGGATGCCTAAGCGGGCGTCGCCGCGTCCTCCAAAGACAGCCGGGCGAGGTCGAGCGAGTGCAGCGCGCCGAGGGTCGCCGAGACGGCGGGCACGCGGCTCGCGCCCTCCGTCGTCACCACGTGGATCGTGCGCGAGTCGCCCCGCGCGGTCGGGCGCAGCACGATGCCCTCGGGCACGCGGGTCGAGGCGAGGGCGAGGGTCGGCACGAGGGCGATGCCGATGCCGGCATCCGCCATGCCGAGCACCGCCGAGAAGTTGTCGGTCTCGTACGCGATCGTCGGCGTGAACCCTGCCGACTCGGTGACCTGCAGCAGGTGGCCGCGGCAGCGCGGGCAGCCGGCGATCCAGGTCTCGCTGCTCAGCTCATCGATGGGCACGCGGTGGTGTGCGGCGGCCGGATGCGAGGAGGGAAGTGCGACGAGCATCTCGTCCTGCCAGAGCGAGTCGACGCTGAGCCCCTGGGCGCTCTCCTGATGGGGGTCCACGCGGTCGCCGGGGTAGCTGAACGTGATCGCCACGTCGACGGCCCCGGAGCGCACGGCCTCGACGGCCTCGGGCGGCTCGGCCTCGAGATAGCTGACCGACAGGCCGGGGTGCGTGGCCGCGAGCTGCTTGACGAGCTTCGGCACCACGGTCGACGATGCCGTCGGGAAGCCCGCGAGGCGCACCCGCCCGGCGCGCAGGCCGGAGAGCTCGGCGAGCTCGCCTGCGGCCGCGTCGAAGGCGTTCGTGATGGTGCGCGCGTGGCGCGCGAGCACCTCGCCCGCCTCGGTGAGGCGCACGGAGCGGCCGATGCGCTCGGCAAGCGCGAGCCCGAGGCGCTGCTCGGCGCGGCGCAGGTGCTGGCTGACCGCCGGCTGGCTGAGCCCGAGGGCGTCGGCAGCGGCGGTGATCGAGCCGTGCTCGGCGATCGCGCCCACGATGCGCAGGGTCTGCGCGTCGAGCTCCGGCAGCTGTTCAACGGCAGTGAGGCTCACGCAGACATCCTAACCGCTCCATAACTCGTGGTTATCGTATTCATCGATCTCATGTCCTTGTGTGATGAATTGAGTCAGCCGGATGCTTGACGCATGATCGACTCTCTTCGCGACGAGTTCCCCGCCACAAGCGGATACCTCGCCGCCTGCACGATGGGTCTCGCTCCGGCTTCGACGCGGCGCGCCATCAGCGCGGACCTCGAGCTCTGGGCGGCGGGGCGCGCGACGATGGATGGGTACGGGGCGGCTGTCGAGCGCGGCCGGTCCGCCTTCGCGCGGCTGGTTCACGTCGACGCCGGACGGGTGGCCATCGGGTCGCAGGTGTCTGCACAGGCATCCGTCATCGCCGCATCGGCCCCCGACCACGCCGAGGTGCTGAGCGTGCGCGGCGACTTCAGCTCGGTGCTCGCGCCATTCGCGCAACAGGCGCACCGCGAGGTGCGCGTGCGCGAGGTTCCGCTCGAGGCGCTCGCCGACGCCGTCACGGACGACACCTGGCTGATCGCATTCTCGCTCGTGCAGTCGGCGTCGGGACGCATCGTCGACGTCGACGCCGTGCTCGAGGCCGCCGCGCGCCATGGCGCGCGCACCCTCGTCGACCTCACGCAGTCGGCGGGCTGGCTCGACTTCGACGCCTCGCGCGCCGACGCGACGGTGTGCCACACGTACAAGTGGCTGTGCGCGCCGCGCGGCGCGAGCATGATGACCTTGTCCCCAAGCTTCCACGCGCAGCTGCGGCCGGTGCAGGCCGGGTGGTACGCAGGCGCCGACGTGTTCGGCTCGTGCTACGGCGCCGACATCACGCTCGCTGACGATGCGCGCCGCTTCGACGTCTCCCCCGCGTGGCAGGCGTGGGTCGGCGCCGCCGAGTCGCTCGAACTGTTCGCCGGGCTCGACCTCCCCGCGGTGCGGGCGCACAACGTCGGCCTCGCGAAGGAGCTGTGCGCCGCGCTCGGCCTGCCTGCCGCAGACTCGGCGATCGTCACGTGGGCCGACCCCGACGGCTGCGATGTGCGCGCGATGGCGGATGCCGGACTCGCCGTCTCCGGCCGCGCGGGCAACGCCCGCGTCGCGTTCCACGTGTGGAACGACGAGCGCGACGTCGCCCGCATCGCCGACGCGGTGCGCGTGCGCGCCTTCGCCTAGGAACCACCGCGAGGGGCCGCGACGTAGGAACCGGCCCTAGCACACAGGGTTGGCCCTACCGCCGCCGGAATCCGTAGGAGCAATCGCGCGAATTGCGCCCGGTTCCTAGGCCGCCTTGACCGGGTTCCGCAGGATCCCGAGGCCCTCGATCTCGACCTCCACCGTGTCGCCGGCGACGATCGGGCCGACACCGGCGGGCGTGCCCGTCATGATGACGTCACCGGGCAGCAGCGTGAACGCCGCGGACGCATGGGCGACGATCGTCGGCACGTCGAAGATGAGGTCGGAGATGTTGCCGTCCTGGCGGATCTCACCGTTGACGCGGGTCTGGAGCGCGGCATCCGCCAGCTCGAATTCAGTCTCGATGACGGGGCCGAGCGGTGCGAACGTGTCGAATCCCTTGGCGCGCGCCCACTGGCCGTCGCTGACCTGCAGGTCGCGGGCCGACACATCGTTGCCGATCGTGTAGCCGAAGACGTACTCGAGCGCGCGCTCGGCCGGCACGTTCTTCGCGACCTTGCCGATGACGACGACGAGCTCGCCCTCGTGCTCGACCTTGTTCGAGATCGCGGGAAGCACGATGGGCTCGTTCGGGCCGATCACCGCGGTGTTCGGCTTGAGGAAGAGCAGCGGCTGCGTCGGCACGTCGCCACCGGTCACCGTCTTCATCTCCTGCACGTGGTCGTAGTAGTTCTTGCCGACACCGACCACCTTCGACCGCGGAATCACCGGCGCGACGAGCGTCACCCCGGTGATCTTGACCCGCTCACCCGTGGGCTCGTACCCGGCGAACATGGGGTCGCCCTTGAGCAGCACCCACTCCTGTTCCTCAGGGTCGAGGATGCCGTAGCTGAGCACGCCTTCGTGCTGGAAGCGCCCGACCTTCATCGGTTCTGCCCGTCGAGGCGGTAGAGCCAGCCGTGCGTGTCCTCGATGCGGCCGTACTGGATGTCGGTGAGCTCCTTGCGCAACGACATCGCGAGCGACTCGCCCTCGCCGAGCACGGGCAGTTCGATCGTGAAGTCGGTCGACTTGAGTTGAGCGATCGGGTTCACGACCGCGGCCGTGCCGCACGCGAACGCTTCGACGATGTCGCCGCTCGCCACACCCTCGCGCCACTCGTCGACCGAGACCGGGCGGCGCTCGATCGTGTGCCCGCGCTCTTCGGCGAGCTGCAGCAGCGAGTCGCGCGTGATGCCCTCGAGGATGCTGTCGGAGGCCGGCGTCACGAGCGTGCCGTCCTTCTTCACGAGCACGAGGTTCATGCCACCGAGCTCTTCGAGGTAGCCGTCCTGCAGGAAGAGCACTTGGTCGCAGCCCTGCGCGTACGCCTCCTGCTGGGGAAGCAGGGAGGCGGCGTAGTTGCCGCCGGTCTTCGCCGCCCCGGTGCCGCCGTGGGCCGCACGCGCATAGTCGGTCGACAGCCAGATCGACACAGGCAGCACGCCGCCCTTGAAGTACGCGCCGGCGGGCGACGCGATCACGAAGTAGTACACCTTGCGCGCTGCCCGCACCCCGAGGAACGCCTCGGAGGCGAACATGAACGGACGCAGGTAGAGGCTCGTCTCGCCGCCCTCCGGCACCCATGCGGCATCCGCCTGCACGATGCTGCGCAGCGACGCGAGGAACGTGTCGAGTGGCAGCTCGGGAAGCGCGAGGCGACGCGCAGAGCGCTGCAGGCGCAGGCCGTTCTGGTCGGGGCGGAAGCTCCAGATCGAGCCGTCGGCGTGACGGTAGGCCTTGAGGCCCTCGAAGATCTCCTGCGCGTAGTGCAGCACGGCGGCCGCAGGGTCGAGCGAGATCTTGGCGTAGGGCTCGACGGCGGCCCGGTGCCAGCCCCCGCGCTCGCTCCAGTGGATCTGGACCATGTGGTCGGTGAAGAACTGCCCGAAGCCCGGGTTGGCGAGGATCTCGGCGCGCTCGGCGTCGGACCGGGGCGAGGGGTTCTGCGTCACCGCGAACTGCAGCGGCGAGATGTCGGTGAGAGGGAGCGACAGGGACATGACTAAACCTTAAGTGAAACGGCTACGAGAGCAGGCTGACGATCGAGTCACCGATTTCAGCGGTCGAGCGCGCATCGGTGCGGGCGGCGAGGTCCTGCCGGACGGCGGCGGTGACCTCGGCCGCGGCGTCCGTCAGCCCGAGATGCGTCAGCAGCAGTGCGACGGACAGGATGGCTGCCGTCGGGTCCGCCTTCTGCTGACCGGCGATATCGGGTGCGGAGCCGTGCACGGGCTCGAACATGCTGGGGAACGTGCCGTCGGGATTGATGTTGCCCGAGGCCGCCAGCCCGATGCCGCCGCTGATTGCGCCGGCCAGGTCGGTGAGGATGTCGCCGAAGAGGTTGTCGGTGACGATGACGTCGAATCTAGCAGGATCCGTGACCAGGAAGATGGTCGCCGCGTCGACGTGCAGGTAGTCGACCTCGACCTCGGGGAAGTCGGCGCTCACCTCGTCGACGACACGCCGCCACAGCTTGCCGGCGAAGACGAGCACGTTGGTCTTGTGCACGAGGGTCAGCCTGCGGCGGCGGGCGGATGCCTGCGCGAACGCGAACCGCACAACGCGCTCCACCCCGTAGGCCGTGTTGACGCTCACTTCGTTGGCGACCTCGTGCGGCGTGCCGACGCGGATGCTTCCACCATTGCCCACGTACGGCCCTTCGGTGCCTTCGCGCACGACGACGAAGTCGACCTCCCCCGGGTTCTTGAGCGGGCTCTCGACCGTCGGGTAGACGACGGTCGGGCGCAGGTTCACGTAGTGGTCGAGCTCGAAGCGCAGCTTGAGCAGCAGACCGCGCTCGATGTTCGCGTTCGCGAGCCGCGGGTCGTTGGGCGTGCCGCCGACGGCGCCGAGCAGGATCGCATCGGCCTGCTTGATCGCCTCGAACTCGGCCGCGGGAAGAACCTCGCCGTCGTCGAGGAAGCGGCCGGCGCCGAGCCGGTACTCGGTCTTCTCGAAGGTGACGTCGCTGCCGGCGGTGACCGCGTCGAGCACCTTCAGCGCCTCGGCGACGACCTCGGGGCCGATGCCGTCCCCGGGGATGACTGCGAGTTTGACGGTGTTCGATGCGGGGCGGACCATGCCCCCAGCCTATTTGCTCGCGGCACGGCTCACGGCGGGTGCGAAACGCACGTTCAACCGCTCACGAACGTGCATTCGGCACCCCTCGCGAGCGTCGCGCTCTTGCGGCGCAGACAGCCCGGCGCTAGCAAAGCCTCATGAGGGCGATCGTGCAGGACCGCTACGGCGGGCCGGAGGTGCTTCGACTCGCGACGGACCTGCCGGTTCCCACCGCAGGGCCCGGCGAGGTGCAGGTGCGGGTGCATGCGGCATCCGTCAATGCCGCCGATTGGCACACGATGCGTGGGATGCCGCGCGCGGCGCGCCTCATGGCGCCGAAGCAGTTCGGGCGCAGCGGCCCGACCCGCCGCGAGCGCGGGCAGGACTTCGCCGGCGAGGTGACCGGGCTCGGCCCGGGCGTCGGCGACTTCGCCGTCGGCGACGAGGTCTACGGCGAGGTCGGACTGACCGCGGCGCACGGGGCGTTCGCCGAGTACACGACGGTGGCCGCCGCCAACGTCGCCCACAAGCCCGGCGGGCTGAGCTTCGAAGAGGCTGCGGCGATGCCGCTCGCGGCGGACACCGCCCTGCAGGGCATGAAGGACCTCGGGCACACGCACGCCGGGCAGACGGTGCTCATCATCGGAGCGTCGGGCGGCGTCGGCACCTTTGCGGTGCAGCTCGCGAAGTCGTACGGCGCGACGGTCACGGCGGTCGGCAGCGCGGGCTCGGCCGAGCTGCTGCGGTCGCTCGGCGCCGATGAGGTCCTCGACTATCGCGCGCAGGACTTCGCCGCGCTCGGTCGCCGGTGGGACATCGTCTTCGACCTGAGCGGCACCTACTCGCTCGGCCGCCTGCGCCGCGCGCTCGCGCCAGACGGCACGCTCGTGCTGTCGGGCGGCGGCAACCCGCACGACGGCGGATTCTTCGGGCCGATGTCGGTCAACATCGGCGCCCTCTTCGCCGACCGGTTCACGAAGCAGCACCTCGTCACGCTGCAGGAGCACCCGGATCGCGCCCATCTCGACGAGCTGCGCGAGCTCGCGGAATCCGGCGTTCTTCGCCCGGTGATCCAGCACCGCTACCGCCTCGAGGACGCCGCCGACGCACTGCGCCACCACGAGGACGAGCCTGCCCTCGGCAAGATCGTGCTGGTGATCTGAGCCGCAGCGCCAAGGGGTGCGAAAAGCACGTCGAATCGCGATCGAAGGTGCATTTCGCACCCGTCAAGCACAGCCAAGCTAGATGCGCGCCGCGACGAGCAGCCACGACGAGTAGTGCTCGGTAACCTGCCCGCCGAGATCGGTGACCGCACCGGCCACCTCATCGACCTCGGCCGGTGACCAGTCGCTGAAGGTGCTGAACAGCCCGTGCACCTGTGCCGCGGTGAGCTCGATGCTCCACCGATAGCGCCGGGTCGACTCGATTGCGAACAGGCCAGACGCCGCGATGGCATCCGCCGTCGCTGTCACGCTCTCGGTCTGCTCGCGCTGCGGTGCGCGGCGCCGCGCGACGATGCGTGCGACCTCGCGGCGGAACGGCGTGACCTCGGCCTCCGCATCGCCGAACACGTTGCGCCACACGAGCAGGCGACCGTCGGGCTTCAACGCGCGGCGCACCATGGGCAGCGCGACGTTGAGATCCATCCAGTGGATCGAGGTGGCGGCAACCACGAGGTCGAAGCTCGCGGCATCCGGTTCGAACTCTTCCGCGCGCATGCGATGAACGGATGCCTGCGGGTGTCGCGCCGCCAGGGCATCCGCCAGCCGCGGGCCGGGCTCGACGGCGACGACGTCCATGCCGCGCGCGAGCAGTACTCCGGTCGCCTCGCCCGTGCCCGCGCCGAGGTCGAGGGCGCGCCGCCCCGGCACGACCAACTCGGTCGCGACCACGTCGCCCCACAGCTCGGCCGGATACGGCGGACGAGCCGCCCGATACCCCTCGGGCGAGCGGTCGAAGTGCATGGCATCCGGCACCCGCCGAGCCTAAGGGAAGGGGTCCGGCGCGACACGCCGCTCTCGCCGCGCACACCGCGAAATCCCTTCCGCTACAGGGTGACCGTACCCGTCACGACGGTCTGCGTCTGCCCGCCGACCCAGATCTGATCGCCGTCGCGCGTCACCCGCACAAGCCCGTCGCGGCCGAGGGCGTGGCCCTGGCCTGCGAGGTACGACCCGGTGACCCGCCCGGACTCGATCAGCCAGCGCGCGAGCCCGGCGTTGAGCGACCCGGTCACGGGGTCTTCGACGACGCCGATCTGCGGGATGAACGCCCGCACCTCGATCAGCCGTTCGTCGTCGACGTAGTGCGCGAACGCGCCGATGCCGTGCTCGCCGAAGCCGGCGAGATTCGGCTCGACAGCGAGCAGCTCGTCGACGCTCGGAAGCTCGACCGCGAACCATCCTGGGCCGTTGTCGACCCACTGCGACGAGACGATCGCGCTGCGCTCGATTCCGAGGGCGGCGGATGCCTCGGCCAGAGTCGGCTCGTCAACGGGCCCCGACCTGAGGAACCCGGGCGCCGCGAACGACAGCCCGACCTCGTCCCGGCGCAGGGTGACGAGGCCGATGCCGCACTCCTGCACGACGACGCCCTCGCGCGCGGGCACGCCGCCCGACTCGAGCCACGCGTGCGCCGTGCCGAGCGTCGGGTGGCCGGCGAACGGCAACTCACCGCCGGGCGTGAAGATGCGCACACGGTAGTCGGCGCCCTGAGCTCGAGCGGCATCGGTCGGCGGAACGAGGAACGTCGTCTCCGACAGGTTCGTCCACGACGCGAACTGCTGCATGGCGACGTCGTCGAGGCCGGACCCGTCGACGACGACCGCCACCGGGTTGCCGGCGAGCGGGATACGGCCGAAGACGTCGACCTCGACGTAACGGCGCTGCTCAGGCATCCGCTCGCCCCTACTCGGTGATGTCGATCTCGACGAGCTCTTCCGCCTCGATCGCCGCCGCGACGGCGCTCAGGATCTGAGTGGGCACCGGCGAGTCGACCGTCAGCACCGAGAGGGCCTTGCCGCCCTGCTCGTCGCGCGCGATCTGCATGTTCGCGATGTTGATGTCTGCCTCGCCGAACGCCTTGCCGTAGACCGCGACGATGCCGGGGCGGTCGCGGTAGACCAGCACGACGTGGTGCTTGGCGAGGGGCACCTCGATCTCGTACTCGTTCAGCCCGATGATCTTCTCGACCATCTTCGTGCCCGAGAGGGTGCCCGCCACGGTCACGACGGTGCCGTCGGCGAGGATGCCCTTGAGGGTCGTGGTGTTGCGGTAGTCCTTCGACTCATCGCCGGTCGTGAGCGTGACCTCGATGCCGCGCTGCTCGGCGAGCAGCGGGGCGTTCACGTACGACACCTTGTCGCTGACGATGTTCGTGAAGTAGCCCTTGAGCGCCGCCAGCTTGTAGACCGACACGTCGAAGGCGGCGAGCTCGCCGCGCACGTCGACGTCGAGCGAGGTCAGCGCCTCCTTGCCGGCGAGGCCCGCGAGGACCTGCGCGAGCTTCTCGACGAGTGCGATGCCGGGGCGCACGAACGGGTCGATGATGCCGCCGGCGACGTTCACCGCGTCGGGCACGAGGTTGCCCTCGAGCGCGAGCTTCACCGAGCGGGCGACGGAGACGCCCGCCTTCTCCTGCGCCTCACCCGTCGACGCGCCCAGGTGCGGCGTGACGACGACGTTCGGCAGCGAGGTGAGGTCGTCGTTCTTGGGCGGCTCGCTCGTGAACACGTCGAGGCCGGCGCCGGCGATCACGTTGTTCCGCAGCGCCTCGGCCAGCGCGGCCTCGTCGATCAGGCCGCCGCGCGCGACGTTGACGACATATGCCGTCGGCTTCATGAGCGCGAGCTGCGCCGCCCCGATCATGCCGGTCGTCTCAGGCGTCTTCGGCATGTGGATGGTGATGAAATCGGATGCCTTGAGCAGCTCGTCGAGGTCGAGAAGCTCCACGCCGAGCTGCTGCGCCCGCGCCGCCGTGACGTAGGGGTCGTATGCGACGACGCGCACGCCGAACGCCTGCAGACGCTGCGTGATGAGCGTGCCGATGCGACCGAGGCCGATGATTCCGACCGTCTTCTCGAAGAGCTCGGTGCCGGTGTACTTGGAGCGCTTCCACTCCCCCGCGTTCAGCGAGGCGTGCGCAGCCGGGATGTGGCGGGCGAGGCTCAGGATGTGGCCGATGGTGAGCTCGGCCGCCGAGATGATGTTCGAGGTCGGGGCGTTCACGACCATCACGCCGGCCTTCGTGGACGACGGGATGTCGACGTTGTCGAGGCCCACGCCCGCGCGGGCGATCACCTGCAGCACCGGTGCGGCGGCGATCGCCTCCGCGTCCATCTTGGTGGCCGAGCGGATGAGCACCGCGTTCGCCTCGGCGAGGGCCGCGAGCAGCGCGGGGCGGTCGGTGCCGTCCACGCTCCGGACCTCGAAGTCGGGACCGAGCGCCTCGACGGTTGCAGGGGACAGTTCTTCGGCGATCAGCACGACCGGTTTCGTCACGAACGCATCTTTCTCACGGTGGCATCAGTGGGCGTTGCGACCAGCCTAGCGGCGTTGAATCTGCCAGAGTGACGGGCATGAGGCCGCTGCGCGCGCTGTTCCTGCGCCTCACGGCGGGTCGGCTCACGCCGTGGGTGAAGCAGATTCCGACAGTCGTCACCTTCGGCGTCGCGCTCATCGTGCTGCTCGCGACGCGGATGCCGGTGACGTCGGGTGGTCTGCTCTGGGCATCCGTCATCGTCGAAGCCATCGCCACAGCCGCCTCGTTCGCTCTGCCCTGGCGGCGGATCGACCAGTTCTGGAGCGTCCTGATCCCCTGCGCGAGCTTCGTCGCGATCGCGCTGCTGCGGCTCGCGACGGGCGGCAGCGATTCGCCGTTCGGCGTGCTGCTGATCATCCCGACGATATGGGTGGCGAGCGAGCCCGGTGCGTGGAATCCGCTCATCGCGGGCATCGGAACGTGTTTCGCACTGTTACTGCCGGAGTACCTGAGCGGCGCGCCCGTGAGCCTGGGCGAGGTCGCCCGCGACCTGCTCACCCCGTTCGTCTACATCGTCGCGGCGATCATCATCAACGAGATCGCGAGGCGCCTGCGCGAGGCCGGCGAGGAGCGCGACCGTGTGAAGGACGAGTTCCTCGGCCTCGTCTCGCACGAGCTGCGCAACCCGCTGACGAGCGTGCTCGGCTACCTCGAGCTGCTGCGCATGACCGGCGCGAACCTCACCGACGAGCAGCGCGGCTTCGTCGATGTCGCCGAGCGCAACGCCCGGCGGCTGCGGCACCTCGTCGGCGACCTGCTGACCACGGCGCAGGCGGGTGCGGGCGCGTTCACGCTGCAGAAGACACGGGTCGACCTGAACGAGGTGGTGCGCCAGGCGGTCGAGTCGGCTGAGCCGGCCGCCGAAGACGCCGACGTCGTGCTGGCGACCGCGCTCGCGGCGCCCGTCGTCATCAACGGCGACCCCGACCGCCTCGGTCAGGCGTGCGACAACCTGATCTCGAACGCCGTCAAGTTCACGCCGGCCGGTGGGACCGTCACGGTCTCGACCGAGCTGCACGGGGCGGATGCCTTGCTGTCGGTGCGCGACACCGGTGTCGGCATCCCGGCGGACGAGGTGGCGCACCTGTCCGAGAGGTTCTTCCGCGCCTCGACGGCGCGGGCGATCCCGGGCGTCGGCCTCGGCCTCACCGTGGTGCGCGCGATCGCCACGGCCCACGGCGGCCGCCTCGAGATCGAGAGCGCCGTCGGCGAAGGCACCACCTTCACCCTCGTGCTGCCCATGGCGTGATCAGCGCGGGGCGGCAGAAGCCGCCTGGGGCGCACGTTTCGTCGAAAAACGTGCGCCCCAGGCGGAATCCGCCGCGGACTCCCCGCAGTTTGCCGTTAGCGCGCGACCGAACCGTCGACGTAGTCGTCGTCGGAGTTCGTGTTCCACGCGAACAGCGCGCGCAGCTCACGGCCGGTCTTCTCGATGGGGTGCTGCTCGCCCTCGGCGCGCAGGCGCAGGAACTCGGGAGCGCCGGCATCCTGGTCGGCGATGAACCGCGTGGCGAAGGTGCCGTCCTGGATGTCCGAGAGGACCTCCTTCATGTGCTCCTTCACGCTCGGGTCGATGACGCGCGGGCCCGAGACGTAGTCGCCGTACTCGGCGGTGTCGGAGACCGACCAGCGCTGCTTGGCGATGCCGCCCTCCCACATCAGGTCGACGATGAGCTTGAGCTCGTGCAGCACCTCGAAGTACGCGATCTCGGGCTGGTAGCCGGCCTCGGTCAGGGTCTCGAAGCCGTACTGCACGAGGTGCGAGACGCCGCCGCAGAGCACGGTCTGCTCACCGAACAGGTCGGTCTCGGTCTCCTCCGTGAAGGTCGTCTTGATGACGCCGGCACGCGTGCCGCCGATCGCCTTCGCGTACGACTTCGCGAGCTCCCACGCCTGACCCGACGCGTCCTGCTCGACGGCGATGATGTCGGGGATGCCGCGACCGGCGACGAACTCGCGGCGCACGGTGTGACCGGGGGCCTTCGGCGCGACCATGATCACGTCGATGCCGGCGGGCGCCTTGATGTAGCCGAAGCGGATGTTGAAGCCGTGGCCGAAGAGCAGCGCCTTGCCCTCGGTGAGGTTCGGCTCGACGTCGTCGGCGAAGAGGTGGCGCTGGTGCTGGTCGGGCGCGAGGATGACGATCACGTCGGCCCACTTGGTGGCCTCGGCGTTCGACTTCACCTCGAAGCCCGCCTCGGTCGCCTTCTGGATCGACTTCGACCCTTCGCGCAGGCCGATGACGACCTCGACACCCGAGTCGCGCAGGTTCTGCGCGTGCGCGTGGCCCTGCGAGCCGTAGCCGATGACGGCGACCTTCTTGCCCTGGATGATGCTCAGGTCGGCGTCGTTGTCGTAGTAGATCTCTGCCATTTTCTTCTCTCTCGTGCTTATGACTTGAAAACTCTGTCGGTGATCGACTTCGAACCGCGGCCGATCGCGAGCATGCCCGACTGTGCGAGCTCCTTGATCCCGTACGGCTCGAGGATGCGCAGCAGGGCCTGGATCTTCCCGGAATCCCCCGTCGCCTCGATGACGACCGCGTCGTTGGCGACGTCGACCACGCGGGCGCGGAAGAGGTTCACGGCCTCGAGCACCTGCGAGCGGGTGGTGACGTCGACGCGCACCTTGACGAGCAGATGCTCGCGCTGCACGGACTGGCCGGGGTCGAGCTCGACGATCTTGATCACGTTGACCAGCTTGTTGAGCTGCTTGGTGACCTGCTCGAGCGGCTGCTCGTCGACGTCGACCACAACGGTGATGCGCGACAGGCCCTCGATCTCGGTCGTGCCGACCGCGAGCGAGTTGATGTTGAAGCCGCGACGGGCGAACAGGCCGGCGACGCGCGTCAAGAGACCCGGTTTGTCCTCGACGAGGAGGGAAAGGACGTGGGCGGTCATGGCTTACTCCTCTCCCCAAGCAGGGCTGTGGTCGCGGGCGTACTGGACGTAGCTGTTGCTGACACCCTGCGGCACCATCGGCCACACCATGGCGTCGGAGGACACCACGAAGTCGATGACGACGGGCCGGTCGTTGGTCTCGAGCGCCAGCTTGATCGCCGCGTCGACCTCCTCCGGCTTCTCGACGCGGATGCCGAGCGCGCCGTACGCGTCGGCGAGCTTGACGAAGTCGGGGACGTGGCGTGAGCCGTGACCCGTGTGCAGCTCGCTCTGCGAGAAGCGGCCGTCGTAGAACAGCGCCTGCCACTGGCGGATCATGCCGAGCGACGAGTTGTTGATGATCGCGACCTTGATCGGGATGTTGTTGATGGCGCAGGTGACGAGTTCCTGGTTCGTCATCTGGAAGCATCCGTCGCCGTCGATCGACCACACCACCCGGTCGGGCTGCGCGACCTTCGCACCCATCGCGGCGGGAACCGAATAGCCCATCGTGCCCGCGCCGCCCGAGTTGAGCCACGCGTTCGGCCGCTCGTACTTGATGAACTGCGCCGCCCACATCTGGTGCTGGCCGACGCCCGCGACGTACACGCCGTCGGGCCCGGTGAGCTCCCCGATGCGCTGGATCACGTGCTGCGGCGCGAGCAACCCGTCGCTCGGCGCGGTGAACCCGAGCGGGAACTCCTGCCGCAGCCCATTAAGGCGCGTCCACCAGTCGGCCAGGTCGGACGGGGTTTCGACGGATGCCGTGCGGAACGCCGCCGACAGGTCGGGCAGCACCTCGGCGAGGTCGCCCACGATCGGCACGTCGGCAAAGCGGATCTTCGAGATCTCCGCAGGGTCGACGTCGACGTGCACGACCTTCGCGTCGGGCGCGAACTCGCTCACCTTGCCGGTGACGCGGTCGTCGAAGCGCGCGCCGAGGGCGACGATGAGATCGGATTCCTGCAGCGCGAGCACCGCGGGAACGGTGCCGTGCATTCCCGGCATGCCGACGTGCTGCTGGTGCGAGTCGGGGAACGCGCCGCGCGCCATGAGGGTGGTCACGACGGGCGCGCCCGTCGTCTCGGCCAGTTCGAGCAGCTGGGCGGATGCCTTCGCGCGGATCACCCCGCCGCCGACGTAGAGCACGGGTCGCTTCGCCTCGGCGAGCAGCTGGGCAGCCGCCTGGATCTGCTTGCCGTGCGCCTTCGTCACGGGGCGATAGCCGGGCAGCTCGATCTTCGGCGGCCAGCTGAACTCCATGAGGTTCTGCTGCGCGTCCTTCGTGATGTCGACGAGCACGGGGCCCGGGCGGCCGGTGCCGGCGATGTGGTACGCCGCGGCGATCGCGCCCGGGATCTCCTCGGCGGTCTTCACGAGGAACGAGTGCTTCGTGACCGGCATGGTGATGCCGACGATGTCGGCCTCCTGGAAGGCGTCCGTGCCCATCAGCGTCGAGAAGACCTGGCCGGTGATCGCGAGCAGCGGCACCGAGTCCATGTAGGCGTCGGCGATGGCGGTGACGAGGTTGGTCGCGCCGGGTCCCGAGGTCGCGATGGCGACGCCGACGGTGCCGCTCGCCGAGGCGTAGCCCTCGGCGGCGTGACCGGCGCCCTGCTCGTGGCGGACCAGGATGTGACGGACGGCGCTCTGCGCCATCAGCTCGTCGTAGAGCGGCAGGACGGCGCCGCCTGGAAGCCCGAAGACGTCGGTGACGCCGAGCTTCTCGAGGGTGCGCAGAATGGCGGCAGAGCCGGTGATGAGCTCCGGTCCGGCCGGTGCGGCCGCGGCGGGCGCCGCATGAGGCGGTGTGGGCACGGGTCGTGAGTCCGCGGGCATGAGAGGTCCCCTAGATGCGTGGATGATCGGTGAGATCGCGACTACCCCGTGACGGCGCCCTCGGCGGCCGAGTGCACGAGCTTGGAGTACTTCGCGAGGACGCCACGGGTATAGCGCGGAGGAAGCGGGGCCCAGCCGTGACGGCGAGCCTCCAGCTCAGCTTCGTCGATGAGTAGATCGAGAGAGCGAGCAGCGATATCGACCCGAATAAGATCACCATCGCGCACGAAGGCGATCGGACCAGCGTCGACCGCTTCGGGAGCTATGTGGCCGATGCACAGGCCGGTTGTGCCGCCTGAGAATCGTCCGTCTGTCAAGAGTAGTACATCTTTTCCGAGGCCTGCGCCCTTGATGGCGGCGGTGATCGCGAGCATCTCGCGCATGCCGGGGCCGCCCTTCGGGCCCTCGTACCGGATGACGACGACGTCGCCGTGCTTGATCTGCCCCGCGGTCAGCGCGTCCATCGCTTCGCGCTCGCGCTCGAACACGCGGGCGGGACCCTCGAACACCTCGAGGTCGAAGCCGGCCGTCTTGACCACCGCGCCCTCCGGCGCGAACGAGCCCTTCAGGATCGTCAGGCCGCCGGTCGGGTGGATCGGGTTGTCGAGGGTGTGCAGCACCTCGCCGTCGAGCGCGGGCGGGTCGATCTCCGCGAGGTTCTCGGCGACCGTCTTGCCGGTGACCGTGAGCGCGTCGCCGTGCAGCAGACCGGCGTCCAGCAACGCCTTCATGAGCACGGGGATGCCGCCCATGCGGTCGACGTCGTTCATGACGTACTTGCCGAAGGGCTTGAGGTCGCCGAGGTGCGGCACCTTCGCGCCGATGCGGTTGAAGTCGTCGAGCGTGAGCGGCACGTCGGCCTCGTTCGCGATGGCGAGCAGGTGCAGCACGACGTTGGTCGAGCCGCCGAGCGCCATCGCGACCGTGATCGCGTTCTCGAACGCGTCGCGCGTCAGGATCTGGCGCGCGGTGATGCCCTTCTGCAGCAGCCCGACGACGGCCTCGCCCGAGCGGTGCGCGTAGTAGTCGCGGCGGCGGTCGGCCGAGGGCGGCGCGGCCGAGCCCGGCAGCGACAGGCCGAGCGCCTCGGCGACGGAGGCCATCGTGTTGGCGGTGTACATGCCGCCGCAGGCGCCCTCGCCCGGCGCGAAGGCGCACTCGATGCGGTGGGCGTCTTCGAGGCTCATGGTGCCGGCCTTGACGCCGCCGACCGCCTCGAAGGAGTCGATGATCGTGATGTTCTTCTCGGTGCCGTCGGAGAGCTTCACCCAGCCCGGCGCGATGGAGCCCGCGTAGAGGAAGACGGATGCCAGGTCGAGGCGCGCGGCGGCCATGAGCATGCCGGGGATCGACTTGTCGCAGCCGGCGAGCAGCACGGACCCGTCGAGGCGCTCGGCCATCATGACGGTCTCGACCGAGTCGGCGATGACCTCGCGCGAGACGAGCGAGAAGTGCATGCCCTCGTGGCCCATCGAGATGCCGTCGGAGACGGAGACCGTGCCGAACTGCAGCGGGTAGCCGCCGCCCGAGTGGACGCCTTCCTTGGCTGCCTGCGCGAGGCGGTCGAGCGAGAGGTTGCACGGCGTGATCTCGTTCCACGAGCTCGCGATGCCGATCTGCGGCTTGTCCCAGTCCGCGTCACCCATGCCGACGGCGCGAAGCATGCCGCGGCTGGTGGTGGCTTCGATGCCGTCGGTGACGACTCGGCTGCGAGGTTTCACGTCGATTTCGGACATGTACCGAGTTTAGTGAGAAGCGGCGGATGCCTCGCGCGCGGCCGCCAGCGCCTCGAGCAGCCCCGCGAAGGCGTCGACATCGGCGACGCGCTCGGCGGCGGCCGTGTCGCCCTCCCCCACCTTCACGCCGAGGTCGCCGGGCTCGAGCACCGCGAACGCGTCCTCGTCGGTGACGTCGTCGCCGGCGTAGAGCACCGCGACGGGACCGCCCTCTTCTGCGACGAGCAGCTCGCGCAGCATCCGCACGCCGTCGCCCTTGGTGACGTCGCGCACGCTGAACTCGATGATGTCCTTGCCGAGGCGCGTGGTGAAGCCGCCGATCGCGTCGGCGGCGTCGCGCGCGGCCTGCTGCAGCGGCGCGACGAGCTCTGCCTGCTCGACGAGGCGGGTCGGCACGCCGTAGCCGACGGGCTTGTACTCGAGCCACGCGCCCGGCACCGCCGCGACGAGCTGCTCGAGCTCGACCTCGAGGCGCGTCATGCGGGCGCGCTCGTCGTCACTCAGGCGGGCGGCGGCGAGCTCGCCGCGGATCGACACCTCGACGCCGTGCGACCCGACCAGCAGAGCGTCTGGGCCGGACGCGGTCAGCGCCGCGAGCGTGTCGAGCGGCCGGCCGGAGACGAATGCGACCCACGTGGCCGGCAGTGCCCGCAGCCGCGCGATCGCGGCGGCGGCGTCCGCGGTGATGCGCGACGTCGACGGGTCGTCGACGAGGGGCGCCACCGTGCCGTCGAAGTCGAGCGCGACGAGCAGCCGAGGCGCCGCCGCGAGATGGTCGAGGCCCACGCTCAGTCGCCGCCGTAGTCGAGCGGCGCGACGGTGCGCCTCGGGATGTCGATGTGGTTCGCCGGGTCGTGGTGGTCGGCGCGCACGAGCGCGTCGAGGAAGGTCGCGCTCCAGCGCTGCACGTCGTGCGTGAGCACCCGCTTCCGCAGGGCGCGCATGCGGCGCATGCGCTCGCGCTGCGGCATGCGGATGGCGTGCACGATCGCCGACTTGAGCCCGTCGATGTCGTGCGGGTTCACGAGCAGGGCCTGGCGCAGCTCGTCGGATGCCCCCGCGAACTCCGAGAGGATCAGCACCCCGTCCTGGTCGATGCGGCTCGCGACGTACTCCTTCGCGACGAGGTTCATGCCGTCGCGCAGGGCCGTGACGAGCATGACGTCGGCGGCGAGGTACAGCGCCACCATCTCCTCGCGCGGGTAGCCCTGGTGCAGGTAGTGGATCGCCGCATGGCCGAGTTGCGAGAAGTCGCCGTTGATCCGGCTGACCGTGATCTCGACCTCGTCGCGCAGCTGGGCGTACGCGTCGACACGCTCTCGACTCGGGCTCGCGACCTGCACGAGAGCCACGTCCTCCGCAGAGATCAGTCCCTCCTCGAGCAGCTCGCCGAACGCCTTCATGCGGTGGCGGATGCCCTTCGTGTAGTCGAGCCGGTCGACGCCGAGCATCAGCACACGGGGGTTGCCGAGCTCCTGCCTGATCTCCTGCGCACGAGCCCGGATGTACGGGTCGGCAGCGAGCTTCTGGTACTCCTGCGCGTCGATCGAGATCGGGAACGGGCGCGCGAGCACGGTCCTGACCGGCTGCCCGCGCCTGGCCGTCGCCTGATGCCGCAGCGTCATCTCGGCCTGCGTCTCGTCGAGCGGCACGGAGATCAGGTTCGCCCGCGTCTCGTACCCGTGCAGTCGGCGCACCGCGCGGGCGAAGTTGCCGGCGTCCGCGACGCGCTGGAAGCCGATCACGTCGGCCCCGAGCAGCCCGTCGATGATCTGACGGCGCCAGGGCAGCTGCGAATAGATGCCGTACGGCGGGAAGGGGATGTGGTTGAAGAATCCGATGATCAGATCGGGCCTGGCGTCGCGCAGCATCTTGGGCACCAGCTGCAGCTGGTAGTCGTGCACCCACACGATGGCGTTCGGCGCGGCGACAGCGAGCGCCGCGTCGGCGAAGCGGCGGTTGACCCTCTGATACGCCTCCCACCATTCGCGGTGGTACGCGGGCGTCGAGATGACGTCGTGGTACAGCGGCCACAGGGTGTCGTTGCTGAAGCCCTCGTAGTAGTCCCGCACCTCGTCGGCGGAGAGGGGGATCGGCACGAGCTCGATGCCGTCCGCCTTGAACGGCTCCAACTCGACATCCGGCATGCCCGGCCAGCCGATCCACACACCGTCGCGCTCGCGCATCACCGGCTCGAGCGCCGCCACGAGACCGCCTGGCGAGGTGCGCCAGACGGCGTCCTTCCCCTCGCCCGAGACGTGGTCGACCGGCAATCTGTTGGAGACGATCACCAGTTCGTACTGCTCGTTCACTGTGGAAATGCGGCACCCCCTCGGCGTCTCGCCAGGCTAGCAGTCGGCTACGAGTCGTCAGCCACTCGGACACCGGCTGTTCAGCCTGAACGCGTACTCTTTCGGGAGAAATGTTGCGCATTGGAATGAGCACCTCGTGCGTGTATCCGCTGCCGGTGGAGCACGGGTTCCGGCTTGCACGCGACGCGGGCTTCGACGGCGTCGAGGTCATGGTGACCCGTGACGAGAAGACCCAGAGCGCCGATGCGCTGCTGCGCCTCTCCGAGCGCTATGAGCAGCCGATCTTGTCGGTGCACGCGCCCGTGCTGCTGCTCACCCACTTCGTCTGGGGCCGCGACCCGAGGGTGAAGCTCGCGAAGAGCGCAGAGCTCGCGGCATCCGTCGGCGCGCCGACCGTCGTCGTGCACCCGCCGTTCCGCTGGCAGGCCGACTATGCCGTCGACTTCCTCGACATCGTGCGCGAGATCGCGGCGGATTCCGGCGTCGAGATCGCCGTCGAGAACATGTTCCCCTGGAAGGCGGCCGGCCGCGCCATGAAGGCGTACATGCCCGGCTGGGATCCGACCGGCTTCGACTGCGACGCCATCACCCTCGACTTCTCGCACGCCTCGCTCGCCGGTCAGAGCAGCCTCGAGCTCGCGGTCGGCTTCGGCTCGCGGCTGCGGCACATCCACCTCTGCGACGGCTCGGCGAGCAACTCCGACGGGCGCATCTTCGACGAGCACGCGCTGCCCGGCCACGGAACGCAGCCGGTCGCCGAGGTGCTCGCCATGCTCGCCGCGCGGAAATGGGACGGGTCGATCGTCGCCGAGGTCAACACCCGCAAGGCGCGCAGCGACGAGGAGCGCCTCGCCATGCTCGTCGAGACCGTCGATTTCGCCCGCCTCCACACCGCGCAGCCCGAGCGCGCTGCGGCTAGCGTGGGGGCATGACGCTCCGGAAGTACGCGCTGAGCCCCCGAGTGTACGCATCGGCCCTCGCGGTGCTGCCCGTCGTGAAGGCGACCAGGAAGCCGAGGCTCGGCCAGCGCTCGTGGGTGCTCTGGATCGCCTGGGCCCTCGGAGTGGCGCTTGCGCTCGTGACGGTCCGCGAGGAATCCGTGCGGCGTGTCTCCACGAACCGGCGCTGATCAACCAGGAAAATCAGAGGCATGTTCTTCGGTCGTCGCAAGCATGCCGCCCCCGCACCGGCTGCCGCGGTTCGCGACAGCGCCGTGCTCGCCCCCGCCGCCCCTGAGCTCACCGACGAGCTCATCTTCGCGGCCGTGCAGAAGAGCCTCGACGCGGTGTTCGGCGAGGCCGGCGACTGGACCGTCGCCCGCCGCTCCCCCGAGCAGGACGACCTGATCTTCCACGAGGTGCTCGTGCACTCGCTGACGACCGCCGTGACGGCATCCGTCGCCGCCGCGCGCGAGAGCCTCGTGCCCGCGAGCGGGCCGCTCGGCCTGCTGCGCACGCCTCGTGCGGAGGCGCCGGCCGAGGCCGAACCCGCCGACACCGGCGACGATGAGCCAGCCGCCCTGAGCTGGGAGCCCGCGCCGATCACCCGCTGGGCGGACCTCAAGCGCCCGGTCACCGGTGAGATCGCCGTCATCGATCGGAACAAGGCCGCGTAACCTTCCCCTCATGTCGCAGGCGATCGAGGACTACGCGCTCATCGGCGACTGCTTCACCGCGGGGCTCGTCGGCGCCGATGGCTGCCTCGACTGGCTGTGCCTGCCGCGCTTCGACTCGCCCAGCGTGTTCGGCTCGCTGCTCGGCGACGAGGACGACGGGCGCTGGCTGCTGGCGCCGACCGCGGCGGATGCCGCCTCGAAGCGCCGCTACGACGGCGCGGGGTTCACCCTCGTGACGCACTGGACCACTCCGACCGGCGAGGTCGAGGTCGTCGACGTCATGCCGATCGGCCGCGGGCGCGTCGACGTGGTGCGCCGTGTGCGCGGGCTCACCGGCTCGGTCGAGCTCCGGCAGGAGATCAGGTTCCGCTTCGACTACGGCGCGACCGTGCCGTGGGTCAGCCAGAACCGGGACCGCGACCCGGTCGAGCTCGTCGCGATCGCGGGGCCCAACGCGGTCGTGCTGCGGGGTCCTGCGGTGCGCGGGCACGACCATCAGCACTCCGGCACGTTCACGGTGTCCGCGGGCGAGACGGTCGACCTCGTGCTCACCTGGTTCCCGAGCCACCGAGCACTGCCCGAGGCGCTCGACGTCGACGCGGCGCTCGCGCGCACCTCCACCTGGTGGCAGGGGTGGCTCGACCGCGGCACGCACGACGACGATCCCCGCTATCAGGAGCTCGTGCTGCGCTCGTTGCTGGTCCTGCGCGCGCTGACCCACGAGTCGACCGGCGGCATCGCGGCGGCGGCCACCACGTCGCTGCCCGAGCAGTTCGGCGGCGGCCGCAACTGGGACTACCGCTTCGTCTGGCTGCGCGACGCGGCGCTCACGATCCACGTGCTCGCGCGCCACGACTTCGAGGACGAGGCCGACAGATGGCGGCAGTGGATGCTGCGTGCGATCGCCGGCGATCCCGCCGACCTGCAGATCATGTACGGTCTCGGCGGCGAGCGCTGGCTGCCGGAGCGTGAGCTCACGTCGCTCGCCGGCTATCAGGGCGCCTCCCCCGTGCGCGTCGGCAACGCGGCGAGCGAGCAGTTCCAGGCCGACGTGATCGGCGAGGTCATGCTCGCATTCTCCGCGGCGCGCGACGCGGGCCTCGAAGACAACGCCGTGTCGTGGGGTCTGCAGCGGGCGCTGCTCGGCCACCTCGAGAAGGTGTGGGCGGTGCCCGACCAGGGCATCTGGGAGATCCGCGGCGAAGCGCGCGCTTTCACGCACTCCCGAGCGATGTCGTGGGCCGCGTTCGACCGCGGAGTCGAGGCCGTCGAGAAGCACGGGCTGCACGGGCCCGCCCGCCGGTGGGCGGAGCTGCGCGACAGCATCCGCCGCACCATCGATGAGAACCATGTCGACAAGGCGACGGGGGCGTTCGTGCAGTACGCGGGCGCGGTGCATGTGGATGCCGCACTGCTGCAGCTTCCCCAGATCGGCTTCTGCGAGCCCGACGACCCGCGCATGCTTGCGACGGTCGCGCAGATCGAGGCCGAGTTGGTGCACGACGGATTCGTCGACCGCTATGTCTCGGGAAGCGGGGTCGACGGGCTGCCGGCCGGCGAGAACCCGTTCACCGCCTGCTCGCTGTGGCTCGCCGAGCAGTACGCGCGCTCGGGCCGCCGCGACGACGCCGTCGCGCTCATCGACCGGGTCGCAGGGATCGCGAACGACCTCGGGCTCTTGTCGGAGGAGTACGACCCGGTCGCGAAGCGCCAGGCCGGCAACACCCCCCAGGCGCTCTCGCACCTCGCGTTCGTGCGCGCGGTCGACGCGCTCTCCGATGCGGAGATGACCCGCTAGGCCTCCGGCTTGTCGGTAGGATTCCCGTTGTGACCGTGAATGCAGCAACCCCGGCCGTCACCCACGACGACGGCGTTCAGAACCAGTCCTTCGTCGGCTTCCTCGCCCGCCGCGTGCCGTCGGCCCTCGGCGCCGGGCTCGTCACGCTGCTCGCCGTGCTCACCTTCCTCTTCTGGGCCTACACGCTTGTCGTGACCTGGATCGGCCACGGCGAGCTCTCCACCCCGCTCTTCCAGACCACCGTCGCCGCACTGCTCGTCGTCGGTGTCGCATTCTTCGCCCGCAAGACCCTCGGCTGGCTCGGCCTCTTCGTGCTCGCGGCCGCCTGGTGCGTCGTCTCGATCCTGCCGCTGGTCGCGATCGCCCAGGTCGTCCTGCAGGCTGCGCTCGTCGCGCTCATGGCCGCCGCCGCGGTGTTCGCGGTCGTCGCAGCCGAGCAGGCCGAGAAGCCCCGTTTCTAGGCGGTAGTCGGCGGGTACTCCCCTCATGACAGGAGGGGAGTACATCATGTCGATGTCCGACAAGGGCAAGCACAGCGCCGAGGATCTGCTCGGCAAGGGCAAAGAGGCGACAGGCAAGCTGACCGACGACAAGTCGCTCGAGAACGAGGGCCGCGCCGACCAGGTGAAGGCCGGGCTCAAGAAGGCGGGCGACCAGCTCAAGGACGCGTTCCACGACGCGACCGACCGCCACCACGATTAGGCGGTTCCGCTGACCTAAGCTCGGGTCTATGACGACGCAGTCAGCTGAACCCGATCAGACGACCGCTGCGAACGGGACCGGTTACGACATCGGCCAGCTTCGCAGCGTCTTCGAGAACCACTTCACGTGGGCGACCGCCTTCGAGCGCAACACCCACCGCTACGCGAAGAGGCCCGCGATCAGCGACCCCGAGACGGGGCGCTCGTGGACGTATGCCGAACTCGGCGTCGTCACCGGGCAGCTGGTCGCGGGCCTGCGCAGCGTCGGCGTCGGGACCGGCGACCTCGTCGCCTACCAGCTGATGAACTCACCGGAGTTCGCGTTCCTCTACGTCGCCGCGCAGGGACTTCGGGCGGTCAGCTCGCCCATGAACTTCCGCCTCTCCCCCGGTGAGACCGCCTTCATCCTCGACGAGTCGAAGCCGAAGGTCTTCGTGTACGACCGCGAGCAGGCATCCGTCGTCGCCCAGGCCCTCGAACTGGCCGCGCACCAGCCGGCCGTCGTGGCGGGCGTAGGCACGGGCGAGCTGCTGCCGGGCGCGATCCCGTTCGAGGACCTGCTGGACGCCTCGGCCGGCACCTTCCGCGCACCCGTCGACGGCAGCGTGTGGGACGAGTCGAGCCGCCTCTACACGAGCGGAACCACCGGCATGCCGAAGGCCGTGCCGCTCACATCTCTCAATGAGACGCTGTCGGCGCACGACGTGATCATGGCGTTCCCGCTCTCGTCTACGGACAAGACGATGAACATGTCGCCGTGGTTCCACCGCGGCGGCAACTACTGCGCCGGGCCGAACCCGGTACTGTTCGTGGGCGCGGAATCGGTCTGCCTGCGCCGCTTCGACGAGGCGGTCGTGCTCGACGCGATCCAGAACTCGCGGCTCACCTACGTCATCGGCGCGCCGACCAACCTCGAGCGCCTCGCCGACGAGCAGGACCGCTCGCCGCGCGACATCTCGTCGCTGCGCGGCATCGTGACGATGGGCGCGCCGCTCGAGAAGGCGGCGGCGATCCGGTACCAGCAGACGCTGCATCCGCGGCTCATGAACGGCTACGGCACCACGGAGGCGTTCTGGAACACCTTCCTGCGGCCCGAGGATCTGCCCGCCTTCGCCGGCAGCGCCGGGCGCGCGTGCATCGACGACGACGTGGCCGTCGTGCACGTCTATGACGACCGCTTCGCCGCCCCGGACGAGTGGGTCCCCCAGGACGGCAAGACCGTCGGCGAGGTCATCATGCGCACGGTGAAGGCGGGGTATGCCTACACCGACCCGGCCCGCACGGCCGAGAAGTTCCGCGACGGCTGGATGTACCCGGGCGACCTCGCCACCTGGGACGAGAACGAGATCGTCACGATCGTCGGCCGCAAGGACGACATGCTGATCTCCGGCGGCGAGAACGTGCACCCCGTGCAGGTCGAGGAGGCTCTCGCGGAGCATCCGGGCGTCGCCGACTCGATCGTCACCGGCCTCGCCGACGAGCAGTGGGGCGAACTGGTCATCGCCTACGTGCGGGTGAAGCCCGGCCACCTCGCCGACCCGCAGGCGGCGGCGAACGACCTCGACGCGCACTGCCGCGCGCACCCCGGCCTGGCCGACTTCAAGCGGCCGCGCCGCTACGCGTTCGTCGACGAGCTGCCGTACACGGCGACCGGCAAGAAGCAGCACTTCATCCTGAAGAAGCGGGCGATCGAGGATGCCGAGAGCGGAGTCTTCCTGACGCCGGCGCGCCGGTAGGGCCGGCCGCCGATCAGCCCCGAGCGGGCGGCACCTCTTCGGCCGCTCTGGTGGCGAACGGGCCGCCTGTCTCGGCGTTCCACACGGTGACGATGCCCCACGCCGTCGCGGCGAGGGGCACGGCGAGCACCGCGCCGACGATGCCGCCGATGATGGAGCCCGCGGCCAGCGCGAGCAGGATGACGAGCGGGTGCAGGTTCAGCGAGTGCCCCATGATCTGCGGCTGCAGCAGGTGGCTCTCGAGCTGATTGACGAGCACCACGATCGCGATCACGATGACCGCCGCGAAGGGGCCGTTCGTGACGAGCGCGACGAGCGCGGCGAGCACTCCGGCCAGAACGGCGCCGACGATCGGGATGAAGGCGGTGATGAAGACGATGACGGCGAGCGGGAACGCGAGAGGAACGCCGACGATCGCGAGGCCGATGCCGATGCCGACCGCGTCGGCCGCCGCCACCATGGCGGTGCCTCGGACGTAGCCGCCCAACACCGAGACCGTCTTCTCGCCGATGCGCAGGGCGCGGTGGTAGGTCTCGCCGTGAAGCGGCCGCAGCAGGAATCCCCAGATCTTCGGACCGTCCTTCATGAAGAAGAAGAGCGTGACGATCGTCAGGAACAGACCGGTGACGCCCTCGGCCGCCGCGCCGACACCGGCGAGCGCGCCCCTGCCGAACTGGGCCGAGGTCAGGAATCCGAGGATCGCGTTCTGCGCGTCGTGCAGGTTCTTCTGGCTGATCAGGTTCGCCGGCAGCTGATTGAAGTAGCCCTCGAGCTGGTTGACGCCGTCGGTGACGTTCTGCACGAGCGAGTCCCACTGCGCCTCGACGGCCCACACGATGAGTGTGGTGAGTCCGCCGATCACGATCAGTATCGAAAACAGCGCGATCCACGTCGCCAGCATCGAGGGCAGGCCGTGACGGCGCATCCATGCCAGGAACGGATGGATCGCGCAGGCCAGGATGAGTGCGAGCGTCACCGGGATGAAGACCAGGCTGACGTGGGTGATCGCGACCACGGCGACCGCGACGACGATCAGCACGGCGATGATCTGGATGCACCTGGTCGCGAAGCGGCCGAACCCGTCGCCCCAGGCGACGGTGGTCTCCGCTCTGGCGGTGGCGGCGTTACGCGAGAGCGCGCCGCCGCTGGGTACCCGGTTCCTGCTGAACATGGCCATGGCCACGAGGGTACCCAGCGACGCGGGTGATCAGGCGGAGGCCGCGTGGCGGTCGGTCGAATTCACGGCCGCGACGACCTGGTCGTAGTCGCCGCGCACCTCGGCGAAGCGCAGGAAGCCCACCCGCTCGACGAGGATCTCGTGGGTGTCCGGCTGGGCCTCGATGAGCTGCATGACCTCGTCGACGTATGCGTCGAGCGGCATGGCGATCGGGTTCTCCGACTGGCCGGGCATCAGCTCGGTCGCGACGGCCGGCGGCACCAGCTCGAGCAGCTTGACGCTCGTGTCGGAAAGCTGCAGCCGCAGCGACTCGGTCAGCATATGGATCGCGGCCTTGGTGGCGTTGTAGCTCGGCGTGACGCGCAGCGGCGTGTGGGCGAGCCCGCTCGAGACCGTCACGAAGGTCGCGTCCGCCTGCGCCTGCAGGTGCTCGACGAAGGCCGCGAACAGACGGATCGGGCCGAGCAGGTTGGTCGTGACCGTCTGCTCGGCCGAGGCGAGGAAGCCGGCGGGGCTGTGCCAGTCCTCCGCCCGCATGATGCCGGCCATCGCGATGACGACGTTGAGCGACGGATGCGTCGCGAGCACCTCTCTCGCCGCCGCGGTGATGCTCGCGGCATCCGCCGTGTCGAGCTGCACGGTGTCGAAGCCGTGCCGCTGCGCGAGCTCGTCGAGCAGCGCCGCGCGACGGCCGCCGATGATGACGGTGTTGCCCTTCGCCTGGAAACGCAGCGCGAGGGCGAGCCCGATGCCGCTCGTCGCGCCGGGAATGAAGATGGTGTTTCCCGTGATGTTCATAGCAGCAACGATGCGGGCATCCGCTCGGCGTAAAAAGAGACGCAGTGATCGTGGGATCGGCGGTCCCTGGTTGCGCTCGGGCCGGCGACGCATGATGGATGCGTGGACCGCACCGCCCTCGCCGACTTCCTGCGCCGCCGCCGCGGCGAGCTGCAGCCGTCCGACCTGGGACTCGCCGCGGGCGCCCGCCGTCGCGCGCCCGGGCTGCGTCGCGAGGAGGTCGCGGCGCTCACTGGCATGTCGGTCGACTACTACACGCGGCTCGAGCAGGGCCGCGGCCCGCAGCCGAGCGAGCAGATGCTCGCCGCACTGGCACGGGCGCTGCGGCTGAGCGACGACGAGCGCGACTACCTCTTCCGCATGGCCGGCCACGCCGCGCCCGACCGCGTCGGCGGCCTGCCGCACGTCGCGCCCGCGCTGCTGCGCGTGCTCGACCGGCTCGAGGACACGCCGGCGCTGATCCTGTCGAACATCGGCGAGACGCTGGTGTCGAACCGTCTCGGGACGGCGCTGTTCGGCGATGCGTCCGCCCGCACGGGGTTCGCGCGCAGCGATGTCTGGCGGTGGTTCGCCGACCCGACCGCGCGTGAGATCTACCCGGCGCCCGATCGCGATCGGCAGGCACGCGCTCTGGTCGCGAACCTGCGCGCCGCCTACGGGATCGACGGTGCCCGGTCGCGGGCCGGCGAGCTCGTGCGCGCGCTGCAGGCCGCGAGCCCGGAGTTCGCCGAGCTGTGGGACCGGCACGAGGTCGCCCGCCGCTTCGAGGACCACAAGGTGCTCGTGCACCCGGAGCTCGGGCCGATCGAGCTCGACTGCACGGTGCTGTTCACCGAGGACCAGTCGCAGGCGCTGCTGATCCTGACGGCGCCGCCGCGCACCGAGGGCTGGGAGAAGCTGCAGCTGCTCGCGGTCCTCGGCACGCAGAGCTTCGCGAGTTAGTCGTCGGTGACCGTGATGGTCACGTCGATGTTGCCGCGGGTGGCGTTCGAGTAGGGGCAGACCGTGTGCGCGGCATCCGCCAGCGCCTGCGCCTCGTCGTGCGGCAGATCGGGAATCGTGACCTCGAGCTCGACCGCCAGCTGGAACCCGCCCTCGCCGTTGGGGCCGATGTGCACGCGGGCTCCGACCGTCTCGTCGGCGAGCTTGATCTTCTGCGCGCGGGCGACGCCGAGCAGGGCCGAGTGGAAGCAGGCCGCGTAGCCCGCGGCGAACAGCGCTTCGGGGTTCGCGCCGTTGCCGGAGCCGCCCATCGCCTGCGGGATCGCCATGTCGAGGTCGACGCGGCCGTCGAGGGTGGTGACGTGGCCGTTGCGGCCCTCGCCGGTCGAGAGCGCCTCGGCGGTGTAGAGGATGTCCATTACTTGCCCTTTCCTTGTGGGTGGTCTTGTGGGTGGTCTTCGCCGCGCATGCGGGCGCTCAGCGTCTTCGCGAGCGAGAGCAGCTGCAGGTATTCGTCGTGCTCGAGGCCGGTGCGGTCGCCGAAGCACCGCGGGATGTCGTCGAGCCGGCCGTAGAGCTCACGCCCGGCATCCGTCAGCGAGATCTCGACCACACGCTCGTCGGATGCCGCGCGCCGGCGCTCGACGAGGCCGCGCGACTCCAGGCGCTTGAGCAGCGGCGAGAGCGTGCCGGAGTCGAGGCCGAGCAGTTCACCCAGCCGGCCGACCGTGAGGTCGTCGTCGCCGTACAGCGCGATCAGCGCCAGATACTGCGTGTAGCTGAGCTTCCATGGCGCGAGCAGCTCGCGGTAGATCTGCCCGAACTGCCGCTCGACCGAGTAGACGGCGAAGCAGAGCATCGGGTCGAGGGCTTCTGCAGCGGTCGCATTGGACATGCTTTGATCATTGCACACGATTCAATTGTGTACAACTGAATTGTCGATGCGGCGTTGCGCTACGCAATGGCGAAGCGCTGCGCCCCATAGAGTGGCCGCATGATCGCGGCCCGACGCGTGCGTGCGCACAGCGCCCTCTTCGCCGCGCTCGCGTGCGTCTGCGCGCTGCTCGCCGGGCTCGGGGTCGGGCTCGTGGGCCACCTCGATTCGGCCGCGCTCGACGGTGTGCGCAGCGGTATCGGCGGCCTCAGCGGCGCGCAGGCCGAGCTGCGCTTCGACGCGCCCAAAGCCGACGACACTGCGAAGCAGAGCGCACGGGCCGAGGCGATCATCGCGCGTGAGCTGCGCCACGGCAGGTCGTCCGTGCCCGTGACGGTGACGCGCACGACTCCCGCCGACGACGACGACTTCATCTGGACGGTGCGGGCGGACGCCTCGCGCATCGCCCCAGCCGATCTGCCCGTGCTCGCCCGCGCGGGCTCCCGCATCCACAGCGCAATGCTCGACGACGACGCGGTCGGCGCGCAGGGCGTCGAGAAGTCCGGCTCGCTCGACAGCCAGGCGAAGGCGCTCGCGGCGCGGGTGGCGCCGCTCGCAGGCATCCAGCCCGTCCCTCTGCTGCTCGTCGCCGCGATCGGGCTCGTGACCCTCGCCGAGCTCGCGCGCCTGCTCGACGGAGTGCGGCTGCGCGAAACGGCGCTGCTGCGCTCGCGGGGGGCGTCGGCCGCGCGCGTCGGGCGCACCACGGCCGTCGAGGCGCTCGTCGTCGCAGGGCTCGGCGCGGTCATCGGCGCCGGCGCCGCCACCGAGCTGCTGCTGGTCTTCGGCGAGCATCCGCTCGGGTGGTCGCTGCTCGGCGCGATCGTGCTGGCCGTCGTCGCGGCGGCCGTCGCGCTGGTCGCCGGCGTCGCCTACAACTCGGCCCGTCTCGCGTTCCGCCGCGACACCGTCGACGACTCGGGGCGCGTGCGCCGGCTCGCGGCCCCCGGGCTCGTCGTGCTGCTCGTCGCGGCAGCCGGGCTGTCGCTGTGGCGCTACCTGCAGTTCGGATCACCGCTCTCGCCGACGAGCACGGGAGCTGCGGTCGACCCGATCGCGGTGCTCGCCCCAGCCCTCTGCCTTGCGGCCGTCGCAGTGCTGTGCCTCGCCGTGTTCCCGCCGGTCGCGCGCGGCCTCGAGTCGGCGGGGGCGCGCGGCGACGGTGCCCGCCTCGCCCTCGTCGCCGGCCAGCTCGCACGGCGGGCGCGCATGATCGCATCCCCCATCGTGCTGATCGCGCTCGCGGGCGGCGGCCTGGTGGTCGCGGCGTGCTACACGCCGACCTGGCAGGCGGCAGCCGAGCACACCGCGGCGATGCGCGCGGGCAGCGACCTCGTGGTGACGGGCACAACGGATTCTTCGGCCATCGGCGCTGCGCACGGGGTCCGCGCCGCGGCGCCGGCCGTCGAATTCACGTGGCAGACCGACTCCGGCGTCGACGCGAGCCTCGCGGCGCTCGGGCAGAGCGGGCTCCGCCACGCGGTCTCCCCCGCGGGCGGCGCCGTCGACCGGACCGCTCTCGCCGCCGCGACGCGCACGCCGCTCGCCGGCTCGCCGATCCCCGCGGGGGCGACCGAGCTGTACTTCTCGATCACGGCATCCGGCGTCACACCGACCCTCGCCGCCTTCGTCGTCGACGCCGACGGCATCGGCACGCGACTGCCGCTCACCGCGCAGGGCACGGAGGTCGCCCAGACGGCGCTTCCCCGTGGCTCCGGACGCCGACTGGTCGCGCTCGAGGTGAGCGTGCCGGCGGCGTACCCCGCCTTCGTCCCCATCCCCGGCCATCCGGAATCCGGCCACCTCGAACCCGTCGAGGTCGCGTTCCACGTCGGCTCCGTCGTCGCCGCCGATGCCGACGGCGCGGCGCACCCGCTCGCCCTCGGCGGCGCCTGGAAGCCGGTCGGCAGCGAGTCCGCGGGCGGCTACACCGGCCCGTACTCACCGGACGGCACGCTGGGCCTCACCGGCATGGGCGGGCAGGCCACCGTGCTGCGCTTCGTGCCGCCGCAGGCGCAGGCGGTGCCCGTGGTGATCTCACGGGCGTTCGCCACGGCGAGCCATGCGAACGCGGGCACGAAGCTCAGCTTCGACCTGAGCGGCGGCGCGGGCGGCGACCTCGATGCGACCGTCGCGAGCGTGCGGCCCGAGCTGCCGGGCGCGCGCGGCGAGTACTCGGTCGTGGCCGACTTCGCCGCGCTGCAGACCCAGCGCATCATCGCCGGAACCGACCCGCTGCCGGCGAGCAGCGTGTGGGTGCGGACGGATGCCCCGCGCGGTGCCGCCGCGGCTGTCGCGCACGCCCTGCCGGGCGCCCGCATCACCGGTCCGGCGATCGATCCGGGCAACCGGGTGCTCACCGCCGTCCCGGTCGCGCTGTGGCTCGGAATGACCGGCGGCGCGGCTCTCGCGCTCATCGCCCTCGCGGCGGTGGCCGGCGAGCTGCTGCGGCTGCGGTCGGAGGAGGTCGGCGTGCTGCGCGCCCTCGGCTTCGCCCCGCGCACGCTCGCGCGCCTGCGGCGGTGGGAGCTCGTCGCCGCCTGCCTCGCCGCCGCCCTCGGAGCTGCCGCGAGCGGCGCGATCACGAGCGCCCTCGTGGTCCCCGGCCTCGCGCGCGTCGCCATCGAGAACCCGTTCACGGGGCTGCGCCAGCCGCTGCACGTCGACCTGGTCGGCCTCGGTGTCGCCGCTCTCGCGATCGCCGTCGTGATCGCAGGAATCGTCACCGTCTACGGGGCGCGCGTCGCGCAGCAGGCGCGCACCGTGGTCGCGCGGGAGGGAGCCAGATGACGCGACGCTCCTCTGCCGGCACCCCGCAGCTGCTCGCGCGCGCCGCGACCCCCGGCCTCTCGATCACGGCGCTCGTCGCCCTGCTGACACTCATCGTCGCGCTCTGCTGCGGGCTGGTCCCCCGCGCGCTGGCCGCGCTGTCGGCATCCGATCTGAGGCATTCGGTGACGTCCCTCGCCGACCCGCGCCGTGACGTGAGCGGCGCCGTGATCCCGTTCCTCATCGGCGACTCGCCGAACACACCATCGCCGGAGAACAGCGTCGAGCGGGCGTTCGGTCGCGTCGACTCGGCTCTGCACAACGCGAAGGCGCAGGCATCCGCCCCGCTGCGCGCCGTGCTCGGCGAGCCGCACGTCGTCGCCCGCAGCGCGCGCCAGCCCGTCACGCCTCTCCAGCCGAAGGGCACCTATTACTTCGCCCTCGCGGCAGACCCGCGCTACGAGCAGCAGCTGAAGCTGACCTCAGGCGCGCTGCCGCAGCCGTGGCAGCTGCCTGCGGACAGCGATGCGTCGAGCAGCAGCCTCAGCGGCCTGCAGGGCGACGCGTCCGGCGCACCGCCGATCGAGCTGGTCGTCTCGACGCAGACTGCGAAGCGGATGGACTTGACGGTCGGCGAGGTGTTCCTCACCTCGATCAGCGACCTCTCGGTGCAGGTGCGGGTGAGCGGCATCTTCGACCCCGTGAAGCCGGACTCGGACTACTGGCAGAACACGCCGAGCATCGTCTCCCCGATCTTCCACCCCGGCATCAACAATCCCGACCAGTACACGGCGACCGGGTTCGTGAACCCGCTCACGCTCACCGCGTTCCAGACGGGCACGGGCAGCCAGTACGGGGTGTTCACCGGCGCCTTCTGGTTCCCCGTCGACGCGCGCGCGGTCACGAGCGCGAACGCGCGCGGCGTGAAGGCCGGCATCGAGGGGCTCCAAGAACGGCAGATCTCCATTCCCGCCGCCGAGAAGGGCGAGACGGTGCGGGTGCCGGTGAAGACGGACCTCGGCACCGAGATCGGGCAGAGCCTCGGCCGCATCGCCGCCACCCTCGCGGTCATCGCGGTGCTCGTGAGCGGGCCGGGCGGCGTCGTGATCGCCGTGTTCGCGCTTGCGGTGCGCGCGGTGCTGCAGCGCCGCGCACCCGTGCTCGCCCTCGTCGCGGCCCGGGGTGCGAGCGCTGCGCAGCTGCGCGGCGCGGCGGTGCTCGAAGGGCTCGTGGCCGGGGTGCCTGCCGCCGCGCTCGGCGCGGTGATCGCCGCGGGCATTTCACCGGGGTCGGATGCCTGGGCCTGGGTCGCCCCGCTGCTCGCCGGCCTCGTTCCGGCCGTGCTGTTCGGGGTCCTCGGGGGCGGGGCGGCCTCCTCAGGCATCCGCACCACCCGTCGTGATCTGTCGGCACGTGCGCGCGGAAGCGTGCGCTGGGTCGTCGAGGCGTGCGTGGTCGGCGCGGCTGCGATCGCGACCTACCTGCTCGTGCGACGCGGCCCGATCGCCGACGCGGGCTTCGACCCGCTGCTGGCTCTCACCCCGCTGCTGCTCGCCCTCGCGGTGAGCATCGTCGTGCTGCGACTGCTGCCGCTCGCGCTGCGCGCCGGGCTCACGATCGCCCGCCGCGGCCGCGGCCCCGTCGGGTTCATCGGTGCGGCGCGCGCCATGCGCGACCCGGCGCTCGGCGTCGCAGCCGCCCTCGCGGTCGTGGTGGGGGTGTCGATCGCGGTGCTGTCCTCCGGCGTGCTCGCGACGATCCAGGCGGGCGCGCAGGCGCAAGCGGTCGCTGCGGTGGGCGCCGACGTCCGCGCCGACAGCGCGGTCTTCACACCGAAGACCATCGCTCGGGCTCAGGCGGCGCCGGGCGTCGCACGCGTCGCCGGGGTCGGCACCGGCGCCAACCTCGATCTCGGGCTCAACGGCAAGACGAGCACCGTTCAGCCGATCTTCGCCCCGAGCACCGAGCTCGGCGCCGTGCGCGGCGACGTGCCCTCCGATCTCGCGCACAAGGTCGACGGCCGCGTGCCCGTGGTCGTCTCGAGCGACCTGCTCGAGACTCACGCCATCGGCGCCAAGCAGAGGCTCGGCGACGTGCCGGTCGTCATCGTCGGCTCGCTGCCCGGCGCGTCGCAGCTCGGCGCGGATTCGCGCTGGGTGCTCGTCGACAGCGCGTACGCGGAGCAGCTGAGCGGCTCCGCGTTCGAGGCGACCCGGCTGTTCGTCTCGCTGCGGCCCGGCGCGGGACCCGCACCTGTCGAGACGGCCGTCATGCGTGCGGCTCCGTATGCGGTGGTGACGGATGCCGCAGCCGCCGTCGCCGTCGTGAACTCGGCCCCCGCGGCATCCGGCCTGCGCCTGTCGCTCGTGATCGGCGCGGTCGGCAGCGCGCTGCTGGCCGCGATCGCGGTGTTCGCCGGCTCGGTCACCGCCGGCTCGTCGCGGAATCGCGCGATCGCGATGTTGCGCACCATGGGGCTCACCGTCGGGCAGTCGCTGGGTCTCGTCGTGTGGGAGATCGTGCCGGTCGTCGTCGCCGCCGCCGCAGTGGGCCTCGGCCTCGGCCTCGCGATGCCGCGGCTGCTCGTCGCGACCACCGATTTCGCGCCGTTCACCGGCGGCACCGCGCACCTCGCGGTCGCCACCGACTGGGCGCAGCTCGCCGAGCTGCTCGCCGGCGTGCTGGGGGTCGCCGCGCTCGCGACCCTCGTCGCCGTGCTCGTCGCGCGGCGCACCGATCCGACCGGCACCGTCAAGATGGGGGCAGAATGACCACCGCCACAGCCGCCGCCACAGCCGCCTCCGCCGCTGCGCGACCTGCGATCCACTGCCGCGATCTCGTGCGCATCTTCTCCGCAGAAGGAGTCGAGGTGCAGGCCCTGCAGGGGCTGGGCCTCGAGGTCGCGCCGGGCGAGCTCACCGCCCTCGTCGGCGCGTCCGGCTCGGGCAAGTCGACGCTGCTGTCGATCCTCTCCGGGCTCGATGTGCCGACGGCCGGTCAGGCATCCGTCGCGGGCTTCGACCTGCTCGCCATGCGCGAGCGCGACCGCGTCGGCTACCGCCGCCATGTCGTCGGCTTCGTGTGGCAGCAGACGGGCCGCAACCTGATCCCGTATTTGAGCGCTGCGGAGAACATCGCGCTGACGCTCGCGGTCGCCGGCGCGCCGCGCAGCGGCCGTGCCGCGCGCGCCACCGAGCTGCTCGAGCTGCTCGACATCGGCGAGCTGGCCGACCGCAGGCCGCAGCAGCTCTCGGGCGGCCAGCAGCAGCGCGTCGCGATCGCCGTCGCCCTCGCGAACGAGCCGGAGGTGCTGCTCGCCGACGAGCCGACCGGTGAGCTCGACGAGGCGAACTCGGCGCTCGTGCTGGAGGCGATGCGCGCGGTCAACGAGCGCCTCGGTGTGACGGTGCTGATCGTCACGCACGACCCGGGCGTCTCCGACCACGTGCGGCGCACGGTGCAGATCCGCGACGGGCGCACCTCGACCGAGACCCTGCGGCGCACCGAGGTCGCCGATGACGGCGCCGAGCGGCACATCGCCGAGGAGTTCGCCGTGCTCGACCGCGTCGGCCGGCTGCAGTTGCCGCCCGACTACGTCGCGGCGCTCGACCTCAAGCACCGCGTGCGGCTGTCGCTCGAGGACGACCACGCCGAGGTGCGGAAGGGGGACGCCGAATGAGCGCGATCAGCGACTCCATCATCACTGCGACCGGCCTCGGCCGCGTCTTCGGCAGCGGCGACACCGAGGTGGATGCGCTGACGGACGTCTCGCTCGAACTCGCCCCCGGCGAGCTGGTGCTGCTGCGCGGGCCGTCGGGCAGCGGCAAGACGACGCTGCTCAACCTGCTCGGCGGCCTCGACCGGCCGACCACTGGCTCGGTGAGCCTCGGCGGGGTCGAGCTCACGACGGCGAGCGAAGACGTGCTCGCAGGCATCCGGCAGAAGGAGATCGGATTCGTGTTCCAGTCCTTCGCCCTGCTGCCCGTCCTGTCCGCCGCAGAGAACATCGAGGTGCCGCTCCGCATCGTGCGCACTCCGGCCGCCGCGCGCGAGGCGCGCGTCGCCGAGCTGCTCGCGGCCGTCGGTCTCGCCGACCACGCGAACCAGCGCCCCTACGAGCTCTCCGGCGGCCAGCAGCAGCGCGTCGGCATCGCGCGCGCCCTCGCCAACCGGCCGCGGGTGCTCATCGCCGACGAGCCCACCGGGCAGCTCGACTCCGGCACGGCGGCGCAGATGATGGCCCTGATCGCGTCGCTCGTGCACGAGGAGGGCGTCGCCGCGATCGTCTCGACCCACGACCCGCGCATGGCCGAGTACGCCGACCGGGTGCTGCAGCTGCACGACGGGAAGCTCGCCGGCAGCGGTGCCGGCGCGCGCGGTCGGCACGCGGCGGCTGAAGAGCAGCCGCCGAGGCGTGCCGAAACGGCCTTCTGAGCAAGAATTCCCCCGTTTCGGAACGTCTCGACGTACGGAAGCCTCGAGTCTGGGACGGCACGGCAATCCAAAGTCCCTGTCAGCATGCGCTTCGCGCGACGAGCATTCGAGCGGAAAGGCAATGACTATGACAGACACACAGGGCCGGCTCGCCGGCAAGGTCGCGTTGATCAGCGGGGCCGCGCGCGGAATGGGCGCATCGGAGGCGCGGCTGTTCGCCGCGGAGGGGGCCTACGTCGTCATCGGCGATGTGCTCGACAGCGAGGGTGAGGCGGTCGCCGCCGAGCTCGGCGCTCGCGCAGCCTATGTGCACCTCGATGTGCGCGTTCCCGAGCAGTGGGTGCTCGCCGTGGACACGGCGGTCAGCCGGTTCGGCGGCCTCGACGTTCTCGTCAACAACGCGGGCATCGTCGAGATGTACCCGCTCGCCGAGTACCCGATCGAGGCGTGGCAGCGCATCATCGACATCAACCTGTCCGGGGTGTTCTACGGCATGCGCGCCGCGGTCCCCGCGCTGCGCACCGGCACACCGGGGCACGCGGGGCACAGCTCGATCGTGAACATCTCGTCGATCGACGGGCTGGGCGGCTCGCCGCAGCTCGCCGGGTACGTCGCGGCGAAGTTCGGCGTGCGCGGGCTGACGAAGGCGGCGGCGCTCGAATACGCGCGAGAGGGCATCCGCGTGAACTCGGTGCACCCCGGCCTCATCGAGACGCCGATGACGGCGGGCATCCCCGCCTCGGCCATGCCCATCCCGATGGGCCGCGCCGCGCAGCCGGAGGAGGTCGCCGAGCTGGTCCTCTTCCTCGCGAGCGACGAGTCGAGCTACTGCACCGGATCCGAGTTCACCGTCGACGGCGGCATGATGGCGCAGATCCCGATGAGCGGCGAGCTGGAGCTGCCCGCACAGGCGCCCGCCGACCGGCAGCTGGTCACGCACTGACCGGCATCGCCCTCACGCGCATGCCCCGACGTAGGGTCGAGGTATGCGCGCGATCGTCTATTCCGAGAAGGGCCCGTCGAGTGTTCTGAGGCTCGTCGAGCGGCCGGTGCCGGCGCCGGGCGTCGGCGAGGTGCGGGTGAGACTCGCGTTCTCGGGCGTGAACCCGACCGACGTCAAGAGCCGCGCGGGCGCGGCGGCGCGCGGCTCGTTCGCCGAGGTGACGCCGGGCCAGGACGGCGCGGGAACCGTCGACGCCCTGGGCCTCGGCGTCGAGGGTCTCGCCGTCGGCGACCGCGTCTGGCTGTACCTCGCCCAGCACGAGCAGCCGTACGGCACCGCTGCCGAGTACGTGACGCTGCCCGCCGGGCGCGCCGTGCCGCTTCCGGAAGCGGCGGGCTTCGAGCTCGGCGCCGCGCTCGGCGTGCCGGCGATCACCGCGCATCGCGCGCTCACCTCCGGCGACGTCGCGCGCCTCTCCCCCGGCTCGTTCGAGGGCAGGCACGTGCTCGTGCAGGGCGGCGCGGGGGCCGTGGGGAACGCCGCCATCCAACTGGCGCGCTGGGCGGGGGCATCCGTCATCGCCACCGTCAGCAGCGACGAGAAAGCCGCACTCGCGCGCGCGGCCGGCGCGCACCATGTGGTCGACTACGCGCACACGGATGCCGCGGCCGGCGTGCGCGCCGCCGCCCCGGAGGGCGTCGACCTGATCGTCGAGGTCGCCCCTGCGGTGAACAACCCGCTCGACCAGGCGGTCGCCCGGCACGGTGCGACCGTCGCGTTCTACGCGAACAACGGCGGCGACCAGCTCGTGCTCGACATCCGCCCCACCTTCTCGCTGGGGCTGCGCTACCAGGGACTGCTGCTGTACACGCTCGAGGCCGAGCAGCTCGAGACGGCCGTCGCCGACGTGAGCGCCGCCGTCTCCGCGGGCGCGCTGCGCGTCGGCGAGGACGCCGGCCTGCCGCTGCACCGCTTCCCGCTCGCCGACAGCGCCGCCGCCCACGATGCGGTCGACGGCGGTGCGGTCGGCAAGGTGCTGATCGAGCTCTGAGCTAGCCCTTCAGACCGCTGCCCGTCACGCCTTCGACGATCTGGCGCTGGAACAGCAGGTACAGGATGATCAGCGGCAGCGCCGCGAGGATCGCGCCGGCCTGGATGTCGGCGTAGCGCTGGCCGAAGCTGCCCTGCACCGTCGCGAGTCCGACGGGGATCGTCATCAGGTTCGGGTTCGACAGCACGAACAGCGGCAGCAGCAGGTTGTTCCACACCCCGACGAAGGTGAGGATCGAGACCGCTGCGATCACCGGCCGCGACAGCGGCAGGATGACCGACCAGTACACGCGCCAGCGGTCGGCGCCGTCGATGCGCGCGGCCTCCTCCAGCTCGGCGGGGATGCCGTCGAAGAACTGCTTGAAGATGAACACCGCGACGACGGCCGGCACCTGCGGGAAGATCACCGACCAGTAGGTGTTGAGCAGCGACATCCAGTTGAGCATCTGGAAGATCGGCACGATGAGCACCTGCGTCGGGATCATGATGCCGAGGATCACCAGCAGGTACGTCGCGTTCCGCCCGGGGAAGCGCAGGCGCGAGAGCGCGTACGCCGCCATCGAGGCGAAGAACACGGTGAGGAATGCCGTGATCACCGAGGTGATGCCGCTCGCCAGGTACCAGTTCCAGATGTCGCCTGCGTGGAAGAACGACGCGAACGAGTGCAGCGTCGGGTTCCAGTTCGCGAGGATCGCCTGCGCCCCGAGCGCCGCGACGCCGTTGTCGGTGAACGAGGTCTTGAGCGCGAACAGGCTCGGGATCAGCCAGATGATCGCGAACACGATCAGCACGATGATCGAGACGATCTGGAACGTCTTCCCGCTCGTGCCGATGCGCGCGCCGGTCTGGTGCGGTGCCGCGCCCGAGATGTAGCGCTGGCGCCTGGGGGGCCGAACTGCGGTCGTGGTCATCTCACGCCTCCCTTCTGGCTGCAGCCCGGTCGAACAGCTGCCGGATGACGGCGACAGCCACGATGAGGATGAAGAGCAGGACAGAGGCTGCGGATGCCGCGCCCACCCGGTTGTCGGTGAAGGCCGTCCCCGTGATGAGCCCCAGCGCGACCTGCGTCGAGATGCCCGGCCCGCCGCTCGTCATGAGGTACACCTGGTCGAAGATCTTCAGGCTCGCGATGATCTGCAGCAGGATCACGAGCGTCGTCGTGCGGCTGAGCAGCGGAATGGTGATGTAGCGGATCTGCGACCAGTTCGACGCGCCGTCGACGGCCGCCGCCTCGTACAGCTCGCGCGGGATGTCCTGCAGCCCGGCGAGGTAGAGCACGAAGTTGAAGCCGAGCGTCCACCACACGGTCGCGATCGCGATGCCGATCATGGCGGTGTTCGGGTTCGCGAGGATGCCGTTGCCCGGCGTCATGCCGAGCAGGTGCTGCAGGTACGCCCACAGGCCGGTGGCCGGGGTGAACACGAACACCCAGATGAGCGAGATGGTCGCGCTCGGCAGGATGAACGGCAGGAAGAACGCCAGCCGGAAGAACCACTGACCGCGACGGATGCGGTTCGTCAGCACCGCGAAGATGAACGCGAGGATGACGAGCGGCGGGGTCGTGTAGATGGTGAACTGGAGCGTGTGCCACATGGCGCTCCAGAAGTCAGGCCTGGTCAGCATCTCCGCGTAGTTGGCGAAGCCGGCGAACGAGCCGAGGTCGGTGTGCACCATCGAGGTGTTGAAGAAGCTCGCGACGATCATGTAGATCGTCGGGCCGATCAGGAACACCAGATAGAACAGGCCGAACGGCGCCATGAAGAGCCATCCGCTGCGGCCGTCGCCGCGGCGCAGCGGCGACACGGTTCGAGGGGCGGATGCCGAGCGGGACGCGCGCGGTTTGATGAGCGCGGCCGCTGGAGCTTGGGCGGTGGTCACGTCGTTGTACCTCCGTTAGTCAGGGGTTGGCCGAGGCCGGGTCAGAGGGGGCTCGGGGTGTTGAGGTAGATCTTCAGCTGGCTCGTGATCGACTCCCGCGCGGCCGCGGGCGTGGCCACGCCCTGCTGCACGAGGCCGAGCTCGGCGCCGACGATGCCCTCGAAGGTGGAGCCGGAGCCGCCGTACCACGCGGGGTCGTCATAGACGGCGTGGTCGGCTGCGGACGCGTAGTGCGCCTGCGGCACGAGCTTCTTGTAGGCGCCGCTGGTCTGCACAGGCAGGTAGGCGGGAACGTGGCCGCCCTGGGCCCAGGTCATGCTCTGGTCGAGCATCGACTTGATGAATCCCATGGCCTGCTTCTTCTGCTCAGGCGTGCGATCCTTCTTCGGAAGGATGAAGGTGTGGGAGTCCGCCTGCGCAGCGGGCTTGTCGTAGAGGGTGGGCACCGGCGCCATGTCGAACTTGAGGCCCTTCACGAGCTGCGCGGTCGTGAGCTCCCACTCGCCCTCGAGGTAGAGGCCCGCCTTGCCGGTGAACATGTACGACTGGGCGGTGCCGTAGTCGAGGCCGCTGTTGAGCCATCCCTTCTTCACCCAGCTCTGGATGCGCGAGGTGACGTCTTCGAAGATGTCCCAGTCGACGGTGAGCTTCGCCCCGTTGTCGGACAGGAACGGCGTCGCGCCCGTGTGCTGGTTGTACAGGGTCGTGAAGACGCGCCACGGGGTCGCGGTCTCACCCGCGACGTTCGCCGAGGTGATCGCAGGACCCTTCGTGACCTTGCTGATCGCGGCGAGCGCCGCCTCGAAGGTGTCCATCGAGTCGAGCTTGACGATCTGGCCATTGCTGCCGAGCAGCCCCGCCTTCGAGATCACGTCGACGTTGTAGAACATCACGAGCGGATGCGTGTCGAGCGGGATCGCGATGTTGTGGCCGTCGGTGATCTGCGCCTTCCACGGCGCCTGGCTGAAGTCGGAGGGGCTGAGGCCTACGAGCGCCAGGTCGTCCTCGGTGATCGGATCGAGGATGCCGCCCTCCCACAGCGGCTTCGCCCTGGTCAGGTGCGAGATCGCGACGTCGGGCGGCTTGTGGCCGACGGTCGACAGCGTGACCTTCGAGTAGTACGGATTCCCCCAGGCGAACGTCGTCGACTGCAGCGAGCTCGCACCGCCGTGCGTCTTCTGGTAGCCGGCCTCCATCGTCTGCATGCGGCTGCCGTCGCCGCCGCCGAACAGATTCCAATAGATCAGGGTCTTCGGGTTCAGCTGCGAACCCGCGAGCCCCGCGGTGACAGGCCCTGCGCAGCCGGCCAGTGCCGGAACCGCAAGGCCCGCGAGACCCGCAGCGAGGAATCCCCGCCTGGTGAGTCCCGATGCTTTCGCCATCTCGACCTCCTCGTCATGTGGCGCGCGCCCGCTTCTCACGGACGTTCGGCCTGAGCATTACATCGTTGGAATGCGAGCGCAAGGGTGAGTTGGTCGATAAGCTCTGGCCACGATGCGCGCAACCGTACGAGACGTCGCCCGGCTGGCCGGGGTGTCGCCGAAGACCGTCTCGAACGTGATCAACGGCGTCATTCCGGTGCGTGCAGAGACGCGTGAGCGCGTGGAATCCGCCCTCGCCGAGCTCGACTACGTGCCGAACATGTCGGCCCGCGGCCTGCGCAACGGGCGCTCAGGGAACATCGCGCTCGCACTCCCCGACCTCAGCACCGCGTACTCGGCCGAGCTGTCGCGCGGCTTCGTCGAGCTCGCTCACGAGCGCGGCTGGGCGATCCAGCTCGAGCAGAGCGGCAACGACCCGCACCGCGAGGTCGAACTCGTGTCGCGCGCACGCACGCACCTCGTCGACGGGCTGATCCTCAACCCGACACTGCTGTCGATGAGCGTCGTCGCCGGCAAGACCGAGCTGCCGCCGACCGTCGTCATCGGCGAGGTCGAGCCGTACGGCATCGACCAGGTGCACGTCGACAGCCAGGGTGCCGCGCGCGAGATGACGCAGCACCTGATCGACACAGGCCACCGGCGCATCGCGGTCGTCGGGGGGTCGGACGAGGGGTGGCGCTCTGCCACGAGCCTGCTGCGCATGCAGGGCTACCGCGACGCGCTGCAGTCTGCAGGCATCGCCGACGACCCGGCGCTCAACCTCGTGCCTGTCGAGTGGACGCCCGCGGCAGCGGCATCCGTCTTCACCGCCTTTCTCGACCGCCTGGCGGCCGAGGGCGGCGCGCTGCCCGACGCCGTGTTCTGCTTCACGGACTCGATGGCGCTCGGGGTGCTGCATGTGCTCGCGAAGCGGGGCATCAGTGTGCCGGGCGCGGTCTCGGTCGTCGGATTCGACGACGTCGACGAGTCACGGTTCGCGATTCCGGCGCTCACGACCGTCGGCTTCGACAAGCGCCAGATCGCGGATGCCGCGCTGACCGCCCTCGCGCGGCGCATCGCCGAGCCCCATGCACCCGCATCGGACATCGTGATCCCGCACCGGCTGGTGCTGCGCGACAGCGTCGCGGACAGGACGTGAGGCGCCGGTGCGACGCGCCGTCGGAACACGGACTTGCCCCTGGGTTTACAACGATGTAATGATCACACCATGACTTCAGCGCGGATCATCCTGGACCGAGATTTCACCGTCGGGCCCGTGCCGCGGCGCCTGTTCGGCTCGTTCGTCGAGCACATGGGCCGCTGCGTGTACACGGGCATCTTCGAGCCAGAGCATCCGACTGCCGACGAGAACGGCTACCGCCAGGACGTGCTCGAGCTCACCCGCGAGCTGGGCGTCTCGATCGTGCGCTACCCGGGCGGAAACTTCGTCTCCGGCTACCGATGGGAGGACGGCGTCGGCCCGGTCGAGACGCGCCCGCGCCGCCTCGACGGCGCCTGGCACACCGTCGAGACCAACGCCTTCGGCCTGCACGAGTTCGCCGGCTGGGCGAAGAAGGCCGGCGTCGAGGTGATGGAGGCGATCAACCTCGGCACCCGCGGCGTCGAAGAGGCGCGCGCTCTCGTCGAGTACGCGAACCACCCCGGCGGCACGTACTGGTCCGACCTGCGCGCGAGGAACGGCGCGAAGGACCCGTTCGGCATCACGGTGTGGAACCTCGGCAACGAGCTCGACGGCCCGTGGCAGATCGGCCACAAGACAGCCGACGAGTACGGCCGCCTCGCGCAGGAGGCCGGCAAGGCGATGAAGCTCGTCGACCCGTCGATCGAGCTCGTCGCGGTGGGCTCGTCGGGGCGCGGCATGCCGACCTTCGGCCAGTGGGAGTACACGGTGCTCTCGCACGCCTACGACGAGGTCGACTACGTGTCGATGCACGCGTACTACCAGGAGCACGACGGCGACGCGCTGTCCTTCCTCGCCAGCTCGAACGACATGGACGGCTTCATCGACGAGGTCGTCGCCACCGTCGACGCGGTGAAGGCCAAGCGGCACTCGAAAAAGCAGGTCAACCTCTCGTTCGACGAGTGGAACGTCTGGTATCAGCGCGGCCTCGAGTCCGAGGACCAGCCGCACGTCGTCGAGAAGCGCGGAATCTGGCGCGAGCACCCCCGCCTCATCGAGGACACCTACAACGTGACGGACGCCGTCGTCGTCGGCAGCTTCCTCAACTCGCTGCTGCGGCACGGCGACCGCGTCACCATCGCCAACCAGGCCCAGCTGGTGAACGTCATCGCCCCGATCCGCAGCGAGGAGGGCGGGCCGGCGTGGCGGCAGACGATCTACTGGCCGTTCGCCCGCATGGCAGAGCTCGCGACCGGTCAGATCCTGCGCACCGCTGCGAGCGGCGACCGTTTCGACTCGGCGCAGTACGGCGATGCGCCCGTCGTCGACGCGAGCTCGACCTATGACGAGGAGACCGGCCGGGTGGCCGTGTTCCTCGCGAACCGGGGGCTCGACGAGGCATCCGACGTCACCGTGTCACTGCGCGGCCTCGACGCGCAGCAGGTCACGCGCGCGGAGGTGCTCACGATCCCCGAAGGCGGCGACCGCTTCACCGCCAACACCGAGCTGCTGCAGGATGCCGTGGGCCTCACCCGCCTCGACGCGGTGACGATCGACGAGGGCGGCGAGGTGCGCGTCACCCTGCCCGCACTGTCGTGGGCCGTCGTGGAGCTCGCGGTCCGCAGCGCGTGAAGCCCGAGTCGGGCGTCTAGGGCGAAATGTAACAGAGTGGCAAAAGGGCGATTCGGTTGCTAAATACACTTGATGGATGCCCCCCAAGCACCCGCGGGCGACGAGCACAGCACTTCTCGCCGCCGCCACCCTCACCGTCCTCGTCCTCACCGGCTGCTCGAGCCCGCGTTCCACGTCGTCGAGCACCGGCTCGAGCGCTGATCTGACAGACACCGGGAAGTCGATCAGCGATGTCACCGTGTCGATCAACGGCGCCCCGAGCAGCCTCTACCCCGGCATCGCGGCCGGCATCCTCGACTACGACGTCGCATCATTGAGCGCCGAAGGCCTCGTGCAGATCGGCGACGACGGCCAGGTCGAACCGGCGGTGGCGTCGTCGTGGACCCAGCCCGATCAGCAGACCATCGTGTTCGAGCTGAACCCGCACGCGAAGTTCCAGACCGGCGCGGCCGTGACCCCGGCTGATGTGATCGCGAGCATCGACGCCGCGAAGGACCCGAATGTCTCCCCCGCGACCGCGTCCTACCTGGGCGCGGTGGACAGCGCGACGCAGACCGGGGACGACGAGGTCACCGTCAAACTGTCGAGCGCCCAGCCCGACTACCTCGCCAACTTCTCGGCGGCGAGCGCACTGTGGATCTATCCGGCGAGCTACTGGCAGTCGCACTCGAAGGACGTCGGCTCCGCTACGGCCCTTCCGGTCGGCACCGGCCCCTACAAGATCACGAAGTACGTGCCCGACAGCGAGATCGACTACGCCCTCACGAACACGTGGTGGGGTGAGACCGGCGCGAAGGCCGTCACCCCGCATGCCAAGAAGATCACCATCTCGATCATCACCGACGAGAGCGCCCGCGTGCTCGCCGCGAAGAGCGGCAAGACCGACATCGCCCTGCAGGTGCCGATCGCGCAGACGGCCGAATGGAACGCCCTCAAGGACTTCCGCATCGAGCACGCGGCGGACCTCAGCTACACCGGCTTCTACTTCCAGCAGTCGGTGAAGCCGTTCGACGACCCGAAGGTGCGCGAGGCCATCGGCTACGCCTTCGACTACCAGGGCGTCGTCGACAAGCTGCTCAAGGGCCAGGGCAAGGTCGCGACCGCGATCGCGACCCCGCAGTCGGTCGCGAGCGTCTACCCCAGCGCAGCATCTGCCGCGAAGGCGCTCGACCTGTCGCCGTTCGACTTCGACATGAAGAAGGCGAAGGCGGCCCTCAAGGCGTCGAGTGTGCCCGACGGCTTCACCACCGAGCTCGTCTACCCCTCCGACTACCCCCAGCTCGGCCAGGCCGCGCTCGCGCTCGCGCAGAACCTCAAGACGATCGGCATCACGCTGAACGTCAAGGAGGAGCCGGTGGATCAGTGGTTCGGCACCCTGAGCGACGGAACGCACGGGCTCAACTACATGCTGTACTTCTCGACCACGGGCGACGTCACCGACACGAGCGGGTACCTGCTCGGCGACCAGAACCCGGGCGGCTACAAGAACAGCGAGGTTCAGAGCCTCGTCGCCTCCGCCTCGAGCTCGGCCGACGAGAAGACCCGCGTCTCCGACATCCTCACGGCGAACAAGCTCGCGATCGCCCAGGACCACGCCGACATCCCGCTGTGGTGGGGCGAGTCCTCGACCGCATTCGAGAACGGCATCGGCATCAAGGACTTCGGCCCGTACCTGCTGACCCGTCCCTGGGGTGCGAACATCTTCGCCGCCAAGTGAGGTTCAGCCCGCTCGCGCGCACGATCACGCTCCGCATCGCGGGCGTGATCGTGCTGCTCGCGGTCATCTCGTTCCTGGTCTACTGCCTGCTGTACTTCGCGCCGGGCGACATCGTGTCGAACCTCATCGGGACGAAGAAGACGGATCCGGCCGTGATCGCGGCGCTGCGGGCGAAGTACGGGCTGGACGGCGGGCTGTGGTCTCAGTACTCGAACTGGCTCGGCCGGGTGCTCCGCGGCGACTTCGGCACCTCTGTGCAGAATCAAGTGCCGGTGCTGCGGGTATTCCGGGAAAAGGGCGGCATCACCGGCATCCTGTGCCTGCTCGCCTTCGTCATCACGATGGTGATCTCGGTCCCGCTCGGTGTGCTCGCGGCACGCAAGGAGGGCCGCTGGCAGGACTCGCTGATCTCGACCGTCTCGCTCGTCGGCCTGTCGGCGCCCGCGTTCGTGATCGGCCTCATCCTGCTCTACGCGCTCGCCTACTATCTGCCGCTGTTCCCCGTGTACGGCATCGGCACCGGCTTCGGCGACCACGTGTACCACCTTTTTCTGCCCGCGCTGGCGCTCGCGCTCGGGTCCGCCGCGATCATCGTGAAACTGACCCGCACGGCGATGATCCAGCAGCTCGCCGGCGACCACGTGATGTTCGCGCGGGCACGCGGCCTCTCCGAGTGGCGGGTCACACGCATCGCCGTGCGGAATGCCGCGATCCCGATCGCGACGAGCGCGGGGCTGGTGCTGACCTACCTCATCGGGGGCACGGTGCTCGTCGAGGCGACTTTCTCGATCCCCGGCCTCGGCAGCGCACTTGAGAACGCCGTGCAGTTCAAAGACTTCCCCGTCGTGCAGTTCCTCGTTCTCGTCGTCGCGCTGCTGATCGCCGTCATCATGCTCGGCGTCGACCTGCTTTATCTCGTGCTGGACCCGCGACTGCGCCGGAGAACCGAATGACCGTCACCTCGCTGCTGCGCACCCCCGGTCTCGCACGCTCCCGACGCCGCGCCTCGTTCCTGACGGCAGCGGCGCTGGCCGTCGTCGCAGTCGCCGTGATCGCCGCCGTCTTCGGCCGACTGATCTTCCCCGACGCCACGCATCAGGATCTGCTCGAGACGCTCGCGCCGCCCGGCAGCGACGGGCATGTGCTCGGCACCGACTCGCTCGGCCGCGACATCCTGCAGCTCACCGTCGCAGGCGCGGGCAGCGCGCTGCTCGGGCCGCTCGTCGTCGAATGCGGCTCCATGCTGCTCGCCATCGTGCTCGGCACGCTCGCCGGCTACAAGCGCGGGCCGATCGACTTCGTTCTCGGCCGGGTCAGCGATCTGCTGTTCGCGCTGCCCGTCGTGCTCGTGGCGCTGGTCGTCGGCGGCATCTTCGGCGGCGGCTACTGGATGCTGGTGGCGATCTTCATCGTCTTGTTCGCGCCGTCCGACCTCCGTGTCGTGCGGGCCGGCGTGCTCGAGCAGACGCCACGCGCATACGTCGAGGCGGCGAAGCTGCTGGGGTACTCCACGTGGCGCATCCTGTTCCGGCACATCCTGCCGAACATCAGGAACCTCGTCGTGACGGAGTTCCTGCTCAGCTATGCGGGGGCGATCCTCGCGCTCGCCTCCCTCTCCTACCTCGGCATCGGCGTCTCGCCGGGGGCGGCCGATTGGGGGCGCCAGCTCGCCGACGGCCGCGAGATCATGTTCAGCAACCCTGCGGCGGTCGTCGCGCCCATGGTGTGCGTGCTGCTTGTGGCCTGCGCGGTCAACGTGCTCGGCGACGCGTGGGAGGCTCGCGCAGAGAGGGAGTTCCGTGGCTGAGCCGCCGGTCGTCATCGCCGAGGGCCTCACCATCGAAGGCCCCGTCGGTACCATCGTGCAGCCGCTGTCGTTCGCCGTTGCGGCCGGGCGCTCGCTCGCGATCGTCGGCGAATCCGGCTCGGGCAAGACCATGGTGGCGAAGGCCCTGGTCGGACTGCTGCCGAACGGCGTCTCGTCTTCCGGGTCTCTTCGGCACGCAGGCACGGCAGCGCTGCTGCCCCAGGATCCGTTCACGAGCCTGTCTCCCGTGCACCGCTGCGGCGAGCAGATCGCCTGGACCGTCCGCGCCGCCGCGCGCCGCGCCGGTCGCCGCGCGCCCGGCCGCCGTGAGCTCGCCGCCGCCGTCACCCGGCTCCTCGACGAGGTCAATCTCGCCGCGTCGGTGTCGGAGAAGTACCCGCACGAGCTTTCCGGCGGAATGCGGCAGCGTGTCTCGATCGCCGCGGCGATCGCCGCCGACCCGCAGTTGCTGATCGCCGACGAGCCGACGACCGCGCTCGATGCCTCGAACCGCCTCGAGATCCTCGAGCTCGTGCGGCGCGTTCAACGCGAGCGCGGCCTCGCCGCGCTGCTCATCTCGCACGACCTCGGACTCGTTCGCGGCTTCGCCGATGACGTGCTCGTGCTCTACGCCGGCCGGGTGGTCGAGGCGGGCCAGGCCGCAGCGGTGCTCGGGTCGCCGGTGCACCCCTATACCGCCGCGCTGAGTCAGGCCGACCCCCCGATCGATGTGCGACTGGTGAGGCTCGGAGGGCTCGAGGGCTCGGTCCCCAAGCCGGGCGAGCCGCACTCCGGATGCATCTTCTACGCGCGCTGCGCCCTGCGGCAGGAGCGCTGCCTCGAGGCAGAGCCGGCGCTCGAGCCGCGCACGAACGCTTCGGCCGCCGCCTGCTTCGTGAGCGACGGTCCGCTGCCGCTCGCACGGCCCGAGCGCGCGGCCGAATCCGCCGTCGCGACCGCCTCGGCCCTGCTCGAGGTCGCCGGCGTCACGCGCTCGTTCGGCCGTCATCTCGCCCTCGCGCCGGCCGACCTCACGGTCGCGCCGGGCGAGGCGGTCGGCGTCGCCGGCGAGTCCGGATCGGGCAAGACCACCCTGGCGCGCTGCATTGCAGGACTCGAGGCGCCGGATGCCGGCACCATCCGGTTCGAGGGTGTGCAGCTCACGCCGCGGAACCGCACGCCCGGCGGCATCCAGGTCGTCTTCCAGGACCCGTACTCGGCGCTCAACCCCGCACTGTCGATCGGCGGCGCCCTGGCGGAGGCGATGCGCTCCGCCCCGGCCTCCGCCCGCCGCTCGGTAGCCGAGCTGCTCGCGATGGTGGGTCTGCCCGCCGACTACGCCCGCCGGCGCCCGCGGGAGCTCTCCGGCGGCGAGCGGCAGCGCGTGGTGATCGCGCGCGCCCTCGCCCCCAACCCACGGCTGCTGATCTGCGACGAGTCCGTGTCGGCGCTCGACGTCTCAGTGCAGGCTCAGATCCTCGAACTGCTGCGGTCCCTGCAGCGCGAGCTCGACCTTTCGCTCATCTTCATCTCGCACGACCTCGCCGTGCTCCGGCAGGTCTCCGACCGGCTCTATGTGATGCGACACGGGCAGATCATCGAGCAGGGGCCCACCGCGGCCGTCATCGACTCCCCCTCGCACGCCTACACCCAGCAGCTCGTTGCCGCCTCGACCGAAAGCAGCACCGCATGACGACCCAGGTTCTCGACTTCGACCGCGAAGCACTGCCCGACGCGCTGCTCTCGCTCGCCGCGCCCGCGGTGCTCGCGCGCTGGATGGCGACCGACCGTGCCTTCCACCGCCCACGACTCGTCGTCGTCGCCGACGAGAACGGAACCTGGCGGTCTGCGGCGCTCGTGACGGCACGACCGCACACCGCCTATCTCAAGATCGTCGACGTGGTCGCCGCCCCGAGGGACATCGCTGAGGCCGTCGACGCCGTAGTCGAACACGCCGAGTCGGTCGGCGCTGTCCAGCTCAAATGGGAGGGGTGGAGCATCGACCCCGCCCGCGCCGCCGAGCTTGGCTTCGTACCCCTGCTGCCCCCGCTGCCGTCCGGCGACGGCACCGCCCTGCCGGAATCCGGATACGTCCGCTGGCTCGGCGCTCCTGTCGCCGACCGGGTCCATGAGGCGCCCTACTACCGTCAGACGACCGACTTCACCTGCGGTGCGGTCGCCGCCCTGAGCGCCCGACTGCACGCGGGCGCGACGAGCGCCGACTCGTTCGGCCGCGACGCCGAACTCGCGTTCTGGCGTGGCGCGACGAACTTCCCGGCATGCGAGCCCGTGGGGCTCGGCGTCGCACTCCAACGTGCATGGCCGTCGCGGAAGGTCGAGATCGCGCTCGACACCGACCGCCCCGTCGTCGTCGACTTCCACCCTGAGCAGGAACGGGAGTGGCGCGCCGTGCTGCAGCGCCAATCTCGCGCGGAGGCCGCCGCGCTGGGGGTGCCGATCAGCGGCACCCGGCTGTCGATGACGGACCTCATCGCCGACCTCGCCGCCGGCGACGAGGTGCTGCTGCTGATGTCGCTCACGCTGATGCAGAACGACCCGACCCCGCACTGGATCCTGTGCCACGGCCTCGCGGGCGCCCCCGGGGCCCAGGTCGTCGTCGTGGAGGACCCGTGGGTCGAAACGCCGAACGGAGACAGCTGGGTCGACGCGCACCTCCTGCCCGTCGCACCGCGTGACCTCGACGCGATGTCGATCATGGAGGCGTCGGAAGGATTCGACGGCTACCGCGGGGCGGTGCGCGCTAGCGTCGAAGGGTGACGACGACGCACTCCCCGATCCTTCTCGACGCCAATCAGCCGGCCGCACGGCCGTATCGAGGCGGCGCGGGCATCGCCCGCTTCCGCGGGCTGCCCTTCGGCGGCGACGACCGCACGCCTGAGGACTTCGTCGGCTCGACCACGACCGTTCACGGCAGCGACGCGGTCGGGCTGACGACGTTGCCCGACGGCACGCTGCTACGCGACGCGATCACGGCAGACCCGAGCGGATTCCTCGGGCCGGAGCACGTCGGCCGGTTTGGCACAGACCCGCGGCTGCTGGTCAAGCTGCTGAACACGGGCGAGCGGCTGTTCGTGCACGCGCACCCGGGCGACGACTTCGCGCACAGCGTCCTGCACGAGCCGTACGGCAAGACCGAGGCGTGGATCGTCATGGAAGGCGAGTCGGAGGCGTGGTTGGGTTTCACGCACGACGTGTCGGCCGACGACGTGGCGGGCTGGTTTGAGAGGCAGGATGCCGCAGCCATGCTCGCCGCCATGCACCGCGTCTCGCTGCGTGCCGGCGACACCCTGCTCGTCCCAGCCGGACTGCCGCACGCGATCGGCCCTGGCCTCACCATCGTCGAGTTGCAGCAGCCCGTCGATCTCTCGCTGCTCCTCGAGTACGCGGGGCGGCCGGGGCTCGACGCGGGCAGTGCGCTGCTCGGCCTCACGCTCGCCGAGACGATGCCCGCGCTGCGCACGACCGCACTGACGACCGAGGAGCTCGCTGGCCTGCGCGGCACGCTGGGCGACGCATCCGCACCCGTCGGCCGCCTCTTCCCCACCGCAGCCGACCCGTTCTTCGCCGCCGCACTGCTCCGGCCCGCGCTGTCCGTCCAGCTCGCGCCGGGCTTCTCGATCGTCGTCGTCACCGAGGGCGGCGGCACGCTGAGCTGGTCAGCCGGCGAGCTGGGCGTCAGCCGGGGCACGACCGCCCTCATCCCCTACGGCGCCGGCTTCGTCACGTTCGCCGGCGATCTCACCGCGATCGCGGCCTTCCCGCCCGGCCGCTAGCGGCCATGGCGTTTTTCGTGAGAGAGAAGGTCGTGTTTTCCGATTTGCCCGACTCGCGGCATTTTGTACAAATCGGGACCTGAAGCGTCGGTCTCGACGGATTCGCTCCGATCGCGCGGGCGACGCGACTCAGATGCCGCCGGGGCCGACGTTCTGCCGGTTGACGATCGTCTCCATGTGCTCACGCTGCAGTTCCGTCTGGGCAGCCAGGTGCGCGTCGTCCGTCGGCACGGCGTAGAGGCGGTCATCGACGCGGCGCGGTGACCGCCGCCCGCCGGCGAACCCGGCCACGACCAGGGCGATGAGCAGAACGGCGACGACCCAGGCGATGATGGTGCCGATCGCGACGACCTCCTCCGGTTGAGAGCACTATACGTGCGTCTCACAGCGGCCGGAAGGGGAGCGCACAGCTTCCGCGCCCCATGACACCCCAGGGCGGGCGGCCGGCTCGCCGCCGGCCGCCCCCACGGGGTCGCTCGGGGTCAGCGCACCCTGATCGTCACCGTGACAGTCTTGAGCACGGCCGGGAGCTTGGTGGTGTCGACGGCCAGGATCTCGCCGTCGTCCTCCGCGCCTGTCGCCGACAGGATCTTCTGGTGGACGCCCCAGGTGCCGTCGGCGTCCGGCTGCGGGCTCGCGTCGCCGTTGTTCCCGATGTAGTCGATGCCGAAGTCGTCATCGTTCGAGAGGTACAGGGTCTTGCCGGCATCCGTCGTCGCAATGCCCTCGACCTTGTCGTGACCGAACAGCTTGCCCGTCGGGTCGAGCTGGCTGACGAGCTGCCCGATCTGCAGGTACGGCTGCTTCTGCGCCACCTGCACGCCCGCGGCCGTCAGGGTGGCGAGGGCGGTGTTCGTGTCGGACGCGCCGACCAGCGCCTCTGGCGACTTCCCGCCGACCGTGAGGCCGCTCACATCGGTGGCGCCGTTGGTGTCGACCTCGTACAGCGTCTTGTTCGCGAACGGCTCGAAGTTGCCGTCGCGCTCGTCGACGAGGAACTTCGTGTTCGACACCGCCGTGATCTCGCTGACCGCATCACCCGTCGTGCCGGGGTTGTCGAGCAGGTAGAGGTACTGATGCGTCTTGTACGTGCGCAGGTCGACCGTGATGATGCGCGTGACGGCGACCTTCGACGCCTTCGTGCTGCCGAGGTCGGGCAGCTGCAGCGCGGACTGCATCGCCCCGACGAGCGTCGAGCCGTCGGGCGTGACGGTCAGGCCCTCCATGCCCTTGTTGTTGAGGCGGTCGGCGAGCTCGGCCGGCAGGTAGCCGACGATGTCGTGGAACCTGTTGTTGACGCTGCCCTGGTACGGGGTGAGCCGGCCGATCTCGTAGCCGTTCGCGTCGAAGTGCGTGACGTAGGGGCCGTACTCGTCGGACACCCAGAACGTGCCGTCGGGCAGCGCGACGAGGCCCTCGGAGTCATATCCGTCGGGATCCGGCGCGACCGGCACCCCGGTCGTGCCGCTGCTCTTCGCGACGTCGTCGATGGTCTCCTTCGTGTCGGGCTGCGGCGGGCGGCCGCTGTAGGGCTGGCCTTTGACCCCCGCGGGTCCCGTGACGTTGCGCGGCCCCTTGAGCGTGATGGTCTTCTGCAGCTCGGCCTTCCCGCCCGCGAGCTTGAACTCGCCGATCTGCGGGGTGAAGTTCGGCAACGGCTCTGACTTGTTGCCGAGCGGGTCGTCGGCGTTCGGCCCGCGGTCGGTCAGGCCGTAGAACCAGCCGTCGTGACCGGGCACGGGTGCGAGCGACGAGCCGTAGCCCTCGCCTGAGATCGACGTCTTCGTGCCGTTCGGGCCGGTGACCGTTGCGAGCGGCGGGATCGGCGAGCCGTTCGCCTGCGTGTCGCGGTACAGCTGCACGGCATCCGTCGTCGTGTAGGTGAACGTGTCCGTGCCCGAGAAGCCGGCCTTCGGCGTGTAGCTGAAGCTGCCGTCGGCCGCGACCGTGACGGTGCCGTTCTTCGGGTCGGTGTTGCGCACGACGGCGGTGGCGCCGCGGTCGTTGCGCAGGACGTTGCCGGTCACGACTCCGTGGCCGGCGAACGAGTCGGGGGCAGCGACGAAGTCGTGCGTGGGGGCGGAGTTCCAGCCGTTGGCCGAGGCGGCGACAGCGCCCGTGCAAGCGAGCGCCGCGGTGGCGCCGATGGCGATGAAGACTCGGGTGCGCCGGCGCAGAAGGGGGAGTTTGTTCATGTCTGCGAACTTGGCCCTGCCGCGTGAATACACCCCGAACGGGGGATGAACACAGTAGTTTGACCACTGCACACGGTTTGCCGGTGCAACACGGCTGATCATCAACGACGATGAGAGGGAGAGACAGACCCATGACGACGGATGCCGCAGCCCCCGCCTTCCGCCTGAACTCAGACCAGCGCAACGCCTTCGCGGCGTCCTTGCTCGGCTGGATGATGGACGCCTTCGACTACTTCCTGATCGTGCTGGTCTACGCCGACATCGGCGCCGACTTCGGCGTCTCGCTCGAGAAGATGGCGTACCTCACGACGATCACGCTGCTGATGCGCCCGGTCGGCGCTTACCTCTTCGGGCTCTGGGCCGACAAGGTCGGCCGCCGCACCCCGCTGATCGTCGACGTGATCTTCTACTCGATCGTCGGCTTCCTGTGCGCCTTCGCCCCGAACTTCACCGTGCTGTTCGTGCTACGACTGCTCTACGGCATCGGCATGGGCGGCGAGTGGGGCCTCGGCGCCGCGCTCACGATGGAGAAGGTGCCGCGCACGCGCCGCGGCTTCTACTCCGGCATCCTGCAGGCCGGCTACTCGGCCGGCTATCTGCTCGCCTCGCTCGCGTTCCTGCTCGTCGTCTCGGCCGCGGGACTCAGCTGGCGGTGGCTGTTCGCCCTCAGCATCCTGCCCGCCCTCATCTCGCTGATCCTGCGAACGCGGGTGCGCGAGTCCGAGGTATGGGAGACCACGCAGACGAACCTGAAGCTCACGCAGACCTCGATCCGCACCGTGTTCTTCAACGGGAAGATCCTGCGCCGCTTCATCTACCTCGTGTTCCTGATGGCCGCGTTCAACTGGATGTCGCACGGCACGCAGGACATCTACCCCACCTTCTTGAAGGCGACGGATGCCGGCGGCGCCGGCCTCTCGCCGGTCACGGCCACCTGGATCGCCGTGATCTACAACGTCGGCGCGATCGTGGGCTGCATCACGCTCGGCTCGTTGTCTGACAGGTGGGGGCGGAAGGCGACGATCATCCTGGGCGCCGCACTCACACTGCCGCTGATTCCGCTCTTCGCGTTCTCGACGACGGCGTTCTGGCTGTGCCTGGGCTCGGCGCTCATCCAGTTCACGACCCAGGGCGCGTGGGGCGCGATTCCCGCCCACCTCAACGAGATGTCGCCGAACGCCATCCGCGGCTTCTACCCCGGCGTCACCTATCAGCTCGGCAACGTCATCGCGGCGTTCAACCTGCCGATCCAGCAGGCGCTCGCGCCGCGGATCGGCTACCCGTGGGCGATGGCGCTCACCGTCGCCGGGGCGGCGGTCGCGGTGATCCTGCTCACGGCGTTCGGTCGGCAGGCGAAGGGCGTCGACTTCCAATCGCGCGAGAAGCTCGAGGAAGTAGCCTCGGTCTCGTGAATCCGCGCGCCGTCGTCGTCTCTGGCTCCGGCCGCTACGCGGACCCGTGGCATCCGTTCGCCGACACCTCCGCGCGCATCGCCGGGGTGCTGCGCGGCGCGGGATTCGAGGTCGAGATCGATGAACGGGTGGATGCCCGGCTCGCCGACGTCGGCGAGTGCGAGCTTCTGGTGGTGAACGTCGGGTTCCCCGACCCTGCCGATGAGGCGGCGGATGCTGCGACCCGTGCCGGCCTGCTTGCGTACCTCGCCACGGGCCGGCCGCTGCTCGTCTCTCACGTCTCGTCGACCTCGTTCCCGGCGATGCCGGAATGGGAGGGCGTGCTCGGAGGCGTGTGGGTGCGGGGCACCACGTTCCACCCCGAGTACGGGCCGTCCCACGTCGAGGTCGTCGACGGCAGGCATCCGATCACCGCTGGCGTCGCCGATTTCGAGCTGCTCGACGAGCGGTACACCGCGTTGCGGGTGAGCCCAGACGTGCACGTGCTCGCGCAGCACACCCTCGACGGCGTCGCGCACCCCCTCCTGTGGACGCACGGGTACGGCACGGCGCGCGTCGTCTACGACGCGCTGGGGCATGACGCCGCCTCATACGAGAGCCCTGAGCACCGCCAGCTGCTCGGCCGTGCGGCGCTCTGGCTCGTCGCGCCCGGCAGCACGCCGTAGGAACCGACCCTAGAACGCACGGTCGACCCTACGAAGATGGCCGTTCGGTAGGCGCAATCCTGCGAAATACGCGCCGGCCCTACGCGTCAAGGAACGGCAAGCTCGCTGAGAGCGCCGTCGGGCCACGTGATGCGCAGTCCCGCCTCGGTCTCGGTGACCTGCGGCGACTCGCCCAGCTCAGCGCCGAGGCCGACGGCCGCGACCACGAGGCTCTCGGTGCCAGGCGCGGTGAGCTGCTGCACCTCGACGAGGTCGGCGAGGGGCGAGCGCCCCGCCACTGCGACGACCTCGGTACGGGCATCCCCCGCGCCCAGCAACGGCATAAGGGCCGAGCGGATGCCGCGCTCAGCGCCGGGCTCGATCGGCCAGCCGGCGATGCGCACCGCCCGCGCGGCACCCGGCTCGCCCAGGACCCGCACGGCGCGAACTTCCCACGCGCCGCGCACGGCCGACGACACCGCGACTTCGGGGCCGACCGTCACTCTCCCCGCGTAGCCGCTGCCATGGTCGCGGGCCCCCGGCTCGAACTCGACCCAGTGCGCCCGCGCGCGCGACGAGCCGATTGCGGCGACACCGTCGTCGGCGAGCTCGAGCGGCTGAAACCCTGCTCGGTGCGCCGGCGCGCCCGAGGCATCGAGCACGGTCGCGAGCTGGTCGACGGGGTGCGCCACGGCCGCCATTCCGAGCGGCGGCACGGTGACGGTCGAGTAGCCGAGGCGGGCGTAGAGCGGGGGATCCGCATTCTGCGTGCCTTCGACCTCGTGATCGGTGCCGTGGTTGACGAGCCGCACGACGCCGTCGGCGGCGGTCCCCGAGAGCAGCCAGCCCGGGGCGCGCAGCACGCGCCGCACGTCGCCCCGCTCGACGGGAAGGGGCTCTTCGACGGCCGTCCAGACGGGGTGGTCGGCGGGCAGCGCGAGCCCAGAGAAGCCTTTCGCCGCCCAGTACGGCGAGCCTGCGCCCGAGTAGGTCTGCGCCATCTGCGGCCACGGCCGCGTGATGCCGAGGCTCAGCAGCCCATCGTCGCCCGGCACGCCCCGGTCGAGGAACGCCCGCAGGATTCCGCTCGCCGACCGCCGCAGGAGACCGGGCGAGACGGTGTCGACGCCGGCGATCGCCCCAGACCACAGCGGCGCGGCGGCCGCGAAGCGGTAGATCAGGCTGCGGCCCTGCAGCACGGGCATGCCGTCGCCGCCGATCAGGTGAACGTAATCGGCCAGGTAGTCCCCCAGCTGCGCGCGCCAGAGCGGCGCGAGCTCGGCCGCGCCGAATGCCGCGGTGCCCGGCTGCGACGCCCAGAACAACGGGTAGAACTGCATCGCCCAGCCGCTGTAGTAGTCGAAGGCGCGTTCGGTCGCGCTGTCGGCGTACCAGCCGCCCGCCCGGCTGCACGCCGCATGGAATGCGAGCGCATGCTCGATGTCCGCCGCCGCGAACCGGCCGCCGACGGAGGCGAGGAACGTCTCGACGACGGCTTGGAACCACACCCAGTTGTTGTCCGGGTACCAGGCACCGACGGCCCCCTCGAGCCAGCCGACGATGTTCGCCTGCTCGGTCGCCGACAGCGTGTCCCACAGCCAGGGCCGTGTGAGCTCGAGCACCAGGGCGATCGACGCGGCTTCGACTTTGGCCTGGTCGCGCTCGTCGAGGCGCGGCCAGCGCTCCGGTGAGCGCGGGTCGGTGCCCGTGATCAGCCCGGCGCGGTACCAGTCCAGGAATCCGTTCTCATCTGCGCCGTGCTCGCCTGCGAGCCGGAAGCCGACGAGCAGGAACGAGCGCGCGAAACCCTCGAGGCCGTCGCTGTCGCGCCCCGAGGAACTGACCTGCCCCGGCAGCTCGATGCGGGCGCGGCCGGGCGAGAAGTACGGGCGCAGGGCGAGCAGCAGCCGGTCGGCGACGGCGACCCAGTGCTCGCGGGTGAAACCGCTGTGCGGGGACAGCTCGAGGTCGAGCGGCGGAAGTCCCCGCAGCCCCGGCAGCTCGGAGCGGCCGCTCACGCGATCACCTCGGTCTCCTGCAGCGAGTTCACGTCGGCGGCGACCACCGATGACTCACGCACGATGAGCTCCGGTTCGAGCTGCACGTGGTGCACGGGCCGCGCCGCGCCCTCCTCCAGGCGGGCGATCAGCGTCTCGACGGCGACCCGCCCGACCCAGCTCTTCGGCGGCCGCACTGCCGAGATCGGCGGCGAGCCGAGGTGCGCCACCTCGTCGTCGTACGCGACCACCGACAGATCGTCGGGCACGCGCACGCCCCGGTCGATGCAGTGCTGCACGAAGCGCAGCGCCTGCCGGTCGGCGTGGATCAGCATCGCCGTCGTTCCGGTCGCCCTGCAGCGTTCGAGCACGTCGTCCATGAACGCCTCGGCGTCGGGCCCCTCGCAGCGGTTCGCATCGTCGCAGACGGTGTCGTCGACGTGCTGCCGCATGCTCTGCAGGGTCTCCGTCCAGCCGCGCTGCACCGGCGGCGCGGTGGGGCTCGTCGATGAGGCGAGCAGGCCGATGCGGTCGTGGCCGGTCGAGCGCAGATGTCGCACGGCGACCTCCGCACCGCGCGCGTGGTCGGTCGTGACCGATTCGAGCCGGCTCGTGACGACCCCGCGCCCCGGCCGCCGCTCGACGAGCACAACCGGAACGGGAAGCGTGTCGAGCCAGCGCAGCAGCTCGCGCCCCTCCGTGCCAGCGGTCTCGGGGGCCGCGATGACGCCGTGGACCCCCGGGGTGTCCACGAGCGCCTGGATCTGCTTGCGATTGTCGGCCGCGTCATAGCGCGAGCCGCGCAGCACGATGCGCGCACGCGACTGTGCGGCGGCGACGCGCGCGCCGTTGACGACGTGCGGGTAGTAGTAGTCGAGCGACGGCACGACGACGCCGATCGTGTACCGGGCGAGGCCGTTCTCGGCCGCACCACGCGTGCGCACGCTGTGATCCAGTGGGCTGCGCAGCGTCGCGCCGCCGTGCACGCGCGTGACGAGTCCCTGCCTGGCCAGGTCATTGATGTCCCGCCGCACGGTCATCTCGCTCACCTCGAGCAGCCGGGCGAGCTCGGTGACGAGCACCGAGCCGTTCAGCCGCAGCTCCTCGAGCAGCCGCTCCTTCCGTTGCACCGAGAATCGGGCGGCCAGCGGCCTCTCTTCGCTCATCGCTCTCCTCCGATGGTCACGGTCAGGTGCCCGGCCGGGTCGGGCAGGGTCAGGGTCAGGCGGGTGAGGCGCGCGCCCCATACCGCGCACAGCTCAGCGTCATCGAGTTCCCAGTCATCGAGCGCGACGGATGCCTCCTGCCGATCCCACTCGATGAGCACGCTCTCCCCGTCGGCGCTCAGGCGCAGCGCCGTCTCGGCGACGCGCTCGGGTGCGGCTCGCAGCAGGTAGTGCACACACGCCTCGCCCGCCTCGAGCCGCCACTCGTCGGCAACGGTGATGCGAGCGAACGCCCGATCCAGCTGCGCCACGCGCCGCCACGACTCCCCCGGCGCCAGTGCGTAGGCGCCGGTCAGGTCGAGGGCGACCCCGGCCTCGTCGACCGCGAGCACCTCAGCACGGAACGTCGCGCCGACGCCTTGCTCGAGCCCGCGCGGCGCCGGCGCAGAGTGCCACTCGCTGCGCATCGCCGGCAGCTCGTAGCGGCGCGGCCCGAAGGTCCGCGCCGTGTACGTCGTCTTGCCCGCGTCCACGACGAGTGGCACCCCGCCGCTCGCGACGATGACCGAGCCGAGGTCGAGATGGTTGTGGTTCTCGCCGTTGTGGCCGCCCTTCACCGCGAGCGCCAGGCCGGCCTCACCCGCGCGCTCGCGTGCCACGAGAACCTCGATCGACGGCAGCCAACTGCGTGCCACGAGCGGGGGCCCGGCCGGCTTGCCCGCTACCCACTCGGGGTCCGCGAGCGCGTGCAGCAGCCGCCCCAGGCCGCCGGCGACGGCGGCAACCGGCCCGGCGGTGGTTCTCTGGGCGAGGGCGTGCCGCGCGGCATCCGCATCGCCCACGCGCCGCGCCCACGCGAACGGGGCGTGCCAGGGCTCGCCGCCGCGCAGCCGGGCCGAGCCGTCGGCCACGTTCACGTACCAGTCACCGCCGAGGTGCATGCGGTGCGGGAACGAGACGGTCGCCACGAGCGCCGGAACGCCTGCGGCGTCGAGCGCGCCGCCGGTCGCGCGTCGCGTGAACTCGAGCGCCTCGATCGCGCGGCACGCGCCGTTCCACCAGTAGGCGAATCCCTCGTCGGGGGCGCCGTCGGGCGGCAGGGTCGCGACGTAGCGGTCGATGCCGTCCAGCGCGCGGGCGACGAGCTCTGCCCGCTGCGCGGGGTCGCCCTCGAGCAGCACGGCGGCCGTGATGACGTTGCCCTGGATCCACGGGCTCCAGTTGTGCACGTGCCCGTCGAGGCCGAGCCAGTGCCAGTCGCGTCGGGTGAGGAACGGCTCGAACACGCGGCGCCGCACCTCGTGGCGCACCCGGGCGCGCAGCCCGGGCACCCGCTCGTCGAAGGCCGGACCGAGCAGGTGGTCGGCCCACGCGAGCTGCGCGGCGAGCTCTCCCGCGCCGAGGTCGAGGTAGGGGCTCGCCTCGCGCGGCACGACCTCGCTGTGCGCACTGAAGACGTCGTCGTGCGCCGCCCACGACCAGCCGCTCTGCTCGCACGCGAGCAGCACGCCGTCCGCGGCCTCGTCGACCCACCGGGTAGCGCCGGTGACTGCAGCCATGACGACCGCGCGGGTGAGCCGCTCTGCGCGGGCACGCACGGCGTCCTCGTAGCGGGTGCGGTTGCCGTCGCGGAAGAACGCCGCGAACTGCGACAGCAGCGGCTGCGGCCATGGCGTTCCCCGCTCGACGTCGGCCGCGGCGCGGATCGCCGTGATCGTCGCGGAGTCGGCCGCGTTCCAGAAGGCGCGGTCACGGAGGTCCGGGATTCCGAGCCGGGCGGTCGCGTGGGCAAGGCTCGACTCGAGCGCCTCGGGCGCGAGTCCCCCGCCCCAGAGCGCACGCAGGGGCCCGTCGAAAGGCTCGCACGCGACCGTCTCGGGCACTGTCGTCATCGTCATTGATGTTCGTTCCTGTTCAAGTGAGAACGAAGCTGTTCTCGTTGTTTGACTCGCGTCGGGCATGACTATTCACTGAATTCCGCAACGGCGCAACCAGTGAGGAGCACCCAGCTCGATGACCACCCAACGAGTCCCCGAAGCGCTCATCCTGATGAGCCGCGAGGCCTTCGACGCACAGTTCGACGACGCCCGGCTCGCACGGCTGCGCGCTCTCGCCGCACTGCCCGAGCCCATCTGGGTCGACGATCTCGACGACCCTGCGCTCACCGCGCGGCTCACGGGCGTCGAAGTCCTCATCACCGGCTGGGGCGCGCCGCTGCTCGACGAGGCACGGCTCGATCGGATGCCGCAGCTGAAGGTGATGCTGCACGGCGCCGGCACGATCAGATCGATGGTCACGGATGCCTTCTGGAAGCGCGGCATCGCGGCGGCGAACGTCGCCGACGTGAACGCGGTGCCGGTCGCCGAGTTCACGCTCGCCGCCGTGATCATGGCGGGCAAGCGCGCCCCCTTCCTCGCCGCGGACGCGACCGTTCACGCAGGCTGGGAGAGCATCGACCGCTTCGGCCAGCTCGGCAATGTCGGGCGGACGGTCGGCGTCGTCGGCTTCTCGCGGGTCGGCCGCCGGGTCGTCTCGGCGCTGCAGCAGCTCGAGGCGCTCACCTGCCTCGTCTACGACCCGTACGCCGACGCCGGCGAGGTCACGGCCGCAGGCGGCCGGCTCGTCGGCACGCTCGACGAGCTGCTCCCCCGCGTCGACGTGCTGTCGCTGCACGTTCCGGCGCTGCCGGAGACCCGGAACATGATCGGCGCGGCCGAGCTCGCCGCCCTTCCAGACCACGCGACCGTGATCAACACGGCGCGCGGCTCGGTGATCGACACCGCCGCGCTCGAGGCCGAATGCGCCTCGGGCAGGCTCAATGCGATCATCGACGTCACCGAGCCGGAGCCGCTGCCTGCGGCATCCGTTCTCTTCTCGCTGCCCAACGTCATGGTCACCCCGCACATCGCCGGCTCGCTCGGCAATGAGCTGTACCGCATGACCGACGCCGCGCTGGACGAGCTCGAGCGCTACGTGCGCGGGCTTCCTCTCAGCGCCGCCATCAGCAGTGAGGACCTGCGCCTGAGCGCATAGCCCGGTCACCCCAGCACCAACCCTGCACCAAGATAAAAGACGGAATGACAAAGGAGTTATCCATCATGAAGCGCCCTATGCGCATGCTGGCCGTCGCCGGCATCACGGCCGCCGCGCTCGCCCTCGCGGGCTGCGCAGGCTCCCCCAACTCGGACGCGAAGAGCACCGATTCCGGTTCGGGCGGCGACGCCAAGACGACACTGTCGGTCTCGGTCTGGGACTACGCGGCGACGCCGGAGTTCAAGGCGCTGTTCGACGCGTTCCACGCGGCCAACCCGAACATCACGATCCAGCCCGTCGACGTGCCGAACGCCGCCGACTACGAGGCCAAGGTGACGACGATGCTCGCGGGCGGCGACTCGACCGACATCATCACGGTGAAGAACCTGACCGACTACTCGGGCTACGCCTCGAAGCAGCAGCTGCTCAACCTCAACAGCGTCGAGAAGCAGGTGCCGGCCGACAAGCTCGCCGGCCTGGACTCGTACAAGTACAAGGGCACCTACTACGCCCTCCCCTATCGCACGGACTTCTCGGTGCTGTTCTACAACAAGACGATGTTCCAGCAGGCGGGTCTCGACGCGCCTGACAACCTCACCTGGGACGAGTTCGCGAGCGACGCTGCGAAGCTCACCTCCGGCAGCGGCGCGAACAAGGTCTACGGCGCTTACGTGCACACCTGGAACTCCCTCGTCCAGGGCATCGCAGCCGTGCAGAACGACAAGGATCTGAACGACCCGAGCGACTACAGCTACCTCGCCGACCAGTACAACATGATGCTCAAGCTCCAGAAGGCGGGCGACATCCCGAACTACGGCGAGGCGACGTCGCAGAAGCTCGCGTACCAGACCGAGTTCGAGACCGGCAAGGCCGCCATGGTGCCGATGGGGACCTGGCTGATCGCGCCGCTGCTCGCCGACAAGGCCAAGGGCGTCTCCGTGCCCGACTGGGGCATCGCGCAGCTGCCGCAGATCAAATCGGGCGGCAAGATCGTCACCGACGGCGGTCCGACCGGCTTCGGCATCAACAAGAACTCGAAGAACCAGGCCGCAGCCAAGAAGTTCATCGAGTTCGCAGCCAGCGAGAAGGGCGCGGAAGCGGTCGCCTCGATCGGAATCGTCCCGTCCTACCAAAGCAGCGCGATCACGACGAAGTATTTCGGCCTGACCGGCATGCCCCAGGACGACCTCTCCAAGAAGGCATTCGCGCCCGACAGCGTCAAGCCCGACCAGCCGGTGAGCCCCAACACCGCCGCGATCGGCACCGTGCTCAATCAGGAGCACCAGCTGATCATGACGGGCGGGAAGTCGGTCGATGACGGCCTCAAGGAGATGGAGTCTCTGGTCAAGAGCCAGGCGCTCAGCCAGTAGTCGTCTCAGCAAGGAACCACAATGACCACAACCTCAGTGGCCCAGGTCGAGTCGGGGCGCGCGCTGCGCGCCCCGGCCCGCGGGCGCAGACTGCGCCGCCGCGCGACGCTGATCGGCTGGAGCTTCATCCTGCCGAACTTCCTCGGCTTCGCGCTCTTCACCCTCATCCCCGTGATCGCGGCGCTCGGACTGTCGTTCATGAGCTGGGACGCGTACAACCCGCCGAAGTGGATCGGGCTCGCGAATTTCACCAGGCTCGCGCACGACCCGCTGTTCTGGGCGGCACTGCAGAACACGGTGCTCTACGCCGTCGGCCATGTGCCGCTCACGCTCGCCCTCTCGCTCGGCCTCGCCCTGCTGCTCAATCGCAAGCTCAAGGGCATCCAGTTCTTCCGGGTCGCGATCTTCTTCCCGTACATCAGCTCGCTCGTCGCCATCGCGATCGTGTGGAACCTGCTGTTCGACCCGTCGACCGGCCCGATCAACGCCCTGCTCACCCATCTCGGCGTCGCGAACCCGCCGGGGTGGACGTCGAGCACGACCTGGGCGCTGCCCGCCGTGATCATCACGAGCGTGTGGAAGGACATGGGCTACTACATGATCCTGTTCCTCGCCGGCCTGCAGGCCGTCCCCGGCGAGCTCTACGAGGCGGCGGCCGTCGACGGCGCGAACGCGTGGCACAAGTTCTGGAACGTCACCGTTCCCGGCCTGCGTCCGACCACGTTCTTCGTCCTCGTCATCCTCACCGTCTCGAGCTTCAAGGTGTTCGACCTGATCTTCGTCATGACCGAGGGCGGCCCCGGGCGCGCGACCCTGGTGCTCTCCCAGCTCATCTACCAGGACGGCATCCTGAACGGGCAGTTCGGCTATTCATCCGCCATCTCGCTCGTGCTGTTCGTGATGGTGCTCGTGATCACTCTGTTCCAGTACCGCCTGCAGAACAGGAGGCAGGACTGATGGCGACCAGACGGGAACGCGCGCGGCTCGGCAACGCCGCCCTCTACGTGCTGCTTGCAGCGCTGCTCGTCGTCGTGCTGCTGCCCTTCGTGTGGATGCTGTCGTCGTCGCTCAAGAACAACGTGAACGTGCTGACGGTACCCGTGCAGTGGATCCCGCACGACTGGAAGTGGACGAACTACCGCGACATCTGGACCCAGATCCCGATGGCCGGCTACCTCGCCAATTCGGCACTGCTCGCCGTCGTGATCTCGTTCCTGCAGGTGCTCACCGGCAGCTTCGCGGCCTACGGCTTCTCCAAGGTGCGCTTCCCCGGCCGCGACGCGCTGTTCATCGCGTATCTTGCGACGATCGCGGTGCCGTGGCAGGCGTACATGATTCCGCAGTACATCATGATGCAGCGGGCGCACCTGACGAACACGTTCTGGTCGCTCATCCTGCTGCAGGCGTTCGGCGCGTTCGGGGTGTTCCTGATGAGGCAGTACTACCTGACGATCCCCGACGAGCTCACCGAGGCCGCGCGCATCGACGGGCTCACCGACTACGGCATCTGGGCGCGCATCATCCTGCCGCTGTCGAAGCCGGCCCTCGCGTCGCTCGCGCTGCTCACCTTCGTGAACACGTGGAACGACTACATGGGCCCGTTCATCTACCTGTCGAGCAACAACCTGTGGACCGTGCAGCTCGGCCTGCGCCAGTTCATCGGCCAGTACTCCGCCGACTACGCGATGATCATGACCGGCTCGGTGATCTCGATCGTTCCCGTGCTCGTCATCTTCCTGCTCGGCCAGCGCTACTTCATCGCAGGCATCGCAACGAGCGGATTGAAGGGCTGAGCGGATGCCTGCCCTGAAACTGCCGACGCTGAGCCAGCCGAGCTTCGACCTGGTGTTCGGCTACGTCTACACCGGCCTCGCCGTGAACCTGTGCCTGGCCGCAGCGAACGCCCCGCTCGCCGTCGGGTTGCTGCTCGTAGGGAATCCATTGTCGGCGTGGCCGTTCTTCCTGCTGCTCTCGCTGACCCTCGCCCCGTCGGCGGCCGCCGCGTTCGCGGCGTTCGAGGCGGCGAACGCGGGCGGCGCCTCGCCGTTCGCCGCGTTCTGGCGCGGATGGCGGCGGACAGCGAAGCCTGCCTTCATGGTCGGCGCCGCACTCGGCGCGCTCGTGCTGCTCGTCGGAATGGACCTCGCGACGACAGCGGGCACGCCGGCCGGCGCGCTGTTCGCACCGGTGCTGCTGCTCGCCGCCGCGCTCGGCGTCGCCGTTGCGGTGCTCGTGCTGACCGGGCTCGCGACGACCGACGTGCGCCTCGGCGCGCTGGCGAAGGCATCCGTCTTCATCGCCCTGCGCCGCGCCCCGCTCAGCCTGCTGTCCCTCGCCGCCGTCGCTGGCGCGTGCGTGTTCGTGCTCGCCCAGCCCGTGCTCGGCGCGCTGCTCGGCGCCGCGCCCCTGCTGTTCATCGTGTTCAGCAACGCTCGCGCATCGCTCAGCCTCAGCGAGGCGTCGGCACCGGCGCCCGCGTCGCGGCCGCGGGACTGATTCGTCACCGAACACACGGTTCGTCACTCGGAAGCGTGCGGGCGAGGTGACACATCGTGCGTTCCGTGACGAATCCTGCGTCGCTGGGAACCGGCCCCAGAACGGCGCGGCTCCTAGGGGTGCAACGGAAGGATGACGGGCACCAGGAACACGGCGACCAGCAGCACCACGACCGCGAACGGGGCCCCGACCTTGACGAAGTCGCCGAAGCGGTAGCGGCCGGGGTCGAGCACGAGCGTGTTCACCGGCGACGAGACGGGAGTGACGAAGGCGGCGGACGCCGCGAGCGCGACGACCATCGCGAACGGATACGGCGACGCGTGCAGATGGCTCGCGATGCCGATCGCGACGGGGGCCATCAGCACCGCCGTCGCCGTGTTCGACACGAACAGGCCGATCACGGCGGTGACGATGAAGATCCCCGCCAGGATCACGGTCGGCGCCGCCCCGCCCAGCGAGTCGGCGAGGCCCGAGGCGACCAGGTCGATGCCGCCGGTCTTGTCCAAGGCCAACGCGAAAGGCAGCATCCCGACGATCAGCAGCAGCGTCGGCCAGTGGATCGCCCGGTACGCCGAGGTCATGTCGATGCACCCGAACACGCCCATCAGCAGGCAGGCGATCAATGCGGCGACCACGTTCGGCACGATGCCGGTGACCATCAGCACGATCATGACCGCGAGGCTGAGCAGCGCGAGAGGCGCACGCCGGCCGGCCGGCACGCGCTCCTCCACCTCGACGGGAAGCTCGAGCGCGATGAAGTCGCCGCCGGGTGCCGCGAGACGGCGGATCGCCTCCCAGCTGCCGACGACGAGCAGCGTGTCGCCGAGACGCAGCCGCTCGTGCGAGACGGCGCGCGACACGTTGTCCGCGCCGTGGCGGATTCCGATGACGTCGACGTCGTGGTCGTCGCGCATCCTGAGCCCGGCGACCGTGCGGCCGAGCGCGCCGGAGTTCGGCGGCAGGATGATCTCGGCGAGCCCGAGCTCGCGCGAGCTCTGCACGAACACGCCGTCGCCGAGCGGCAGCTCGCTCGCGTCGAGACGCCGAGCCAGCGCCTGCGGGTCCTCCGTGTCTGCCACGTCGACGAGCAGCACGTCGCCGGCCTTGATCGTGAACCCCTGGGGATCGCTGCCGAGCGTCAGCTGTTTCTGTCCCCAGCGACTGCGCTCCACGGCGAGCACGCGGATGCCGTGCTGCCGCCGCACCACCGCGCTGTCCGCCTCCGTGCCGATCAGCGGCGAGCGCCGGCCGACGCGCAGTCGACGCTCGCGGGAGGCCAGGCCGTACTTCTCGATCAGCGCGGGGAAGGTCGTGCGGTCGTCTGCCTCCACCCCCTCGTCCGCGCCGCCGAGGAAGCGGCGCGCGAACAGCATGTAGACGACGCCGAGCGCGAGGATCACGAGACCGAACGGCGTGATCGAGAAGAATCCGAACCCCGCGTGACCTGCGCGACGCAGCTCGGCGTCGACCACCAGGTTCGGCGCCGTGGCGATCAGCGTGAGCATGCCGCTGATGAGGGCCGCGAAGCTCAGCGGCATCATGAGCCGGCGGGGCGAGACGCCGAGCCGCTTGGCGATGCTCAGCACGACGGGGATGAAGATCGCGACGACGCCCGTCGAGCTCATCACTGCGCCGAGCACGCCGACGCTCACCATGAGCAGCACAAGCAGGCGCGTGCTGCTGGTCCCTGCGGCGCGCGCCAGCCAGTCCCCCAGGCGGTACGTGATGCCCGTGCGTGACAGCGCCTCGCCGACGACGAACAGCGCCCCGATGAGCACGACGTTCGGGTCGGCGAAGCCGGCGAGCGTCTCCGGCACCGTCAGCACGCCGGTCAGTGGCAGGCCGACGATCATCAGCACGGCCACCACGTCCATGCGCGGCCGGCCGATCGCGAACATGGTGATCGCCGCCGCGAGCAGCACGAGGACTATCAGCAGCTGAGTGTTCATCGTGGTTCCGAAGCTATCGGCCGCTTGGCCACCGCGCCACGACGAAAGACGGCCCCGAGGATCTCTCCTCGGGGCCGCAGCCCTCGACATTGACGCGTGGGGTCAGGCAGCAGCCCCGGCGAGCGCAGCTTCAGAGGCCCACAGTCGCTCGAGGTAATGGCTCGCGACAACGGTTCCGAAATTGCGCTCGACGCCGCGAACCGAGGCAGCGTGCGCGTCGGTGTCATAGCTCGCGGCGCAGTCCTCCACGAGCGAGACGTAGTACTCGGCGAAGAGGCCGTCTCGCAGGCTGGACTCGACGCATACCTCCGTCGCAACGCCCGTGAACAGCAGCGACTCCACGCCGAGCGTCTTCAGCACGATCTGCAGATTGGTGCCGGCGAAGGCCGAGTAGCGGTACTTGTTCACCACGATCTCGTCGGGCTGCGGTGCGACCTCGTAGAAGTCGGCGCCCCATGAGCCAGTGCGGCAGGTGATGCTCGACCGCTTCTTGCCGGGCTCGCCGTGGCGGTTCAGCCACTGCGGACTGTCATTGGTCTTGTCATGCAGCGTCTGGATGAAGATCACCGGAAGCTGTGCTGCGCGAGCCGCGTCGATCAGCTTTTGTAAGCGCGGCACCATGGAGACCGCCGCCGAGACGTCATTGCCGATCTTTCCGAGGGAGCCGTCGGGGCTGCAGAAGTCGTTCTGCACATCGACCACGATGAGGGCGGTATGCGCAGGGTCATAGCGGAAGGGGATTTCAGACATCGGATGCCTCGCTTTCACTGGGGTTTCGGGAGGAACGACAGGTCGAGGATGTTCTTCGCCGTCGCCGGGTTGGAACTGTCTTGCAGAAGCCCAGCCGCACGGGCGACGGTGAGATCGACCTTGAGCGCGGCGTCCGTGATGTCGACGCCGTCCCAGAACTTGTCCTTGTAGGTGCGGGCGAGGGTGGACTTGATCACAGCCGGCTGCATGTTCGGGAACTCCTTCTCGGCGATCTTTTCGGCACCATCGTGATTCGAGATGACGTAGTCCATGCCTTGGGAGAGCGCCTTCACGAACTTCTTGACCGCCTCCGGGTCTTTCTTGACATTGGCCTTTGAGGTGACGATGTCGGAGTAGGCGAACTTGCCCAGCGCATCGGGCAAGCTGACGAACGGCTCGCCCCAGACACCCTGTGAGACGCCCTGACCGAGCACGGGTTCACTGGTCGCCGCGATGTCAGCCTGTCCGGACTTCAGCAGCGAGAGCTCCGAACCGCTGACGTCGTTGTTGATGATCTTGACGTCCTTGCTCGGGTCGAGCCCGAGCTGCTTCAGCTCGTAAAGCGTGTCGATCTCGACCGAACCGCCGTGGCGGCTCGCGGCGATGCGCAGGCCCTTGAGCGAGCCGGCAATGTCATTCGGGTTGATCGTGACACCTTTGCGAGCGACCCAGTAGACGTTCGCACGGTCGACAACGCCCGCCACAGACTCGAGTTGCGCGCCTTTCGCGTTCGCGATCGCGGCCGACTCGATGCCGCCGATGAAGCCCCACGCGTTGCCACTGAGCACCGCATTGACGTGCGCACCCCCTGTCAGCGTGGTGGTCTGCACATCGAGGCCCTCTTTCGAGAAGTACCCCCGGTCGATGGCGGCGTAGAGCGGCAGATAGCCGATGCCGTGCACCGGCTCCGCGATGACCATCTTCGTGGTACTTCCTGATGAGGACGCGGATGCTGAACCCGAGCATCCGGAGAGCGCGACAGTGGCGGCGGCCAGCAGCCCGGCAATGGCGAAAAGCTGTTTCTTCACGGGTTTCTCCTAATGGGAATGGGCGGTGTGGTGCAGCCAGGTGCGGTGCGGGCGTCAGCCGCGGATCAGGCGGATCAGGATGCGCTCGATCACTCCGACGACGATGTAGAGCAGGAATGCCATAACGGCGAGCGTGAACACGCCGACCCAGATCAGCGAGATGTCGAAAGTGGATGCCGCGAGCTGGATCATCTTGCCGAGGCCGTTCTGCGACCCGACGTACTCGCCGACGATCGCGCCGGTGAGCGCGAGACCGATCGCGACGCGGAAGCTCGCGATGATGTGCGGAAGTGTCGCCGGGAACACAACCTTGGTGAAGACCTGCCAGCGGCTCGCGCCGAGCGAATAGAGCAGCGTCTGCTCGTCGCGGTCGACATGCCTGACCGCGGCGTGGGCATTGAGGATCTGGATGATGATGACGATCGCGGTGGCCATCGCGACCTTGGACGGGAGCCCGATTCCGAGCGCCAGCACGATCATCGGGGCGAGGGCGAGCTTCGGCATGGCTTCGAGAGCGATCAGCAACGGCTCCGCGACCTTGGCGTAGAAGCGCGACCACCAGAACGACAGTCCCACTATTGCGCCGCCGAGCACGCCGATCACGAAGCCGAGGATCGTCGAGGTGAAGGTGAAGCGGATGTCGGCGATCATCGAGCCCTTCGTGATGTTCGTCAGGAGGGACCGCCAGATCATGCTCGGTTTCGACCAGAAGAAGACGCTGACGATGCCTGCGTCTGCGAGCAGCTCCCACGCGAGCACGATGCCCAGCACGATCGCGGCCACCGTCACTGCGATCTTCCAGTTCGCCGGCTCGGCCGGGAAGAGTTCGCCTCGACGACGGCGTGCCGTACGTCTCGGAAGGTCGGCCAGGGAATCCATCGCGCCTACTCGGGGCGGCGAGACGACTGCGGTCATGATCAGATCTCCGGAGCTTCAGCTTCCTGGGCGCGGTGAAGCAGCGTCAGGATGCGGGTCTTGTATGCGATGAAGTCGTCGCTGGTGACGACAGCGGGTTTGCGCGGGCGATCGAGCGCGATCGGGATGTCGGCGACGATCCGGCCTGGACGCGGTGACATGACAATCACGCGGTCCGAGAGATAGACGGCCTCGTCGATGTCGTGGGTGACGAACACGACCGTCTTCTGGAAGTCGTCCCAAAGATCGAGCAGCCATTCCTGCATCGTCGCCCGCGTCTGGGCGTCGAGCTTGCCGAACGGCTCGTCGAGAAGGATGACATCGCGATTGAACAGCACGGTGCGCAGCAGAGCGGCGCGCTGCCGCATGCCGCCGGACAGCTGGTCGGGACGATGGTCGGCGAAGTCCCCGAGTCCGTACGCCTCGAGGAACGGCATCGCGATCTCGCGAGCCTTGCGCTTCGGCACTCCCGAGATCTCCATGCCGATGATGACGTTGTTGAGGATACTGCGCCACGGCAGCAGGAGGTCCTTCTGCAGTAGATAGCCGACGTGGCCCTGCTGGCCGATGATCGCCTCGCCGTTGATCGCGACCCTGCCGGAGCTCGGCAGGTCCAGTCCGGCGATGATGTTGAACAGGGTGCTCTTGCCGCAGCCGCTGGGGCCGATGATCGACAGGAACTCACCCGGCTTCACAGTGAATGACGCGTTGTCGAGGGCGATCGTCGCTGCGGCGCCTGTGTTCGAGGGGAATTCTCGAGACACGCCGTCGATCGTAAGTTCAGCCCTGCCTGTGCGGGACGGTACGGGGGGTGCGATGGTCATTGCGGCCTCCGAGGGTGGGCGAGTCGATGTGTACTACCGTCGCCGCCGGCCGTTTCACCAGAGTCTCTTCTCGGTTGCTCAGCTGTAACTTGTTCGTGGGCCTTTGACGGTTACATCACCATAGATCCGGCTATGGTTGCCGCATGGTGCTCAAGGGGATGATGACCCGACCGAGCGGCTCGCATCGGGATCAGCTCGTTATGGCCGCGATCTCCCTGACCAACCTGCTCGCGCCGGGCTTCTCGAACGGCGTGCCCTACGCGCCGTCGGAAGACCCTGCGGAGACCGTCGCGGCGGCCAATGCCGTATGCGAGCACTTCTATCGCAAGCAGGTGGCATTCACCGTGGCGGAGGTCGACCGGCTGCTCGCCTTGGCGCGACGGCTACACGAGTTGCTGCTGGATCTCGCCGACGACGACCTGCCGACCGCCGTGCCGAAGATCAATGCGCTGCTCGCTGATTTCCCTGCGCGGCTGCACCTCTCGAGCGAGCCACCCTGGGCGCTGCACTACCAGGACCACAGCGCAAGCGCCGTCGAGGGCTGGCAGGTCGGGTGCGGCGCAGCACTTGCTTCCTGGGTCTCCTCCGGCGCGACTCAATACATCTCGCGATGCGAAGCGGTGCGCTGCGACAGGGTGTTCTTCGACGACACCCGCAGCGGCACTCGGCGATTCTGCAGCTCGCGATGCCAGAACCGTGACAAGGTGCGCGCCTATCGCCTTCGCCAGGCGATCAAGGACGCTCGCTGACGACGCCGCGGCCACACCGACCGAAATGTAACTGTCAAAGCCGCCGACACAAGTTACGACTGAGCAACCGAGAAGAGACTCAGGTGAAACCGGCGACGGCCAGCGTGGTGCTCGTCCACCCCACCGCCATTTGCGAAGGAGCACCCCGTGGCAGAATCGAAGCGCGTACGGATCGCTCATCTGAGCGGCCCGACGGCGACCATCCAGAACACGCCGCCCCTGGTCACCTCGAACAAAGCCCGCGCACAGCGTGGGCTTCCGCTCTTGACCGATGAGAACGGGGTTCCCCTCAAATTCGATGCGCTGCGCGCCCAGCGTCTGGCAGCGCCCGCGACGATCTACGTCGAGCAGTTCTCTGCACACCCGCTGGAGAAGGACGCCGCGGAGCTCTACGGGGTTCCTGACGGCTACGTCGGGCCCGACGGCACCTTCCGCGAGAATGCGGCGACTGAAGCCGACCGCCCGGTATACGCGATCACACTCGACCCCTCCGACGGCCTCTACCCGCTGCCGTACATGGCCGTGCAGGCCGATGGCACGCCGTGGGAGGAGGAGATGGCGGTAGCGCTCGGGCCCGCCTCTGCGGCGCGGCAGGGCTTCTTTCCCGACGGTTCCCGCAGCTTCGAAGAGATCGATCGCCTCGGCATCGAGGACCGCGGCACGGCGAGTCCGATCTCGTCGCGCGCCGACGTGGATTTCTACCGCGTCGCGCCGCCGGCCGGATACACCAAAGGCCTTCCTGCAGAAGAGCGTACCGACGTCGGCACCGGCGACATCGCCCCCGAGTCGCGCGGAACCCACTTCAACGGATACAAGCCGGCTCACCTTTCGACCGTGCCTCCTCGCCCCGCGCTCGCCAAGATCACGAACGACGCGCAGGCCATCGCGTCCAGCGGCAAGTACGACGGGCTGATCTGGACCCAGGGCAGTCCGCAGGTCGAGGAGACTGCGTACTGGTTCAGCCTGCTCATCGACACGACTCTGCCGATCTGCGGCAACGCGGCGCAGCGCCCGCAGGGCATGATCAGCAACGACGGGCCCAAGAACATCGTCGACTCGATCGCGTTCATCCAGTCGCGCGCGTGGGCGGACGCCGAAGGGCGGAACCGCTGCGGCGTGGTCGTGATCGAGGAGCAGCAGTACTTCGCAGCCCGCGAGGTCTACAAGAGCGACGCGCGACCGGGCAACTATCGTGCGACGGGCGGACACGGAGGCATCCTCGGGCAGACGAGCCACACGGGCGCGATCTCGCTCACCTACCTGCCCGCCTACAAGCACACGCACCTGTCCGACCTGAATGTCACCCGCCTGCCGGACACTGTCGACGCCGTCACACGGAAGGCTGCCGGCCTCGAGCTGGTCAGCGTCGCCATCAAGGATGCCGATGGAAGGATCACCGAGGATGCGATCCCCTCGGTGTCGATCGTCAAAGAAGGCGGCTACTTCGACGAGGACTACGGAGTCGGCCCCGACGAGTTGCCCATCATCCAGGCCGTGATCGACCAGAAGCTGGGACTCGGGCGTCTCTCCGGCATCGTCATCGAGGGTCTCGTCCCCTACGGTCGGCTCCCTTCCAAGGCGTCAGAAGCGCTGCTGCAGCGCGCGGTGTTCAGCGGCATTCCTGTGGCCCGCGTAGGTCGGGGGACTCCGGAAGGCTTCGCCGACTGGACACCGTTCACCATCGCCGGTTCGAACCTCACCTCGATCAAGGCGCGCCTTCTGCTCATGGCTTCGCTCATGAAGCTCGGCTCCCTGCCGATCGCCGCAGATCCCACGTCGCCGACGGCGGAGGAAAAGGCCGCCACGATCGCCGCTGTAAAGCGGTATCAGGAAATCTTCCTCACCCATTGAGGCCCCGGCGAACCACAGGATGACTGACACCATGACCTCGGTAGCGACCGGCGCACCGGGTGCCCGCTACCGCCACAGCCGCCTGATCCTCGGCATCTGCTGCATGAGCCTGCTCATCGTCTCGATGGATTCCATGGCCGTGAACGTGGCGCTGCCGTCGATCCGACGGGACTTTGGCTCGTCGGTTTCAGGTCTGCAGTGGACCATCGACGCCTACACGCTGGTGCTCGCGAGCTTCCTGATCTTGTCCGGGTCGACGGCGGACCGAATCGGCAGACGCCGCACCTTCCAACTCGGCCTCGCCATCTTCACGGTCGGCTCGCTGCTCTGCAGCATCGCCCCGGGGGTGGGCTGGCTGATCGCCTTCCGCATCATGCAGGCCCTGGGCGGATCGATGCTGAACCCCGTCGCCATGTCGATCATCACGGCGACGTTCACGGAACCAAGCCGCCGGGCGCGCGCGGTCGGCGTCTGGTCGGCGGTCGTCGGCGTGTCCATGGCGATCGGGCCGCTCGTCGGCGGGGCGCTCACCGACTCGGTGGGCTGGCGCGGCATCTTCTGGATCAACGTCCCGATCGGCGCCGCGGCCGTCGTGCTCACCTTCCTATTCGTGCCGGAGTCTCGCTCAGGGCGCCGGCGCAGGCTCGACCCGATCGGGCAGCTCCTCATCGTCGCCACGCTCGCAGGTCTCATCGCGGGGCTGATCGAGGGACCGCATCTCGGCTGGACGAATCCGATCACCATCGGCCTGTTCGCCATGTTCGGCGGGGCCATCTCGACCTTCATCGCCTGGGAGCATCATCGCACCGAGCCGCTCATCGAGCTCAGGTTCTTCCGCAGCATCCCGTTCTCGTCCGCCGTCCTGACGGCGCTCGCCGGCTACGCGTCGAACGGCGCGTTCCTTTTCCTTATCACGCTGTACCTTCAGGACGTCAGGCACCTCAGCGCCTTCCAGGCAGGCCTGCACACGCTGCCCATGGCTGTAGCGCAGATCATCTGCTCAAACATCTCGGGGCGACTGGTCGGAACACGGGGCACGAGGCTGCCCTTGATGCTCAGCTCGAGCGCTCTCGGACTCGCTGCGATGATCCTCACGGGGCTCACGCCCACGACCCCGATCGTGCTCATCCTGACGGTGTTCCTCGTCTATGGAATCGGCCAGGGCCTGCTCAATGCCCCGATCACCACAACGGCGGTCTCGGGGATGCCTGCCTCCCAGTCCGGCTCGGCAGCCGGCGTAACCTCGACGGCTCGGCAGGTAGGAACCTCACTGGGCGTCGCCGTGGCGGGAACACTGACCGGGATCGGCGCCAGTTCACGCATCGGGCCGGACTTCACTGCGAACACGCACCGCATGTGGTGGGCGATGCTCGGTCTGATGGCCGTCATCTTCGCGCTCTCGTGGCTCGCGAACTCACCGCTGGGGCAACGCAGCAGAGGGCGGATCGCGCATCTGTTCGACGACGACGATCATGCCCCACGCACCGCAGCGATGAGCCGCGCCGCGCGCTCCGATGTGAAGACCTTCTCGAGCGGCACGGGCTTGCCGGAGGAATCCGTCAGCGGCACGCGCCAGTTCGGGTACTCATCGACCGAGCCTGGCTGGTTCTGCGTGCGCCGGTCGCCGACCGCGTCGGGCAGCGAGAGCGCGCGCAGGCGTGCGGGCGTCTGGGCGAGGAAGCGATGAAGGGCGTATACGATCTCATGATCGGATGCCTCGCCCTCCGTCTCGGCGACCAGCAGTCCGCGCTCGCGCAGCACCCCGAGCCAGAGCTCCCGCTCGGCGCGCGTCTCGGCCAGCTCGTCGGCCGCCGGCCGCGTGAGCAGCCCGAGCCGCTCGCGCAGCAGCACGTGGTCGCCCGCGAGGTAGCTGAGCGACGGCGGCAGGTCGTGAGTCGTCACCGAGCCGAGGCACAGCTCGCGCCAGGACTCGGGGGCGAGCGGGCGCCCGTCGCCGCCGTAGTCGCGTTCGAACCACAGGATCGAGGTGCCGAGGATTCCGCGGCCGGCGAGGTACTCGCGCGTCCACGGCTCGACGACGCCGACGTCCTCGCCGACGACGACGGCGCCCGCCCGGTGCGCCTCGAGGGCGAGGATGCCGACGAGAGCCTCGTGGTCGTAGCGCACGTAGGTGCCGTTCGTCGCGGGCTCGCCCTCAGGCACCCACCACAGCCGGAACAGGCCCGCGACATGGTCCATGCGCACGCCGCCCGAGTGCGTGAGCACCCCGGCCACGATCTCGCGGAACGGCTCGTAGCCGGCCTCGGCCAGCGCGTCGGGGCGCCACGGCGGCTGCCCCCAGCCCTGACCGGTCTGGCTGTAGGCGTCCGGCGGGGCGCCGACGACGAAGCCCTGGGCATAGATCCGCTGCAGCCGCCAGGCGTCGACGCCGCCCGAGTCGACCCCGACGGCGAGGTCGTGCATCACACCGAGCGCCATGCCGTGCCGGCGGGCGGCGGCCTGCGCCTCGTCGAGCTGCTCGCTGGTGAGCCACTGCAGCCAGCGGTGGAAGTCGACCCGCCACTCGTGCTCGGCGGCGAACGCGGCGACGGCGGGCGAGTCCGGGTCCTGCAGCTCGGTGGGCCACTGCCGCCAGTCGCCGCCGTGCTCTGCGGCGAGCGCGCACCAGCGCGCGTAGTCCTCGAGACTGCGGCCGTTCTGCGCGAGGAACCACCGGTACGACGCCTCGCGGCCCGGGGTTCGCGTCACGGCGTGCACGGCCTCGAGCGCGGCCCGCTTCAGGTCCCACCCGGCGTCGCGCTCGACAGTCTCCGACTTCTTGGTGACCTTCGCGAGCTCGTCGCGCGCCTCTTCGAACTGCTTGCGCACGCCGCGCTTCAGCCCGAGCCACTCGGGCACACGCTCCGGGCGCAAATACATCGGGTTCGTGAACCGGCGGGTCACCGGCAGGTATGGCGACGGCGTCATCGGGGCGAGCGGAGCGACGGCGTGCATCGGGTTCACGAGCACGAAGTCGGCCCCGTGCTCGGTGGCCGCCCATACGCTCAGGTCGGTCAGGTCGGTCAGGTCGCCGATCGCCCACGACCCGGAGGAGTGCACGCTGTACAGCTGCGCCGCGAGGCCCCAGCCGGGGCGTGAGCCGAGGCGGCCGGGAAGCTCGAGCTTCGCGGGTGTGACGGCGAGCCGAACAGCGGCGCTCGTCTCACCCGAGCGGGCGTGCAGCACGTGGTAGCCGAGCGGCAGATCCGCGGGGATCTCGAAGGATGCCTCACCGACCCGCACCCCGTCGATCTCGCGCGGCTCGTTCCAGTTGTCCACCTGGACGAGCGGGCGGCTGCCGCCCGCGTCTTCGAGCTCGACCCAGGCCTCGACGGGAGCGCCGTCGGGAACGTGCACGGGCACCTGCGCGGGGACGCCCTGAGTCGTGACGACGGTCGGCGGAAGCATTCGCCGCCACGGCGCCAGCGCGCGCTCCTCGAGCGCGGCCGCCGGATCCGTGACGTCCGCGCCGAGAGCGACGAGGATCGCGCTCAGCGTGGCGTCGGCGACCTCGACGTGCCGCCCCTGCCAGTCCCAGTACTCGGTCAGAACACCGAAGGCGGAGGCGAGCTGTGCGAGGTTCGGGTCGGTCACACGCTCATCATGTCAGCGCCGTGTTACGCGGGCGAGGCGCAACTGCGGGGGAATCCGATCGTGCGCGAGACGGACTACTCCCGTGCACCAGATCCCGGTGGCGATCCGGCTTTTATGTGCGCGGCCGCTCCGTCGCCGACCGGATGCCAGTCGATGACCTTCCCGGCAGCGGCGTATCGGACTTCTGGAGTGCCATGACGCATTCTCACCTGCCAGGGACCGGAGTCGATCTCATGGTGATGAAACCAGCACAGCAGGACCCCGTTGCACACATCCGTGGCCCCGCCGTCCTGATGCGGGATGACGTGGTGCACCTCGCACCACTGCGCGGGCACCTCGCAGCCGGGGATCACGCAGGTGCCCCCGTCGCGGAGTGCGATGGCGCGGCGCTGCCTCTTGGTGAAGCCGCGGACCGACAGCCCGAGATTCAGCACGTCGCCGTTCTCGCCGAAGATCACGGTCTGAATCCCGCCCGTGCAGGCGGCCTGCTGCGCCTCCTGGACGGAGACGGGCTCAGAGGCGCCGGCGTAGAACGCGAGCCCCGCCCCGGAGTGCAGTTCCGCCGCGGTGGTGGAGATCCACACGGTGGGGTGGTCCCCGCCCATGTCGGGGATCTCGGCGCTGCGGGCGGCGGTGGCGAACACATCCCGCAGATGATCGGCCGCCTTCTGCCCCCGCGTACGCACATCAGCAGGCACCTGGCCCTGGTCCGCGTCGGGAGTGAAGGTGACGGTCTTCTTCCCCTTCGGGTTCGACAACCCATCCAGCACACCCCGGATGACGGCCGCATGCCCGGCAGGCAGCAGCCCGGAGACACGGGCGGCACCGTCGACAGTGGGTCCGATCCAGAAGAACCGGTCGCCCATCGCCTTCGCGGCCTTGTCCTCGACCGCCATGATGTTCAACGTTGCGGCTTTCTCCGCGGCTTTCGCCTTCACCTCGTCCGCACCGACAGAGGTGGCGAGCTCGACGAGCTCGGTCTGCACCGCCTGAAGCTCTTCCGAGTCAACGCCCCCGAGGTTCTTGCCGGCGGCCTTCTTCAGCTCTCCCGCGATCGCGGCGGCCGCCTCGCGGCCGATCCGCCCGTCCATGACGGCTTCCTCCACTGCGGGGAGCTTGGCGAGATCCTCGACGTCGTGGATGAGCTTGGCGGCGTCCTTCCCGGAGGACTTCGTCAGGCCTTGGAGCGCCCCGGCTGCGGTCTTGAACCCCAGCCGCCTGGCCAGCGAATCCGGTGCTCCGTCGACGGACCGCTCGCTGACGGCGCGCGCGGCCGCGAGCTTCAACGCGTCAATCTGACGTGAGGCGGCCTCCACCCGACCGACGAAGTCGATCAGCTGCCCGTCCGACAGCGCAGCCGGGTCCACTGGCAGCACGGCACCGAGACGCGACAGCGCCTCACAAGCTGCGGAACCGACTTTCGACATGCCTCAAATCTACCGCAAAAAGCCCATATTACAAGCATGAGTTTCGTAGACTTATTCACATACTGCCTGATGCACCGAGTTTCCCACAGCCCACAGACACTGCCGCGAGTTCCTGGCAGGAGCGGCGGATTGAGGATTCCGTAGCTCAAGATCGCGTCAAAGTCGTATCGGAAGACGCGGAAGACGAAACCAGCGAAGGACCAATGCTGGCGTCGCAGTTGTCGTACGCAGACGCCTTTGCCGTGCGGGGCAGACGGGCATTGACACGTACCGCAGAGGCCCAGGCCGCTTACGAGCGGCCGAACGCATGCTTAGCCACCGGCATTCGGGCATACCAGCCCTACGGCAACCGCGATTGATAGCGTCCAGCTCATGCGAACGCGTGGCCCAGGCGCCAACAACGTGTTGATCGTCTTCGATTGCGACGGAGTACTTGTGGACTCCGAGCGGTTGCTGCAGCGCGTCGACATGGAGATGCTCGGCGAGTTGGGCTGGCCGATCACCGTCGAGGAGATCTATCGCGAGCACCTCGGCCACACGGTCGCCGACATGGTCGCCAACGTCGAACGGCACCTGGGTAAGCCGCTGCCCGATGGTTTTCTGAATCGCCGGGACGAGCATTTCGCGGCGTTGTTGCATTCTGAGCTTCACGCGGTACCGGGCGTCGTCGCGGCACTCGACCGCCTCGATGAGCTCGGCTACGCCAGCTGCGTCGCGTCATCGGGATCGCACGAGAAGATGCGGATGACCCTCGGGCGGGTCGGCATGTTCGAGCGGTTCGCAGGCCGGATCTTCAGCGCACAGGACGTGAGTCGGGGCAAGCCCTGGCCAGAACTGTTCCTGCACGCCGGCCAAAGGATGAGTTTCCCACCCCACCGGTGCATCGTCGTCGAGGACAGCCCGGCTGGCATCACAGCCGCGCGCCGCGCGCGCATGCGATCCATCGGCTATGTCGCACAGACCCCCGCCGACATGCTCACCGAAGCTGACACGACGATCGATGACATGAGCCGCCTCGTCGAGGCAATCACGGAGTTGCTTGCGCACAGCGCGACGGGCAGCGATTGCACCCCCTGAAGGATCCCCTTCCGAAACCTCGCGCGCGGTTCCGGTGAGGAATCCGCCAGCTCGCGGAGAACCGGGGGTCGCGCTGTCACGCGGACTGCCCGCCGCCTACCGACGGCACGCGCCCCGCCTCACACCGGCGTCACGCGCCGACGGCGTCGCCGGTCCCGACCCGCTCCCGCACGGCGCGAGTGGCGGTCACGATGTTCCGCAGCGACGCGACCGTCTCGTCATACCCGCGGGTCTTGAGCCCGCAGTCGGGGTTCACCCACAGCTGGCGGTTCGGAATAGTGGCGACGGCCAGCGTCAGCAGCTCGGTGAGCTCGGCGACACCCGGCACACGCGGGGAGTGGATGTCGTAGACGCCCGGCCCGATGCCGTGGTCGAAGCCTGAGCGCTCGATGTCGTGCACGACCTCCATGCGGCTGCGTGCCGCCTCGATCGAGGTCACATCGGCATCGAGCGCGCGGATCGCGTCGATGACCACGCCGAACTCCGAGTAGCAGAGATGCGTGTGCACCTGCGTCTCGGTGCGCGCGCCGCCGGTGGCGAGGCGGAACGAGCCGACGGACCAGTCGAGGTACGCGGGCTGGTCGGCGCGCTTCAGCGGCAGCAGCTCGCGCAGCGCGGGCTCGTCGACCTGGACGATGCCGATCCCGGCCCCCTCGAGGTCCGCGATCTCGTCGCGCAGCGCGAGCGCGACCTGGTTCGCGGTGTCGCCGAGCGGCTGATCGTCGCGCACGAACGACCACGCGAGGATCGTGACCGGCCCGGTCAGCATGCCCTTCATCGGCTTGGCGGTGAGGCTCTGCGCGAAGCGCGACCACTCGACCGTCATCGGCGCCGGGCGAGACACGTCGCCCCAGAGGATCGACGGGCGTGTGCACCGGCTGCCGTAGGACTGCACCCAGCCGTTCACGGTCACCGCGAAGCCGTCCAGCTGCTCGGCGAAGTACTGCACCATGTCGTTGCGCTCGGGCTCGCCGTGCACGAGCACGTCGAGGCCCAGCTCCTCCTGCAGGGTGACGACGCGGCTGATCTCTGCGCGCATGGCGTCCTCGTAGCCGACCGCGTCGAGCTCGCCCGCGACCAGCGCGGCGCGCGCTCGGCGGATCTCGCCCGTCTGCGGGAACGATCCGATGGTCGTGGTCGGCAGAGCGGGCAGGTCGAGCGCCGCCTGCTGCGCGGCGACGCGCTCGTCGTACGGCGCGCGGCTGAACGCGGCGGGCGCCAGGCCCGCAAGTCGCTCGCGCACCGCAGGCACGCGCACGCCCGGTGCATCGCGGCGGTCGACGAGAGCGGCGGATGCCTCGGCCAGCGCGCTCGAGATCGCGGCCGCACCCTCGCTCAGCCCCTTCGCGAGGGTCGCGACCTGCTCGACCTTCTGGTCGGCGAACGCGAGCCAGGACTTCAGGCGGCCGTCGAGCAGCGGCTCGTCTGCGACGTCGTGCGGCACATGCTGCAGGGACGTCGACGTGGAGGCCGCGACGTGCGGGCTCAGCTCGCGCAGCAGGCCGAGCTTGGCGAACGCGGCGGCGAGGTCGCCGCGCCAGATGTTGTGGCCGTCGACGACGCCGCCGACGAGGGTCTTGCCCTTGAGCGCGTCCCGCGTGCAGTCGAACTGCTCCGCCGGGATCGTGCCGCGCACGAGGTCGACGCCGATGGCCTCGACCTCCGTGCCGGCGAGCGTCGCAAGGGTTGCGCCGAGCGCGGCGTACGGCGCGGCGACGAACAGCTGCGGGCGGCTCTGCGCACGGCCGAGCACGCCGTAGGCGGTGGCGGCGGCGGCGCGGAGCTCGTCTGCGGTCTCGGACAGGCTCTCGCTCACGAGCGCGGGCTCGTCGAGCTGCGCCCATTCGGCGCCGGCAGCGGCGAGCCTGCCGAGCAGCTCGACATAGACGGGCAGCACGTCGGCGAGGCGCGAGAGCGGGCGGAAGCCCTCCGGCGCGGCATCCGACGCCTTCGCGAGCGCCAGCAGGGTGACCGGCCCGACGATGACAGGCCTGGTGAGGAATCCGTCGGCCTTCGCCTCGAGGAATTCGGCGACCAGCCGGTCGCTCGCGAGGCGGAACTCGGTCTCCGGCCCGATCTCGGGCACGAGGTAGTGGTAGTTCGAGTCGAACCACTTGGTCATCTCAAGGGGCGCGCGTGAGGCGTCGCCACGGGCGAGCGCGAAGTACCCGGCCAGGCCGTCGGCCTGCGCGGCGCCGACGGTGACCGCGGCGTCGAGCACCTGGTCGTAGTAGCTGAACGACTCGGGGATCGACGAGTCGGCGCGGCCGAGGCCGAGCGAGGCGAGTCGCTCACGGGTCGCGCGCCGCAGCCCGGCGGCGCGGGCCTCGAGCTCGGCGACGTCGATGTCGCCGCGCCAGAACGCCTCGACCGCGCGCTTGAGTTCGCGGCGGCGGCCGATGCGGGGGTAGCCGAGGATCGTTCCGGTGGGGAAGGGCGTGGTCATGCTTCCACCCTGCGGGCCCGGGATACACAAGACCAGACCCCAATCTCTTTTCCAAACCATTAGACTCACCTAATGGAACTGGCCCAGCTGCGCGCACTGCGCGAACTGCGCGACCGCGGCAGCATCGCGGCCGTCGCCGCCGCCTTCCGCGTCACACCCTCGGCGGTCTCGCAGCAGCTCGCTGGCCTGCAGCGCTCGGTCGGCGTGCCGCTGACCCAGCTCGAGGGGCGTCGCACCGTGCTCACGGCCGCAGGGGCGGCACTCGCCGACGCCGCGGTCGCCGTGGAATCCGCCCTCATCGACGCGGCCAACTCGATCACCGAGTTCCACGACGACTCGGCGGCACCCGTGTCGATCAGCGCCTTCCACTCGGCCGCCGTGTCGCTGTTCCCGGGGCTGCTGCACGCGTCGATCGCCGGCCGCCCCCGGCTCGTGCTGCGCGATCAAGACGTGCGGCAAGCCGACTACCCGGGGCTCGTCGCGGACACCGACCTCGTCATCGCGCAGCGGCTCGTCGGCAGCGACGAGTGGCCGGCCCAGCTCGCCGTGGTGCCGCTCGTCACCGAGCCGCTCGACCTCGTCTTCCGCGCCGGCCACCGGCTCGACACGGGCGACGACACCGCACCGGTCGGCGTGGCCGAGCTGCGCGGCCTGCAATGGATCGTCGCGCACGACGATGCGCCGCTGGCTGCCGCCGTGCACGCGATCGGGGCGGCAGCGGGCGCCGAGCCGCTCATCGCGCACCGCGTCAACGACTTCGCGGTGATGACGGCGATGCTCCAGGCATCCGACTGCATCGCCCTCATGCCGCGGCACACGGGCGCGTCGTACCGCGTGCAAGGCGTGCGCACCCGCCCGCTCGCGCAGGGCGCCGCCGCCATACGCCGCATCGACGTGCTCGCCCGCCCCGACACGCTGCACCGCCGCGGGGTGCGCGCCGTCGTCGAGGCGCTGCGCACCCAAGCCGCCGCGCTCGTGCCCGCCGCCCTGCCGATCACGCGCCACCGCGGGTCCGCGGCGAGCGCTCCCCCGTTCCGCGCCGAGGTCGTCGGCAGTTACCTGCGCCCCGCCGCCGTCCGGCAGGCACGCGCGCAGCGCGACGCCGGGGCGATCGACGACGCGGCCCTGCGCGCCGTCGAAGACGACGCCGTGCGCGACGTGATCGCGAGGCAGGCGGATGCCGGGCTGCGCCTCGCCACCGACGGCGAGTTCCGCCGCGGCTCGTGGCAGTACGACTTCTTCGCGGGCCTCTCGGGCCTCACGGTGACGGGAGCCGACAGCGGGATCGACCTCGGCGGCCTGCGCACGAGGAACCAGGCGATGTTCGTCGACGGCCGGCTCGGGTTCCCGCCCGGGCACCCCATGCTCGAGCACTTCGGGTTCCTGCGCGAGATCGCCCCAGCGGGCGTCACCCCGAAGCTGACGATCCCGTCACCCGCCGTGCTGCACTTCCGGCTCGACCGCGATGGGCTCGCGGGCGGGCCGTACGTCGACCACGAAGAGCTCTTCGACGACCTCGCCGCGACCTACCGCGACGCGGTGCGCGCCTTCTACGACGCGGGCTGCCGCTACCTGCAGTTCGACGACACCACCTGGACGTACCTGTGCTCGCGGGCAGAGCGCGAGAAGGCGGCCGCCCGCGGCATCCGCATCGAGGGCCTCGCCGAGCGATATGCAGAGCTCATCAACGCGTCGCTCGCCGGCAAGCCGAAGGACCTGGCCGTCACGACGCACGTATGCGGCGGCAATTTCCGCTCGGCCTGGATCTCGACGGGCGACTACGAGCCCGTCGCCGAGCAGCTGCTCGCCGGCACCGACTACGACGGCTATTTCCTCGAGTACGACAGCGAGCGCGCCGGCGGCTTCGAACCGCTGCGGCACGTTCCTTCCGGCCCCAAGCAGATCGTGCTCGGGCTGCTCACATCGAAGGACGGCGCGCTCGAGAACCCCGACGTGGTGAAGGCGCGCATCGACGAGGCGTCCCACTATGTCGGCCTCGATCAGCTCGCCCTCAGCACCCAGTGCGGCTTCGCCTCGACGCAGGACGGGCACGCGCTCACCGAGGCGCAGCAGTGGGCGAAGGTGCGCGAGGTCGTCTCGATCGCAGGCGACGTCTGGGGCTGAGCCGCAGCTCGCCTCAGTGGTGAAACGACTGGGTGGTCGGCGGCACGGGCGGCGGGGCATCCATGCTGTCGAGGTAGGCGACGCTCGCGCGCAGGTCGTGCAGGAAGTCACGCGCCAGGTTGCGGCCGAGGCCGTTGCGCACGACGATGCGCTGCACCCGTACGGTCTCTAGGTCGACGGGCAGCGGGTAGCTCGGCACGAGCCAGCCGTGACCGCGCAGCATCGCCGATAGGTCGTCGAGGGTCCACTTCCGCGCGGCGTCCGCTTTCAGCCGCCAGGCGAAGACCGGGATGTCGCTGCCGTCGCCGAGCAGCTCGAACGGCCCCAGCTTCGCGATCTCGCCTGAGAGGTACAGCGCGACGTCGCGCGTCGCGGCCTGCACCGCTGTGTAGCCGGCGCGCCCGAGCCGCAGGAACGTGTAGTACTGCAGCAGCACCTGCGCACCCGGCCGCGAGAAGTTGAGCGCGAAGGTCGGCAGATCGCCGCCGAGGTAGCTGACGCGGAACACGAGCTCCTCCGGCAGATCGTCGATCGTGCGCCACAGCACCCAGCCGAGCCCCGGGTAGACGAGCCCGTACTTGTGCGCCGAGGTGTTGATCGACGCGACCCGTGGCAGCCGGAAGTCCCACTCGAGGTCGGGCTGCAGGAACGGCGCGATCATCGCGCCCGATGCGCCGTCGACATGGATGCGGATGTCGAGGCCCGTACTCGCCTCGATGCGGTCGAGCGCCGCAGCGATCTCGGCGACCGGCTCGTAGGCGCCGGTGTAGGTCACGCCCATGATGGCGACGACGCCGATCGTGTTCTCGTCGACGTAGTCCTCGAGCCGGTACCCGTCGAGCACAGGGTGCTCGTCGCTGACGGGCACGTAGCGCGGTTCGACCTCGAAGTAGTTGCAGAACTTCTCCCAGCAGACCTGCACAGCCGAGCTCATGACGAGGTTCGGCCGGTCGGCCGGCTTCCCCGCCGCGCGCCGGGCGAGCTGCCAGCGGCGCTTGAGGGCGAGGCCGCCGAGCATGCACGCCTCTGACGAGCCGATCGTCGAGGTGCCGATCGCGCGCGCCGGGTCTGGCGCGTGCCACAGCTCGGCGAGCATCCGCCAGCACCGCTCTTCGATCGCCGCGGTCTGGGGGTACTCGTCCTTGTCGATCATGTTCTTGTCGACGGTCTCGGCGTAGAGCTGATCAGCCTGGGGTTCCATCCACGTGCCGACGAAGGTCGCGAGGTTGAGCCGGGCGTTGCCGTCGAGCATCGCCTCGTCGTGCACGATCTGATACGCCGTCTCCGGCAGCATCTCGTCGTCGGGGAAGTCGAACAGCGGCAGCTCGACCGCCTCCCCCGGGCGGGCGAACAGCGGGTTCAGGTCGACGCTGTCGCCGCGCAGGCCGCGGCGGTTCGAGGCATCCTGGCCAGTCACGCGGTCAGCGTAGCGATGCCGGGTTTCAGACGGCTATGGCCGCGCGCCGCCTGCGCAGCACGACCGCGCTCGAAACCGCGAGCACGACGATCCCGACGGCCTCGACGATCACGGTCTCGGGCACGAGCGTGAAGCTCCACACCTCGGTGATGCCGAAGATCCCGACGGTGAGCGCGAGCACGAGCGCGAGCAGGCTGACGATCAGGAACAGCAGGCTGAGCACCGTGGCGAGCGCGAGGAGGGGACCGCTTGTCACGAGCTCGGCGATCGCGAGCACGACCGCGGCGATGGTCTGAAGCACGAACAGCACGCCGAGCGAGCCGCCGACGCCGTCGAAGACGAGGAACAGGTGGATGCCGGCGACACCAAGCAGCAGCACGGCGCTGATGACCCTCAATACAAGTGGAAGACGCATACCAAGACCACGAGAGTGCGGCCGCCCGGGTTCAAAAGGCGGCGAGGAAGCGGTCGCGGAAAGCATCCATGCGCTCGAGCGGAGCGGTGGGAGACGGGCGGATGCCTGACTGCCAGTGCCACGAGGCGATCGCCTTCATGACGCTCGGGTCCTTCGAGATGATGCCGATCGGCACGTCGTGGTTCGCGTGCGCGCCGCTCACGATCGCCGCCGGCTGGTGGTCGCCGAGAGCGATCACGACGAGGTTCGGGTCGTCGACGTTGTGCAGGAAGTCGAACAGCGACCCCAGGGAGTACTGCACCGACTGCGCGTAGGCCTGCTGGACGCCGGCGGCGCTGCGCCACACGTCCTCGGCGGAGTCGCCCTCGGCCGGCTGCGGGCCGTAAATTGAGCCGTCGCCGACCGCGGACCATGGCACGGGCTGCGGCAGAGGCGCCCACGGCGTGTGCGATGACACGAGGTCGACCTCGGCCATCACCGGCTGGTGGGGGCCGGCGAGCTCGTGGTCGGCGAAGTACTTCCAGGTGTACTCGTCGGGGATGCGCGCGTAGCCGAACCTCGGGCCCTGGTAGCCGACGTTGTTCGCGGTGAGCAGCTCGTCGTAGTGGTAGAACGACGTGCCGAACGGCCACGGCTGCGCGTCCGACGGCACGTCGCTGACGGTCTTCCACCCTGCGTTGTGGAAGGCGTCGCTCAGCGTGAACCTCGTGCTGCGGATCACCTTGCTGTAGATCGGCTGCTTGTCGACCCACAGCCCCGTCTGCAGGGTCGAATGGGCCAGCCAGCTGAGCCCGCCGAAGGTCGGCGAGGTGAGCCACGCGCTCTGCGCCGAGTAGCCGTCGGCGTCGAGCTGCGCCTGCCCGGCGTGCAGGGTCCGGTCGACGCCTTTCGAGAAGCCGGTGCCCTGCACCGCCACCTGGCCGTAGCTCTCGACGAACGCGAACACGACGTCTTTGCCGCGCAGCGCCGTGAGCAGCTGCGACGGGGGCAGGCCGGCGTAGGCATCCGATGTGATCTCTGCGGGCAGCCGCGCGACGGCCGTGCGCGTCTCGGCCGCTTGCTGCGCAGCCTGGCCGATCGCGCCGATCGAGGCGGATGCCGCGACCGGCCGCCCCGGAATGATGGAGACCCCGACCAGCGCGAGCACCCCCCAGGCCGCGGCGACCGCGACCAGCGTCGCGCCACCCGGGCGCGGCCGCGCCCTGACCGCCGCCGCGACCCGCAGCCCCGCCCACGCGAGCGTCGCCATGACCGTCAGCGCGAGCAGCACCACCCCGACGAGCACCGCGACCGCCCACCCCGCGCCGATCGACGAGCGCAGCACGCCGAACGCGTCGATGAGCTGCGGGCTGTCGCTCGGGTCGAAGGGGATGTCGAGGGACTGCTCGAAGCCGAAATCGGCCGCGGCGGCGAGCAGTCCGGCGCCGACGAGCACCCCGAACAGCACGGCGACAGCGACGCGCGCCGCCCGCCATGGCAGCAGTGCGAGCACGATGACGGCGACGATCGATTCGGCCGGCAGCGCGATCATGGCTGCCGCGCGGCGCGCGGCGAGCAGGCCCGGCACGAGCGGGATGAGGACGAGCAGGGCGACGGCGACGGCGGTGCCGGGCCGCAGGCGACGGCGGCTCATCGGCAGCGCTCGGACAGGGCGTAGCGCAGCAGCACGACGTCGCCGATCCGGCGGGTCTCGAGCAGCGGGGCGCGCCGGGCGGCCGTCCACGGGAACGACGACGGCTCGACCATGCGCGGCGCCCCGGCCTGCCCGACGAAGAACGGGGCGACGACGAGCTGCAGCTCGTCGACGAGGTCGTCGGCGAGGAACTGCGTCAGCACGCTGCCGCCGCCCTCGACCATCAGCCTGCGTACACCGCGCCTCTCGGCGAGCTCGGTCGCGAGCTCGCCCATCGGCACCCGGCCGTCACCGAGGCCGACGACCGTGGCGCGGTCGCCGAGGCGCTTCCGCAGCTCGTCGGCGCGGTCGCACGGGCAGTACACGAGCTTCGCCGAGTCGCCCTGCGCGAAGAATGCGGCGTCGGGCGACAGCTCCCCGCTCGACGTCACGGTCACCTTCGCCGGCGACGGCGGCAGCCCGGCGGCGATGCGCCGATCGCGCCGGGCGGGGCTCTTCACGAGCAGCCGCGCGTCGTCGCGGCGGATGGTGCTCGCCCCCACCAGGATCGCGTCCTGGCCTGCGCGCAACTCGTCGACCCGCTCGAGGTCGTCCCGGTTCGACATCGTGAGCCGTTCCGGCCGGGCGTCGTCGAGATAGCCGTCGAGCGACATCGCGCAGCTCACGGTGACGTACGGCCGCCGGGTCACGCCCGCCTCCGCATGAGGACGAAGACGGCGCCAGGCAGCACCGCGATGAGCGCGAGCACGCCGAACGCCGCGCCCGCGGCCACGCCCGTCGCGGCCCCGAGCCCGGTTGCGGCTGCGAACAGGGAGGCGGATGCTTCGCGCGGACCCCACCCGCCCAGGTTGATCGGCAGCGACCCGGCGGTGAGCGCGAGCAGCGCCAGCGCGATCAGCTCGGGCAGCGGCGCATGCGCGCCGACCAGAAGCGCCGCGATGACGAAAGTCGCCGAATGCGCGCCCAGCACGACGACGGACGCGACGACCACCGTCACCCCGGTGCCGGGCTTCGCGAACACCGTGCGCAGCGCGGCGAGCTCGCGGCGCAGCATCCGCCGCCCCGCCCTGCTCGCCGCCACGGCGATCGCCGCCGCCGCGACCAGCCCCGCAGTCGCAAGAGCGGGCCACGCCGCGGCGGCCAGCGCCGACCCGGCGCCGAGCGCGAGCAGCGCGACGGCGACGACGCACAGCTGGACGAGCTGGCCCGCCGTGCGCTCGCCCACAACGGCCCGTGCTGCGGCGGCCGTATCGCTGGCGGCGGTGGCGTGCCGCCACGCGCGGTCGACGTCGCCGACCACTCCCCCGGGCAGCACAGAGTTGAGGAACTGGGAGCGGTAGTACTCGGCGACCGCGCGACGCCGTGTCAGGGGAACCCCGACCCGTGCGGCGAGCGCACGCCACCGCCATGCGGCGGCGGCCGTCGCGAGCGCCGTCAGCGCCAGCGCCGCGACGACGGCGGCCGGCGTGAGCGAGCGCACGCCGTGGACGAACGGCCCGGCGCCGACCGTCGCGGCCGTTCCGACGAGCACGGCTGCGCCGAGCCCGAGCGAGACCCACGCGCGGGTGCGGGCCGAGACGGTCAGCGCGGCCATGCGATCACGTCCTCGTGCTGGATCTCGGCGCGTAGGGCGCCTGCCGCGAGCTGCGCCCGACGCCGGCCCAGGTAGTCCGCGGTCTCGGCGGCGAGGTCCGGCAGCAGCTCCTCCGCCGCACCCGCCCAGCCGGTGAGCCAGGTCGCGAACAGCGCCTCGTCGTCGGGGCCGAGGCGCCAGGGCGTCCGCTCGGTGCGCACCCGCCAGCCGATCGTGTCGAACAGCGCGCCGATCACCGCGACCGCGTCGGGCCCGAGCAGCCGGCGGTCGCCGGCCGCTCTCCGCTGATGGTCGTTGAACGCGGCGCGCAGGGTCTCGTCGAGCGCGTCGGGCGGGTCCAGCGCGACGTCGCCCGTCACCGTGAGGCTGAGCAGCGCGGGCACCCCTGCGTGCTGGCAGGCGGCGACGATCGCCGCGGCTTCCTCGAGGGTGATCACGTCGAGCAGGGCTGAGGCCGTGATGAGCGACGCCCCGCCGAGCGAGTGCTCCGCGAGCTCCGCGAGCGGCTCGACGCTCGTGGTGACGAGCACGGGCCGGCCTGAGGCATCCGTCGCCGCACCCGGCGGGCGCCGCGCCAGGATCTCGTGGTCCCCGTCATGCAGCACCCAGTGCTGCGGGCCGGGCAGGCGCGGCGCGAGCCAGCGCATCATCGCGCCCGTGCCGCTGCCGAGGTCGTGGATGACGACGGGGCCGGGTGCGATGAGGTGCGCCGCCTGCGCGGCCAGCGCCTCGGACCTGGCCGCGTCGTCCGCGCCCTGGCGCAGGCCGAGCCAGTCGGCGGTGACGGTCGAGATGATGCTCATGCGGCCCCCAGCACCCGGTCGACGTCGGCGACGGTGTCGGCCCATCGCGGCGCCCGGTGCGTCGCGACAACGGCCTCCGCCCGCAGCCGCGCGCGCAGCCGCGGGTTCGCAAGCCAGCGCCACAGCGCGTGCGCGAGCGCCTCCGGGTCGTCGGGCGGCACGAGCAGGGCGCCGCCGCCGGCGACGGCCTCGCCGATGCCGCCGGCGGCGCTCGCGATGACGGGGATCCCACGGCTGCGGGCGTCGGCGAGCGCCATGCCGAAGCTCTCGGCCCGCGACGGTGCGACGACGAGCCCCGCACCGCGGTAGGCCCGCTCCAGCTCGGCCGAGCGCAGCACGCCCGGCGTGCGCACGCGGCCCTCGAAGCGGGCCGCGGCGCGCGCGACCCCGGCCGCGAAATCGGGGGCGACGGCCAGCGAGCCGGCAAGGGTGCACGTCCACTCCCGGGCGCGCAGGCGGCTGAGCGCCTCGAGCAGCACGTCCTGCCCCTTGTGCGGCGCGACCACGCCGACGCAGAGCAGCCGGTGCTCGGATCCGGGAGCGTGCCCCTGCGGGGCGCCGGACGCGCCCGGTAGCGCGACGCTCACCCGCTCCTCGTCGACGAGTCCGCGACGCACGAGCTCGCCCGCGGTCCACGCGCTCGTCGCGATCACCCGGCCGGCTGCCGCCAGCGCGCGGCGCTCGGCGTCGAGCGCGGCCCCGTCGGCGTCGGCGAACGCTCCGAGCACCATGTGGGCGAGGACGATGAGGCGGATGGCCGCCGCAGCCCCGATCGCATCGGGAGCCCACCCCGCGACCAGCCCGTCGACGAGCGCCACCGCACCGCGGGGAACCGCGGCGAGCGCGGCGGGCACGTCGGCGGCGGCGGCCGCCTCCAGCATCCGCACGTCCCAGCCGCGCTGCGCGAGCCCGTCACGCAGCCGTCGATCGTAGACGTTGCCGCCGCTCACCCGCTCGGGGTCGTCGATGCCGGCCGGCACGAGGAACCAGACCACGCGGGTCACAGCTCGACCTCGTAGGCGGCCCATGCGACGTGCGACTCGTGCAGCGTCACCGTGATGCCGGTGAGCCGGGCGGGCGCGAACTCGCCTGCCCGCGCCCGGGCCGCGAGCCCGTCGCCGATGAGCTGAGCCAGCCGCTCGGTGGTGGTGTTGACCCCGCGCAGCTCGGGCACGTCGTCGAGGTTGCGGTAGCTGAAGCCGCCGACCAGCTCGTGCAGCGCCTCCGTCGCGCGGCCGATGTCGATCACGATGCCGTCCTCGTCGAGCTCGGTCGCAGAGAAGGAGGCGTCGACGACGAAGGTCGCGCCGTGCAGCGCCTGCGCGGGCCCGAACGCCTCGCCTTTCAGGCTGTGCGCGATCATCATGTGGTCGCGCACGGTCACCGAGAACCTCGCGTTCATGCGCGCGCCCAGTCGATCGTGTGGCACATCGCCGGTTCGGTACCCGCCGCGATGCGGACCATCACCTCGGGAAGCTCCGTCCAGGGCGAGCTGCCCGACAGCAGGGCGTCGAACGCGTCGTCGTGCAGCAGCTCGAGCGCGAGGGCGAGCCTCTCACCGGTCGAGCGGTGCGCGCGCCGACGCGGTGAGACCGCCCCGACCTGGCTCGCCCGGATCGTGAGGCGCCGCGAATGGAAGTCGCCGCCCAGCTCGAGCGGCACGGGCCTGTCCCCGTACCAGCTGGCGACCACCACCTCGCCGTCGTCGGGCGCGGCGCGCAGCGCGAGCGCGAGGCCTGCGGGCGTGCCGCTCGCCTCGATCACGACGTCGAAGCCGTCGCCGACCGCATCCGGCGCGGCGAAGGCGACGCCGAGCCGCTCCGCCACCGCCGCCTTGCTCGCGTCGACGTCGACGAGCGTCACGCGAGAGGCGGGGATGCCGTGGGCGAGCCGTGCGACCGAGCATCCGATCATGCCCGCTCCGATCACGAGGACGCGGTCGCCGACGGCCGCGTCGGCGTCCCACAGCACGTTGACCGCCGTCTCGACCGCGCCGGCGAGCACGGCGCGACGCGGGGGCACGCCCTCCGGCACGGGCGTGACCGCCGCCTCGGGAACGGCGAACGCGGACTGGTGCGGGAACAGGGTGAACACGACCCGGCCCGCGAGCTCGCGCGGCCCGTCGGCGACGACACCCACGTTCAAGTACCCGTACTTCACCGGGAACGGGAACTCGCCGTCCTGAAACGGCGCCCGCATCCTCTGCCTCTCCGACTCCGGGACCGCACCGCGCAGCACCAGGGACTCGGTGCCGCGGCTGATGCCGGTCCACAGCGTGCGCACCGCCACCTCGCCCTCGCGGCGCGCCGCAAGCGGCTGTGCGCGCAACTCGCCCACGCCCGGGCCGGTCGCCCAGAACGCCATCGCATCGCCGGGGTCGCCGCGGTGAACCGATCGGCCCCTGGAATCCGTGTCCACTCTGAGCGTCATGATGAGTACACGGAGACGACGATGGCAAGGGTTCAATCGATTCCCTGGTGGTGGCTTGCGGCGGGCGCCGCGGCGCTGTATCTGCTCGGCCGCGCCGCCCCGCTGACGCCTGCGGGCTGGGTCGCCGGTGCCGCGTACCTCGCCGTCGCCGCGGCGCTGCTGGCGCGCGGCCTCATCCGCTCGCGCGCGCAGCGGTTCGGCCCGGCGAACGCCGCCACCGCAGCGCGCTCGGCCCTGATCGGGCTCGTGACCGCGCTCGTCGTGACGTCGCTGTCGCAGCCGGTGCCCCCACAGCTGCTCGTCGCGGTGGCGGCCCCGGCGCTCGCGCTCGACGCGGTCGACGGCTGGCTCGCGCGCCGTACGCACACGGAGAGCGCCGTGGGCGCGCGCTTCGATATGGAGGTCGACGCCTTCGCCCTGCTCGCCCTGAGCGTCGGCGCCGCGCCGCTGCTCGGCTGGTGGGTGCTCGCGATCGGGCTGATGCGCTACGTCTTCGTCGCGGCGGGCTGGGTGGCTCCATGGCTCACCGCGCAGCTCCCGCCGCGCTACTGGCGCAAGGTGGTCACCGCCGCGTGCGGCATCGCGCTGGTGCTCGCGGCTTCGACGCTGCTGCCCACGCCCGCCGCGGCCCTCGGCGTCGCCGCCGCGCTCGCCCTGCTGGTCGAGTCGTTCGGCCGCGACGTGATCTGGCTCGCTAGAGAGGCAGCGCGGCTTCGATCGCCGCGATCACCCGCGGGTCGTCCGGCTCGGTCTTGGGCCGGAAGCGCCAGGTCGCGCCGTCAGGGGCGACCAGGAACTTCTCGAAATTCCACTTGATCTTGCCGGCCTCGCCCTCGCTGTCCGGCGTGGTCACCAGCTCTTTGTAGAGCGGATGCCTGTGCCGGCCGTTCACCCGGATGCGGTCCATGATCGGGAAGGTCACGCCCCAGGTCGCCGAGCAGTACGCGGCGATCTTCTCGTTGTCGCCGTACTCCTGGAGGAACTGGTTGCTGGGGAATCCGATCACCGTGAATCCACGGTCGCCGTACTCCCGCTGCAGCGCCTCGAGTTTCTCGTACTGCGGCGCGAGGCCGCACCGGCTCGCGACGTTGACGATCAGCTTGGCCTTGCCCGACCATTCGGCGAGCGTGGTGCTGCGCCCGTCGATGGTCGTGAGTTCGATGGAATCGAGGGTGGTCATGGTGCCTCCTGAGCGCTACTTCCCCATGACACCACGAGATCGCGCACGGCGGGGTTCACCATGAGCCGAACGCGCTCCACGGCATCCGCTCACCACCTATTCACCGCTTGTCCACCCGACATGCCCAGCGCAACCCCGAGCAATCATCGGCTTGTCGTCGTAATGTGTCCGCGATGAAGGTGATCAGCTACAACCTCCGCGAGAACCACGCGAGCGGCGAGCTCGTGCCGCTGGTCGAGCACCATGATCCCGACGTGCTGTGCCTGCAGGAATGCGGCGCCACCGGGCTCCCCGAGCGCATCGGCGCGCTCAAGCTGGCCGGCGCCACGCTGCGCAACCGCCTGGGCCTCGCCCTCTACTACCGCGAGCACCGCTTCACGATGGTCGCGACCGAGAACTTCGCATTGAAGAAGTCGCTGCACGACCATCTGCTGGCGCCGGCCGACGAGCGCGTGGTCGGCACCCGGCTCGAAGACACCGAGGAAGAGCGCGAGGTGGTCATCGCGTCGTTCCACGCCTCACCGCTGACCGCCGTGAACTCGCTGCGCCGCGCGCAGATCGACGCCGCGCACGAGAAGCTGCGCGAGCTCGGGCCCGGCCTGCCCGCCCTCATGGTCGGCGACTTCAACTACCCCTGGTTCCACAAGAACCTGCGCGCGCGCATGGTCGAGTCCGGCTACGAGCTGAACCGCAGCGACAGCAGCACCTACGCCAGGTACCGGTACTTCCGCGGCCACTTCGACTTCGCGACGTCAACGGGTCTCGACATCAGCGGCGTGACGACGCTGCCGGCCGGTGTGAGCGACCACAAGCCGATCATGGTCGCCGCCGATTACCGCAGCACCGGCGACCGCGACGCCGAGGCCGCAGCCGCCTGACCGCGCCGCGGCGCCCGGCTCGATCCGTTCCGCCTGGCGCAGACCGGGCTCGGTAACACGCGCATCGCCGCGCGCCGTTCTGTCTATATTTTGTCTCATGGCCGAGACCGACGAGCCGGACCCTGGCGAGGAGCTCGCCCAGGCGGTCGCCGACGGTGACGAAGAGCGCATCGTCGCGATCCTGATGGGCAATGTCTGGTACTTCCTCACCCACGACTACCGTGCGCTGCAGGATGCCGCGGCGACGCTCTCCGACGAGATGCTCGAGCGCCACCCGGTGCTGCGCATCGCCCACCCGCTGGGTGGCGTGCTCGTCCGCACCAGCCGCCCCTTCGACCCCTCCGAGTTCGACGCGCTCACCGCGACCGGCGACCCCACCACGGTCGGGCTGTTCACCATGATCCAGGGCATCGCCCTGCGTGCGGGCGGCGACATCGCCGCCGCGCTGCGCTCGTTCCGTCGGCTCGAGGACTGGATCAGGCAGAGCGAGTTCGCCGGAAGCGCGCAGCACGATGGGCCCCTGTGGCTCTTCCACCACCAGATCGGGTCGACCTTCCTGATGGCGGGCGACACCCTGGGCGCGCTGCGGCAGCTGGGGGTGGCGCGCCAGATCGGCATCTCCTCGACGTCGGGCGGGGCGCAGCGCAGCGCAGCCGGACGGATCGCTGTCGCCTACGCGGTCCGCGGCTCGCTCGGCGAGGCCGAGCGGTCGCTGGCTGAGGCGCTGGCCCTGCCGTCCCCGACGGCCGCGTATGCGAGCGCCGCGTTCGGCACCGAGCGCACCGCCGCCGCGCTTCTCAGCGTCGAGCGGCTGGCGGAGGATGCCGACGAGCGCATCGCCGAGCTCGATGCGATCGACAATTTCGAGATCATCTGGCCGTTCGAGCTTCTCGCGCGCATCCGGCTCGCGCTCGGCAGGCAGCAGCCCTCGGAGGCGCTGGAGCTGGTCACCGTCGCCAGTGCCACGCACCTCGTGCAGGAAGGGTCGTTCGCGTCCGACCTCGTCGACGCGACGAGGATCGAGGCGCTGCTGGCGCTCGGCGACATCAGCGGCGCAGAGCGCGCGGCTTCGGCCAGCAGCTCGCGGGGCCCCTTGACGCGGATCGCGGCGGCGCAGGCATCCGTGCACCGCGGTGATCTGGCCGAGGCGCAGGAGGACCTGCGCTATCTCGGCACCCGGGCCGCGCTGTCGCCCATGCAGCGGGCGCAGCTCGCCGCTCTCGCGGCGCGCCTCGAAGCCCTCAGGGGCGGTCAGGTCTCGCCGCATCTCGCGGAGGAGTTCGCCGCCTCGGTCACGCGGCAGGGCTTCCGCCGCCTCGCGACCACCATGCCGGCGACGGTTGTGCCCCTCATCCGTGCGCGGCTCAGCCCGAGCGCGGCCGCCGCCTTCGACGCGGCGACCGCCGACCTGCACTTCGCCGGCCCTGCCGGCAGCATCACAAGGGCGCTCACCGAGAGCGAGCGGCGCGTGCTCGAAGCCCTCGTCGCCCATGAAACCGTGGCCGACATCGCAGCGGCGCTGCACGTGTCGCCGAACACGGTCAAGACGCAGCTGCGATCGGTGTACCGCAAGATCGGCGTCACCAACCGCGCAGACGCGGTCGCGGTCGGCAGCCGACTGGCGACCGCCACGTACGGCTGAGGGCTCGCCGGCGACGCGACGGGTGACGGCCGGGTGAAATGGCGGGTGAAATCCGTGGACACCAGCGATGTGCCGCGACAGGCTGAGGCCAGTTTCAGGGTTGACCCGCTCGAGGGGGTGCTGGCATGGTCGGATCGCCGATGACGCAGTCCGATGGGGCTCGCGGAACGACTCTCGGCCGCCTCGGCGCCCTGCTGCTCGACGCGGGCGTGTCGGTCACGGATGTACGCGACTCACTCACCCACATCGACGGCGGTCGGATGCCTGCGCTGAGCTTTTCCGTCATGCCCGAGCTCGTCATCGTCTCGGACCGCGACTCCGGTCTCGCTCCGGTGGTCGCCACGACGCAGGACGAGCTGTCCTTTCGGCAGGCCGCACGCGCGAACCAGCTGGCGCGTGCGCTCGAGCTCGGCGCGCTGCCGCTCGCGGCGGCGCCCGATGAGATCTCGGCGGTGCGCGCCATGGTTCGACGGCACCCCCAGCTCGGCTGGGTGGTCGGCAGCACGCTCACTTCGGTCGGCCTCGCCGTGCTGACCCGTTCGCCTTGGTGGTCCGTGCTGGTCGCCGTGCTGGTCGGGGCGGTCGTCGGGGCGGTGACCGTCGCGATGGGCCGCATCGCCGCGGCGGCGGCGATCGTGCCGTTCGCCGCCACCCTCGTCTCGACGCTGATGGTCGGAAGCTTCGCCCACGTGGCCGGTATCGCACAGGTTCCGCTGTTCGCCGTCTGCGCGCCGATCGCGATCCTGGTGCCGGGGGCCGTGATCACCAATGCGCTGCTCGAGTTGACCGCGACCGACATCGTCACTGGCTCGGCTCGGCTCGTCTACGGCCTCGTCGTGCTGGGGTTCATGGTGGCAGGCGTCACCGCGGGTGTCGCCCTCACCGGGCTCCACCTCGATCCGCACTCGGCCGGGCTCATCGGGCAGTTCGCCATCGCCGGCCCCGAGCACGCCGGCTGGTCCGCGCTGCCGCCGCTGTGGCTCGCCTGGATCGGCATCGTGCCGCTCGCCATCGGCGTCGGCCTCGCGTTCGGGTCGACGCCGGCCCTCACAGGGGTGAGCGTCATCACGATGGCCTGCGCCTACGGGGTGCTCTCGGCGCTGACCCCGCTGGTCGGCAAGGTCGTCGCCACCGGCGCCACCGCCGCCGCGCTGTTGATCGTCGCCCGCCTCATCGCGCAGCGGGCCCTTGCCGCGCCCGCGAGCATCACCTTCCAGCCGGCGTTCCTGCTGCTCGTCCCTGGGACGGTCGGGCTCGTCGCCTTCGCGTCGATGGACGTCGCACGCGTGGCCGACGCCGTAGAGACATTCGTCAGTCTGTGCGTCGGCGCCAAAGTCGGAGCACTCTTCACCGCGTTTCACCCATCTCGCCGCCTCGACGGCGACTCGCCTGGCAGGACATCATGAACACCCCATTCGCACTGACCCACGCCACGATCGTGACCGGCGACGAGACCGGCACCGTTCTCCTGGATCAGACCGTCTCAGTGGGCGCAGACGGCAGGATCGAGACCGTCGGACCCTCGGCGGAGACCACGGTCGCCACAGGCCGGCGTCAGATCGACCTGACCGGCAAATATCTCCTGCCCGGTCTGATCAATGCGCACGCACACCTGTTCGCCGACGGCAAGCCGCTGCCCGCCGTGCTCGCGAAGGAATCCCTCGAGGGCGCGGTGTCCGTGTTCTTCCACAGTCCGGCCGGCAAGGCGATGTTGAAGCGGCGGACCCGCATCAATGTCACCACGCAGTTGAACAGCGGCGTGACGACCATCCGCAGCCTCGGCGATGTCGGCTACGAGGTCGTCGCGCTGCGGGAGGAGATCGAAGCGGGCCGGGTCCTCGGTCCGCGGCTCCTGGCCGCCGGTCCGCTGCTCGCGGCCACGGGCGGCCACGGCGCACCCCTGATCGCACTGGTGGGCGACAACCCGTGGGACGCGCGACGCAACGTCCGCCGCAACCTGCGCAAGGGAGTCACGGCGATCAAGATCGCCGCAACCGGCGGTGTCACCGACGCGCGCGCGATCGGAGAGGCAGGCCGGCCACAGATGACCGAGGAGGAGATGGCGGCGATCTGCGATGAGGCGCACGTCGCCGGGATCCTCGTCGCCGCCCATGCGCAAAGCAGGGAAGGCGTGAAACGCGCGCTCCGCGCGGGAGTGGACACCATCGAGCACGGCTGCGATATGGACGACGAGATGATCGGGCTGTTCCTCGAGAATCCGCGCTCGTTGCACGGCAGCTCCGCACTGGTGCCGACGTTCCAGGCCGCGCTGCCACTGGTGAAACTCGATCAGAGCGTCACGGGCATCAACGACATCGTGCGGGCGAATGCCGAGATGATCCTCGCTCGCATGATCCAGGGCGCAGCCGACGCCGTCGTCCACGGCATCACGCTCGGCATGGGCACCGACTCCGCGCTCACCTACGTCACGCACTACAACACCTGGCGCGAGCTGGATCTCGCCGCCCGCTACGGCGGCCTCACTCCGACGCAGGCGCTGCATGCGGCGACCCAGGCGAACGCGCGGCTTCTCGGCCTGGGCGACGAGACCGGATCGGTCGAGACGGGCAAGTCCGCCGACCTGGTGGTGCTGCCTGCGAATCCGCTCGAGGGATTCCGCGCCTACGCCGACGTCGAGCTCGTCGTCGCTCGCGGCGCGCTCATCGAGAAGCCGGAATTCACCCGTTTTCCCGAAATCGACCAGCAGCTCGACTCGTTCTAGCCCCTACCGGAGGAAGATCACGCACATGTCCATCACAGAAGAACAGGCTCGCTCGCTGTCCGGTTCACTCCGGACCGGCCTCGCCGTCAGCGGCGCCGTCTCGGCCGTCATCGGGATCCTCATCCTGGTGTGGCCTGGCCACACCGCCGCCGTGGTCACAGCCGTCATCGCGGCCTGGGCCGTCGTCGGCGGCATCATCTACGTCGCGCTCGGCCTGTTCGCGGCGGCGCTCAGCGGGTGGGCGAAGGCCGGGCACATCATCCTCGGCGCCCTGTTCATCATCGGCGGCATCATCGCGTTCACGCGTCTCGGGGCCGCCACGACCGCACTGTTCATCTTCGTCGGGGTGCTCGTCGGCATCCTCTGGGTCATCCAGGGCATCGCCGCTCTCGCCACCCTCGGCAGCGCGCGCTTCAAGGTGCCGACTCTGCTGTTCGCACTGCTCAGCATCGTCGTCGGCATCATCCTGCTGTTCTCGCCGCTGTACTCGGTCGTGCTGTGGCTGTGGCTCGGCATCGCACTGCTCGTGCTCGGCGTGCTGCAGATCGTGCGCGCGATCACCTGGACGAACAGACGAACGCGAACGAGCGCGGATGCCTGAGCCGAGCGCGCCGTCAGAGCAGGTGCGCCACCAGCTCGAGCACGACCGCGAATGCGCCGACGGCCATCAGCACCGCCACGAGCAAGATCCGCTGCCAGAGCGGAAGACGCACCCGGCGCAGCGCGACCAGCGCGATCACCCCGAAAGTCACGAGCAGCACCACCTGAGAGATCGCAAGCGCGCGAGGCAGGCGCATGACGCCGAGGCCCGCCAGCCCGATCAGCACCAACGGCACGGCCACCGAGGCGAGACCGCCCCGGGCGACGCGCAGGAACTGGCGCAGCTCGGAGCGGCCAGGCACCGCGGAGTGCGCCACGGTGTACGCGATCAGGTCGGCGCCCAATCCGGCGAGCAGCACGCCCGCCACGGTGATGAACAGCGTCAGCGCGGCGGCGCCCGCGCTCAGCTCGTGGGCATGCGACGACAGCGCGAGCAGCACGGCCAGGGCCGTGAAGCCGACATAGACCCGCTCGCGCAGGCGCTCCGCGTACGACTCGTTCCGCTCGGTCCCGGTTTCGGCAGGCTCAGCCATTCCCCCATCATCCCCGCCACCGCGAGATGGGGAAGAGGGTGATCGCCCATGCTCAACACGCGCTCCGGTGACGTCGCGCAGCAGGTCTCGACCGGCTCGCTGCCCGGGTGGGAGCGGGTCGACGCGCTCGTGCGAGACGCGCACGAACACCTGCTCGCCGACCGCGATGGCGCCGTCGCGGACTACATCCCCACCCTCGCCGCCGCCGACCCCGAGCTGTTCGGGATCGCCGTCGTGGATGTCACGGGCGGGGCGCACGACGTGGGCGACGCTGTCACCGCATTCACCATCCAGTCGATCTCGAAGGCGTTCGTCTATGCGCTCGTCGCGCAGGAGCTCGGCCGCGACCTGGTCGGCGAGCGCATCGGCGTGAACAACACCGGCCTTGCCTTCAACTCGGTCGTCGCTCTCGAGCTCAACGACGGGCACCCGATGAATCCCATGGTCAACGCAGGGGCGATCGCCACCACCGCGCTGGTGCCCGGTGCGACGGCTGCCGAGAAGTGGAGCCGGCTCACCGCGGCGATGTCCGCCTTCGCCGGCCGGCATCTGGCCGTCGACCAGGAGGTCTACGCCTCCGAGTCGGCGACCAACGACCGCAACCGGGCCATCGCCCGCCTGCTGCGCAGCTATGACCGGCTCGACGGCGACCCTGAGGAGATCGTCGACCTGTACACGCGGCAGTGCTCGCTGCTGGTGAGCGCTCACGATCTCGCCGTGATGGGCGCTACGCTCGCCGACGGCGGGGTCAACCCGGTCAGCGGCGAGCAGGTCGTCTCCGACGCGGTGAGTCGCGACACCGTCGCTGTGCTCGCCTCCTCCGGGCTCTACGAGCACAGCGGGGAGTGGCTGCTCGAAGTCGGCGTGCCCGGGAAATCCGGTGTCTCGGGCGGCGTCGTCGCCGTCGCACCCGGCAAAGGGGCGATCGGCGCGTTCTCGCCGCGCCTCGACAAGGCCGGCAACAGCGTGCGCGGCCAGCGCGCCACAGCGCGGTTGTCACGGGCGCTCGGGCTCAACATCTTCGCCTCGCGCAGCTCGAACGCCGAGCTGCCGACCACCGACCGAACTCGAGGAGTGACGTGAACCTGAACTGGCGATCGATCCTGGTCACGCTGCTGCTCGTGCTCGTGGGGCTCGCGGCGCCCCTCTCGGTGGTGGCCCGCTGGACGCACACGCACGTGAGCGACACCGACGGCTACCTGGCCGTGGTGACGCCGCTCGCGAAGGATCCCGCCATCAGAACCGCGGTCACCGATGGCGTGACGACCGCCGTCACCGACCGCGTCGATCTGCCGGGGCTCGAGACACTCGTGCGCAGCCAGACCCGCCGGTTCGTCGACAGCGACGCATTCACCTCAGTGTGGACCGCCGCGAACCGTGAGGCGCACCGGCAGTTCGTCGGCGTCGTCACCGGCGACGGCACCGGCGAGGTGACCGTCGACGACGGCACCGTGAGCCTGAACCTCGCCGGCGTCACCGAGAGCATCAAGCAGGCGCTCATCGACCGCAACGTGCCCGGCGCCTCGCTGATCCCGGTGATCGACGCGTCGTTCACGATCTTCGAGTCAGATCACATCGTCACGCTGCAGCGATGGTTCCGTCTGCTCGACGGCGCGAACGGCCCCCTTCCGTTCCTCGCCGCGGCGCTCATCGCCGCCGCGGTCGCGTTCGCGCGCGCCCGACTGCGCATCGCGACGATCGCGGCGCTCTGCGTCGCGCTCGGCATGGGCCTGCTCGCGATCGCACTCGCCGTGGTGCGGGCGCGCTATCTCGACGAGCTGCCGCAGGCGGTTTCGGCGCCGGCCGCCGCTGCGGTCTTCGACGCGCTCGCCGCACCGATGTGGTCGATGCTGTGGGGCTGGTTCATCGCGGCCCTCGGCTCGGCCGTGGTTCTCGCCGCCCTCTGGCTCGGCTGGCATCGATTCTCACGACCCCGCCCCATCGCGACCTCGACCGAGGCCGCACCACCCAACCAGGAGAAACAATGACCTTCTTCCAATCCATCTGGCTCGTCTTCGAGATCTTCCTCTTCATCGCCTACCTGATGATCCTGTTCCAGATCATCGGCGACCTGTTCCGCGACAAGTCGCTCAACGGGTGGGTGAAGGCGATCTGGATCCTCTTCCTCGTCATCGTGCCGCTCATCACCGCGATCGTGTACGTCATCGCGCGCGGGCGCGGCATGGGTCAGCGACAGCTCGAGGCGCAGCAGCGGGCCCGGCATGCGGCTGACGACTACATCCGGTCGGTCGCGGGAAGCGGTCCGGAGGGCGGCAGCCCGGTCGAGCAGATCGCGCGCGCCAAGGACCTGCTCGACGCCGGCGCGATCACGCAGGCCGAATTCGACAAGCTGAAGGCGGATGCCTTGCGCTAACCCGCTTCTTCAAGCGAGTCGGGCGCCGCGCGGGCCAGTTCGGCCGCGCGGCGCAAGTACCCGGCGTAACCGCCCGGGGCGCGGCCGACCGGCCGCCCCGAGGTGAGCACGGTGAGGTCGCGGTCCGACGTGATGCGCGCGCCGCCCGCACGCAGGGCGGCGACCAGGCGGGCGTCCTCGTGCTCGTACACGGGGGCGAACCCGCCGGCCGCCAGGTACCGGCTCGCGCGCACGCCGAGATTGGCGCCGTACACGGGCGCGCCGGAGCGTGCCGCGTGCGAGACCGAGGTGTCTCGCAGCACCTCGGGCAGGTCGAGGGGGTCGGGGGCGACGGTGCCGAGCACCGTGTCCCAGCCGCCGTCGGCGAGGTCGACCTGACGCGACAGCCAGTCGCGGGGCACCTGAGAGTCGGCATCCGTATTGGCGATCCAGACGCGGTCGGGCGCAATCCCGCCGAGCCTGCCGATGGCTGCCTCGACGCCGGCCGCGCGGGCCCGGCCCACGCCCAGGCCGGCCTGTTCGATGCGCCCGAACGGCCACCGCGCGGCGATCTGCGCCGATCGGTCGGAACAGCCGTCGAGCACGATCATCGTCTGCGTCGCGACGCGGGTTCCCACCGCGGCGAGCGCCGACGCGAGTGCGGCGAGGCAGCGCTCCAGCCGCTCCTCCTCGTCGCGCACCGGGACGACCACCGCCACTGCGGCGATCGGAGCGGCGCTCACACGAGTCCCGTCTCGCGCGCCACCGACGCGCCCGGGGGACGCTGGAACACCTCGAGCAGGAAGTCCTCCTCCACATGCGAGACGGTGCGCACCAGGTCGGAGCGCCGCCGCAGCGCGTCATGCACCTCGTCGCCCGACAGCGGGTACTCGGCGACCGGGTGCCGCCAATGGCACGCGAGCAGCGCACCGTGTGGCGACAGGGAGCCGAGCATCCGCTCGATGCCGAGCGCGAGCTCGTCGCCCCAGTAGTAGCCCACCTCCGACAGCACGATGAGGTCGAACTCGCCGTCCGGCCACTCCCCCGGTGTCGCGAGGCGTTCGAAAGAGACGTGCCCGGCGTTCACGCGCCGCCGGGCACGCGCGAGCGGCTCTGCCGAGATGTCGACGCTGAGCAGCTCCTCCACGCGCGGCGCGAGCTGCGCGGTCAGCACACCGGTCGCGCAGCCGAGTTCGAGCGCGTGGCCGAACGTCGGCCGTGGCAGCGCGGCGAGCGTGACCGCCCGCTTGCGCTCCTCGTACCATCTGGTCTCGAAGCCCCACGGGTCGGCGTTGCCGTCGTAGAACTCATCGAAGAACCGCGCGGGAAGCGCGCCGCCGTGCTCCACGTAGACCTCCTCGCTGCGGTCGAAGTGCCGCTGGATCTCAGGGCCGAGCATCGCCTCGTCACCCGGCGCGTCGGAGAGCGGATACGTCTGGCTCACGTAACCGCCCGTGGCCGCCCGCTTCGCCGCCCGTTCGGCGTCGTCGGCGTGCAGCACGGAGAGCTGCGCCCACGGCACCTCCGGCGAGTCGGGCGCCGCCCAGTGCCAGAGCCAGATCGGGTACTCGAGCAGCCGCAGCCCGCGCGCGGCGGCGAGCTCGTGCGCGAGCCGGCCGACGGCCTCGTGGTCGCCGTGCCCGTCGGCGCACCATGGTGCGACGAGCAGCGGCGGATCGCCGGCGGCGATGACGGCTTCGATTCCCGCGCGCAGCAGATGCTCCTGACCGGGCAGCCCGCCGTCGCGCAGACCGAGCGTCGTGAGCCGGGCGTCCGGCGCGAGCGCGGCGACGGCGCCGTGCAGTTCGGATTGGCGGCGCACGCGCAGCTGCTCGGGTGTGTGCGTCGGCGATGCGGGGTGGGATGCCTCGCCGTCGGTCGCGACCACGATGTCGACCGCCCACCCGAGGCGGTTGGCGCGGGCGATCAGCGCGCCTGCGCCGAGGCTCTCGTCGTCGGGGTGCGCGGCGAGCACGACGAGCCGGGCCGTCTGCGGCAGGCGCAGCTCGCCGACGCCCTGCCAGCGGGGCGAGCCCTGCCACGCGTCCTCTGCGGTGCTCGCGTCGAGGTGCGTGAACGTCACCACGGCCGCCGCTCCGACTCGAGGATGGCGCGGCCGAGCGCCGCCTCGTCGCGCTCGGCGTGGTGCTGCCTGAGGTAGAGCTGCAGGTCGGCGACCCGTGCCGCGTGCTCGGCGTCGAGGGCGAGCGGGGCCGGCCCGAGGGCGTGCCCGAGGTGGGTGACGACCCGTTCCGCGGCATCCGCCACCGCATTGCGCGTGCGCAGCATGAGCACGGGCCAGTCGACGCCGGCGACCGGGCCGTCGACCGCGCGGGCCGCCGCCCCGAGCGCCGTGCGCGCCGTGTTCAGCAGGGCGTCGACCGCACCGAGGTGGGTGAGTGCGACCTGGTCCGGCTCTCGGCGCTGCGCAGCCGACAGCAGCGCTCGCGCCACACCGACCGCTCCGCCCAGCCAGCAGGCGGACACGCCGATCCCGCCCCAGAAGAATCCCGGCCGCTCGAGATACCAGCCCGGCCCCCCGACGGGAACCGCCTCCACCCGGTCGAAGTGCACCGGAGCGCTCACCACCTGGGTGAGCCCGCGCGCCGCCCACGGGCCCTCGTCGGCCGTGACTCCGGGGGCGCGCAGCGACACCGCGAACAGCCGTCGCGCGCCGCCCGCGACGGTCGCGGTGACGAGCGCATGACTCAGCACTCGCGCCAGCGAGCACCACGGCTTCCCGCCCTCGAGGCGCCACCGGTCCCCCTCTTCCCGCGCGGTGAGTGTCAGGCCCCCGCCCTCTGCGGCGAACACGCCCCAGGTGCTGGTCGCGTCCGCGTCGATGCTGCCGAGGTCGACCGGCTCGGGCGCCTGGCCCAGGATCGCCAGCGCGTCGAGATGGGGCTCCAGCACCCGCGCGGCGGCGACGTCGAGCGCCGCGGCCTCGACGAAGAAGTCCCACAGCTCGGGCGTGCGGCCGATTCCGGGCGCGGGCGCCCAGCGGCCGGCATCCGTCGCCCAGCGCAGCGCGTCGTCGACCCGGCCGTGCACCTGCGCGAGACCGGCGAGCGCGCCGCGCACCCGGTCTTCGAGATCGGAGCCGTTCACACCGAGGGGGTGCGGTTCTCGGCGCTGACCATCCAGGCGTACTGCTCGAGGGTCGAGATGATCTCGTGCAGGATGTCCGCGGTGGTCGGGTCCTCGTCGTCGACCTCGTCGTGCACCTCGCGCATCGTGCCGACGACCGCCTCGAGACGCGCGGTGATCAGATCAACCGTCTCGGCCGTGTCGACCTCGCCGTTCGGGTAGACCGGCAGCGAGGTCGCGCTGCTGATCGTCACGCTGCGGCCGTCGGGCGCCGCGTGCAGGGCGCGCAACCGCTCGGCGATCACGTCGGCGAACTCGCGCGCGGAGTGCACGATCTCGTCCAGCTGCAGGTGCAGGTCGCGGAAGTTCTTGCCGACCACGTTCCAGTGCGCCTGCTTGCCCTGCAGGCTGAGCTCGATCAAGTCGACGAGCACCCGCTGCAGGTCGCCGGTGAGCTGCGCCGATGCGAGGAATCCCTTCTCCGCATTCTCCTTCTTCGCGCGGGCCGCGCCCGTTCGCGTGCCCTGCTTCCGGGCCGTTGCCGTTGCCGTCGCCATCTGGGTCTCCTCTTCGTGAGTCGGTCTGAGATGACCGTTCCCAGATCAGGGCCGGCGAACACGTCTGCCCCGGATGCTCACGGCGGCGGCTACACGTCGCTGAGCTCTTCGGCCGGCTCCGGCGTCACGGGCCCCTCGGGCTCGGCGTGCACGTACTTGCCGCCCATCAGCAGCGACGCGGCCGCGCCGATCAGCGACATGATCGCCGCCGCGATGAACACGATGACGAGGCCCGAGTGGAACGGGTCGGAGATCAGCTGCGGGAAGAACGTCTTCCCGGTCAGCGCGGCGGCGTCGGACTTGGAGAGCGTGTCGAGCGCGCCGGTCGGGCCGAGCAGCGACTTGATCGGGTTGTAGCCGAGGAACGCGGCGAACAGGCTGCCGACCGGCGGGGTCGCCGCGATCTTGGCGGCGATCCCCGCGCTCACGCCGTGCGCGGTGAGACCCGTCGTCATCGCCTTCGGCAGCGTGTTCGCGAGGCCCGCGATCATCAGCGAGAAGAAGATGCCGATGGACAGCGAGTTGCCCGCGTTCTGGAAAGTTCCCGTCATGCCGGATGCCGCGCCGCGCTGGTTCGCCGGCACGGCGTTCATGATCGCCGTGCGGTTGGGGGCCGCGAACATGCCGGAGCCGATGCCGTTGAGGAAGGTGATGAGGGCGAACTCGAGGTAGCTGAAGTTCACCGGGATCATCAGCAGCGCGATGAAGGTCGCCGCCACCAGCACGAGGCCGCCCGTGGCGAGGGCACGCGCGCCGATGCGGTCGGAGAGCGTTCCCGACAAGGGGCCGGAGACCAGGAATCCGATCGTCAGCGGAAGCATGTAGATGCCCGCCCAGAACGGGGTGGACTCGTACGAGAAGCCATGCAGCGGCAGCCAGATGCCCTGCAGCCAGATGATCAGCATGAACTGCAGGCCACCGCGGCCGACCGAGGCGAGCAGGCCGGCGAGGTTCCCCCACACGAACGCCTTGATGCGGAACAGCCGGAGGTTGAACATCGGGTCGGTGATGCGCTGCTCGACGAGCACGAAGACGACCAGCACGACGACGCCGCCGATGATCGCGGCAAGCACCCACGGGTTGAGCCACCCGGTCGCACTGTCCTTGTACGGCTGGATGCCGTAGGTGATGCCGGCCAGCAGGGCGGTGAGCCCGACACCGAACAGGATGTTGCCCCACCAGTCGACGCGCCCCGTGCCGCGCGCCCCGACCTCGTGCAGCGACTTGTACGACCAGATCGTGCCGAGGATGCCGAACGGGACGCTCACGAGGAAGATCGCGCGCCAGTCGAGGGTCGCGAGGAGTCCGCCGACGATGAGGCCGAGGAACGTGCCGGCGATCGCGGCGATCTGGTTGATGCCGAGCGCCATGCCGCGGCGGTTCACGGGGAACGCGTCCGTCAGGATCGCCGTCGAGTTCGCGAACAGCATCGAGCCGCCGACCGCCTGAACGACGCGCCAGCCGATCAGCCACAGGGCGCCGCCGCCGCCGGCGAACGGGTCGAACACGAGCGCGATCGCGGCCACGGTGAACACGACGAAGCCGAGGTTGTAGATGCGCACGCGGCCGTAGATGTCGCCGAGGCGCCCGAAGCTCATCACGAGCACGGCGGTGACGAGGATGTACCCCATCAGCATCCACAGCAGGTAGCTGACGTTGCCCGGCTCGAGCGGGTCGAGCTTGATGCCCGTGAAGATCGCGGGCAGCGAGATCAGCACGATCGAGCCGTTGATCGTCGCCATCAGCATGCCGAGCGTGGTGTTGCTCAGGGCGATCCACTTGTAGTGCGGGTGGTCCTTGTTGAACATGCCGGTGCGCTCGCGAACAGTCTTCTCAACCACGATTCATCTCCGGTTACCGGGCTCGCCGTTGAGCGCCTCGTCAATTCGTTTATGTGTAGCAACAGAATAGCCACGCGCAGGACTCGCGATAATCGCATTCATGACGATGGATGCCGCAGCCGAGGCGAGCCTTCCGAGGGGTCGGCTCGCGCGCCTGCGGGCGGCGGCGTCGGACCCCGGCTCGCTGCGGCTGTGGACGGCGGTCGCCAACGACGGGATCATCGCCACCGCGGGCATCCTGGAGGGGTTCGCGGGCGCCGGCGCGAACGACCGGTCGCTGCTCGTCGTCGCGATCATCGCGACGGTGGCTGGCATGCTCGCCGCCGGCGGGATCGAGTGGTCGCAGGCGGCGACCGAGCGGGAGGCCCAGCAGACGGCCGCTGCCGCCGAGGCGCAGGAGCTCGCGCGCGATCCGGCAGCGGAGGCGGCCGAGCTCGCCGAGCACTACCGCAGCCGCGGTGTCGAACCAGCGCTCGCCGCAGAGGTCGCCCGCCAGCTGATGGCCCACGACGCGCTCGCGGCGCAGCTCGAGACCGAGCACGGCATCCGCCACGTCATGTCCGCGGCGGAGACCCTGAGCACCGGTGTCGGCGCGGTCGTCGCCTACGCGATCGGAGCGGTCATCCCGCTGCTCATCACCGCACTCGTGCCCCAGCGGGCGGAGACGTGGGCGATCGTCGTCGCCGTCCTCGTCTCACTCGTGGTGACGTCGATCGTCGGCGCGCGCAGCGGCCGCACCAACGTCGTGCGCACCCTGGCGCGCACCCTCGCCGTCGGCGCCGGCACCCTGATCGTCAGCTACCTCGTCGGGCAGCTCATCACGTAGCGAGCGCACCATGCTCGTGAGCGCCCGGAAGGCGGCGGTCTGCTCGCCCGACGTCATGCCGCCCAGCATCCGCTTCTCAACGGCTCGGACCGCGGTGGATGCCTGCTCGAGGCTGCGCCTCCCCTTCGGGGTGAGCCGGGTGGGCAGCGCCTTCCCCACCGGCGCCGCGGCCGCCCTGGCCACGTAGCCGTCCCGCTCGAGAGCCTGAAGCAGAACGTGCATCGACTGCCGCGTCACGAACGCGCCTCGCGCGAGCTCGGAGTTCGACAGACCGGGGCGCTGGGCGAGCAGCTCGAGGCACGAGTAGTGCGTGATCGTCATGCCGAGCGGCCGCAGCACCGCCTCCATGGCGGCGTGCAGCGCGCTCGAGGCCTCCTTCAGCAGGTAGCCGAGCGACGTCTCGAGGTCGACGCCATCACCGTCTTGACTCATGTCAGTATTCTGACATACATTGTCCCATGTCAGCTAACTGACACATCAGAAGGAGCAACATCATGCCAGCCACCGGCCCCGACTTCATCTCCATCCAGGTCCGCGACCTCGACGCGTCGCAGACGTTCTACGAGCGGTACCTCGGCCTCGTGCGCTCGCCGGCCGGTCCGCCGCACGCCGTGGTCTTCGCGACGACGCCGATCGCCTTCGCGCTGCGCGACGTCATTCCCGGCACCGACCTCACCTCGATCGCCCAGCCCGGCGTCGGCGTCGCGCTCTGGTTGCACGCCACCGAGGTGCAGTCGATCCACGATGCGCTGGTCGCCGACGGCCACACCATCGTGTCTGCGCCGATCGACGGCCCGTTCGGGCGCACCTTCACCTTCGCGGACCCCGACGGGTACTACGTCACCCTGCACGACCGCGCGTAGGCGGGCCGACAGCGACTCGTTGAGGCCGCAGGAGCACCAGCGTCGCGGCCAGGCCGATGAGGCCTGCCAGCGCAAGCCACCTGTCCATCCCCCAGTCGGTGATCGCGAACATCGGGATGAAGGCGACGACCACTGCGACGAGTGCCCACGGAAGGCCCGGCCCCCGGAATCCGTCCGGGATGTGCGGCGCCTTCTCGAAGCGCACCGACCACAGCGAGATGAGGAAGATGAGCGCGAAGGTGGCGAGCAGCACGAGCGGGCGCGACTTCCACCATGCCCCCGAGGCCGGGTCGGGCAGGCCATGCGGAATCAGCAGCGCCACCCCGGTGACCAGCAGCAGGCACGTCATGTGCCACACGTAGACCGTCATGAGCCGGGTTCCGATGGCGAAGACCACGAGCTGCGCGACGCGGGACCGCATCAGCTTCTCGAGCGCCGGGTGCAGCAGCACGAGCAGAGACAGCTGCGCGATGCCGAGCAGCATCAGCGGCACAGACGGCGGGTTCAGGTTGTAGAGCATGTCGGTGTTGTAGATGCGGTTGAGCACCAGCACGGCGAGCAGCGACGCAGCCGCGAGGAAGACGCCGAGCGTCAGGATGCGTCTGCGGTGGAAGACGCGCTCCGCGTACAGGAATCCGATCTGCTGCACGAATAGCCACACGAAGAAGAAGTTGAGCCAGCCGATCGAGACGTGTCCGCTCTGCCGTCGTGCCGTGTCGATCGCGACGGCGCCCGCGGCGAGCACGACGAAGGTGGCGAGCGGATGCGTGCGATGCAGCCGCACCATCAGGGGCGCGCACGCCTGGCACAGGAGATAGGCCGCGAAGAACCACAGCGGGGTGCCGACCCCCGCGAGGACCACATTCACCAGCTCCGGGTCGACGCCGAGAAGGAAGGCGAGCCAGCCGGCGAGGGCGAAGACGACGAACACCGAGAGCGTCGGCCGCGCCATCCGCAGGGTGCGCTTGCGGATGAACTCGGCGGCCGTCAGGTCACGCCTGCGGTACGAGGTGAGGGTCGCGAAGCCCCCGAGCGCGAAGAAGAGCGGCATCACCTGCCCGAACAGTGTCGCCGGGACATACCAGGGCTGCCGTTGCAGAGGCTGCGTGACCACGATCTGGCCGTCGTGGATGCCGACGCCGATCATGAGCATGTGGACGATCACGACCACGACCACGGCAAAGACCCGGGCGAGGTCCACCGAGAGGTCTCGTGCGGAGAGATCGACGTCGGCCGAGGGTGCGGGCAGAGCCGGCGTGGTGGCCATAGCCACGCAAACTAACAGATCGCGGATGCTGCTCCGGGCCGACCATGCAACGCGTCATCGAAAATCCGTCACGGTCCTCGTGCTCCTGCGACAGTGGTGCCATGACGATCATCGAAGAACGGCTCGCGGCGCTCGGCCTCTCGCTTCCCGCGGCAGCCGTCGCGCCTCCGGGCGTCGCTTTCTCGTTCGCGTGGGTGCGCGTGTCCGGGAGGCGCGTGCTGGTCTCCGGGCACTCGCCCCAGGCAGACGACGGCACCCTGGTCGGGCCCTTCGGGAAGGTGCCGTCCGAGGTCTCGATCGAGGAGGCGACCCTCGCCGCCCGCCAGACCGTTCTCTCCGTGCTCGGGAGCGTGAAGCGGGCGATCGGGGATCTGGACCGCATCGCGGCTTGGGTGAGCGTGAGTGGCATGGTGAACGCCGAGAGCGGCTACGGCAAGACCACCAATGCCATCAACGGGTTCTCCGGGCTCGTCCTTGAGCTTTTCGGACCCGAGATCGGGAATCACGCGCGTACCGCGGTCGGGTATGCCGCCCTCCCCCTCAACAACGCGGTCGTCGTCGGCGCCGAGCTCGAACTCCGGAACTGAGCGGGTGCATCCGTCGATACGCGGAGGTGACCGGCTGCCGCCTCTCAGGCTGCAGCGACCAGCGCGCCAAGCGAGTTCAACCTCTCCTGCACGAGCTGCTCAGCGGTCACACCCCTCAAAAACAGCTCCGGCCGGGCGGTCAGATAGAACGACTGCGCCGCACTCAGCAGAACGACGAAGAAGAAGTTCGCCGGGAGAAGGAGCCTCCCCGCGAGCAAGTGGCCGTACTCGCTGTTGAGGCTTGTGGTGAAGGGCACGACGACGACGCCAAGCAAACGGACCGTGTTGAGCGTGAGAACGACGGTGTCGACGACCCTGACGTGCTCGAACTGGCGCGCGTGCCCAACCCACAACGCACCGAGGATCAGGAAGCTGATCCCGAAGCCGATGAGTTGTGGGCTCAGCTTCCCGAGTGCAGTCCAGAGCTCATGGTTCGTGCGGATGCCGGAGCCGAGGGCCTCGACGCTCACATCGAGGACGAGCAGGGTGGCCGCGATCGCGAACACTCCATCGGTAAACGCTTCGAGCCGGCGTGGGGATATCAGCCTGTCGCGACCACCGTGCGTCCGAGTGCTCTCAGCCTCGTCCGCTCTCCCCGGCCTGCCCTTCATGACAGTGAGGCCAGAGGCGCGCCCGCAGCACTACAACTGAACCGATGATCGCTCTGGACAGCCGACGCCGGCGGCCAGATCGACAAAGTGTCTTTGGCCGATCACGTGGCGCGAAGAAGCCTGCGAACTCCGCCGCGGGCCAGCATGAGGACGATGATCAGCGCGGTGACGAGGAAGAACCCGCCGAGACGCACGGAGCCTCCGAAGACAAGCGCCGTGAGCTCGAGGACCACGAACTTGCTGCCGGGCAGGACGAGGATGAGCGTCGCGATGCTGATGACCCGGCGCCATAGCGACGCAGCCGTTCGGATCCGCCTGAGCAGCGCTGCTTTCACCCACACCACAAGCTCGAGCACCAGCTTCAATAGGACCGCCGTCAAGAGGGTGAGCACGAACGACTCGGAAAGCACTTGCGGGAAGAACTCCACAGCCAACGCGAGTACGACCGTGTAGACGAAGACATCTACCACGTCGGGCGCCGCCAGCCACCTGCGGTGAACGGGCTGAGATCCTTCCGGCGCATCGTGCCCGCCGTCGAGCTCCGCGGCCATGTCACACCTTTCTGCCTCGGCCTGAAGCCGCGGCCGCCAGAGACCGTCACCCTCCGAGGAGCTTCCTCATCATGGAGCACGCGCGGTCGCCGCAGGAAGGGGCTGCGCCGAGCGGAGACCTACTGACGTTCATCGCACGACGACCGCTGGGCGGCGAACTGCCCGGCCGATCTTGTGCGACAGCACGTGCCGACACTGGTGCGAATGGGAACAAAGCGTCTATGAGTTCATTTCAGGCAGCCAGGCAGGTCCGGCGATGACGCACGCCGTGTCGATGTTCGAAGGCCAAGGTTGGTTGCAGATCTGCGAGCTGCTGCTCGCTTTCGCGCTCTCCGCCCTCATCGGACTCGAACGCCAGCTCCGAGGACGAAGTGCCGGGCTCCGCACTCAGGCCATCGTGGGCACGGCGTCGGCGCTATTCCTGCTGGTGTCCAAATACGGCTTCACGGATGTGCTCTCCTCTCACGTGATCCTGGACCCGTCACGCGTCGCCGCCCAGATCGTGTCGGGAATCGGATTCCTCGGTGCTGGGCTCATCCTCACCCGCCGCGGCACGGTCCGCGGCCTGACCACGGCCGCTTCTGTGTGGGAGACCGCGGCGATCGGAATGGCCGCCGGAGCCGGACTCTGGCTGCTCGCCCTGGCCGTGACCGCCCTGCACTTCGTCATCGCCTACGGGCTTCGAGCCCTCACTCGTCGGCTGCCCGGAGGCAGGGACCTTCAGTTTCAGGTCGAGGTCGTCTACGACGACGGGCGCGGGCTGCTGCGCGGCATCCTCTCGTCGATCACCGGCAACGGCTGGGCCGTCCATAGAGCAGAACCCC